>JBAUIH010000031.1:0-2481 GCA_049682755.1 Candidatus Aminicenantales bacterium | reverse complement strand
GGGACAACGTGAACCTGGAGATCGAGCTGATCACGGACGTGGCCATGGAGAAGGGGCTGCGGTTTGCCATCCGGGAGGGCGGACGGACGGTCGGCGCCGGCTCGGTGACCGAAGTTCTCGAGTGATTCCGCACCAGAATGAGAGAGCTGATCACCCTGCAGTGCACGGAGTGCAAACGGCGGAACTACACCTCGACCAGGAACAAGAAGACTCAAACCGAGCGTCTGGAAACCAGAAAATACTGCAAGTTCTGCCGGAAGCACACGCTTCACAAGGAAGTGAAGTAGACCGCTGCCGGGATGGCGGTCGCGATCGAGATATATTGAGAAAGGAATAACATCGGGAAGGTGAGTAGCTCAACTGGTTAGAGCAGCGGTCTCCAAAACCGCAGGTTGCGGGTTCGAGTCCTGCCTCACCTGCCCTCGTTCTTAGCGAGAAGAGAGCAGCAGTCAAGCACGCACTCCCTCAGATCAAAGGAGGCAGGAGCTCAGGACGGCGCGTTTATTGAAGAGAGATTGCCCATGGAACAAAAAGTCAGATGGTACAAGCGTTTCCCTAATTTTTTGAGAGAGGTGCGCTCTGAGATCAAGAAGGTCACCTGGCCTTCCCGCAAAGAAGTCTATAACACGACCGTGGTGGTCATCATCGCCATGGTCTTCTTTGGCTTCTACCTGTATTTCATGGACGCCGTCTTTTCCTGGGTCCTCCTGAAGATTCAAGCGTTCTTTAGCTGAGCAGGTTAGAAAAATGGCAAAGAATTGGTATGTCGTTCACACCTATTCCGGATTTGAAAAATTCGTGGCCGAATCGATCCGCCAGCGGTCCATCGAGCTGAACATTGAGGACCAGTTCGGGCAGATCATCATTCCCACCGAGGATGTCATCGAGATCAAGGGCGGACGGAAGGTCGTTTCCACCAAGAGGTCCTATCCGGGATACATCCTGGTCGAGATGGAGATGAATGACGAGAATTGGCACCTTGTTCGTGAGACCCCCAAGGTGACCGGCTTCGTCGGGTCGGGGAGAAAGCCTTCACCTCTCAACCGGGATGAAGTCGGACAGATCGTCGAGCATATGGAAACGACCTCGGAAAAACCCAAACCCAAGCATTCGTTCGAGAAGGGAGAGGCCGTCCGGATCATCGACGGCCCGTTCTTCAATTTCAGCGGAATCGTGGAAGAGGTCAATCACGAGAAGAATACGCTCAAAGTGATGGTCACAATCTTCGGCCGCTCAACCCCCGTGGAACTGGAGTTCCTGCAGGTGGAGAAGCTCTAGGAGGGAATGATGTCAAAGGAAGTCGTCGCGCGAATCAAATTGCAGATCGCCGCCGGGCAGGCCAGCCCGGCGCCTCCGGTCGGCCCGGCACTGGGCCAGCACAACGTCAACATCATGGATTTCGTTCGCCAGTTCAACGACAGAACCCGGGGGATGGAGGAAGGATCGATCATTCCGGTGATCATCACGGTTTACAAGGATAAGAGTTTCGTTTTCGAGCTCAAAACCCCGCCTGCCTCCTATCTCCTGAAGAAAGCGGCGGGCATCGCCAAGGGATCGGGGGCTCCGAATAAAGAAAAGGTCGGCCGGGTGACGAAGAAACAAATCGAGGACATTGCCCGGGTGAAGCTCCCCGACCTCAACGCCAGCGACCTCGAGGCCGCCAGGAGGATCATCGAAGGCACTGCCAGAAATATGGGATTGGAGATCGTCAGTGAGTAAACGAGGCAAGAAGTATGTCAAGTCCAAGGAGCTGGCGGGGCAATCGGTCTACGGGCTTGAAGAGGCGGTCGCCCTCTTGAAGAAAGCGAGCTATGCCAAGTTCGACGAATCCGTAGACATCGCCCTTCGTCTGGGTGTGAACCCTAAGCATTCCGACCAGATGGTCCGGGGAATCGTCGTCCTGCCGCACGGGACCGGAAAGAAGAAGAAGATCTGCGTCATCGCCGCGGGGGAGAAGATCAAGGAGGCCGAGGAGGCCGGGGCGGACCATGCAGGAGGCGAGGAACTGATCGAGAAGATCCAGGGAGGCTGGATCGATTTCGACGTTGTGATCGCCACGCCGGACGTGATGAGAGGGGTCGGCAAACTGGGCCGGATCCTGGGTGCCAAGGGTTTGATGCCCAACCCCAAATCGGGGACTGTGACATTCGATATCAAGAAAGCCGTCGAGGAGACCAAGGCCGGAAAGGTCGAGTTCCGGGTCGACAAAACGGCCATCCTCCATTCCCCGGTCGGCAAGATCTCTTTCTCGGAGGAGAAGCTGGTCGAGAACATCCGGTCCTACATCCAAGCCGTCGTCCAGGCCAAGCCTGCCGCCGCCAAGGGCAAGTATATCCGGACCATGTCGATTTCATCGACAATGGGGCCCAGCTTCAGGCTCGCCGAGGACATCCTGGAAAAATAGGAGGCGTGCGGTGAAGCGAGACGCGAAAATCCATGCGATCAAGAATTGGGAGGAGGACTTCAACCGCTTCAAGACCA
>JBAUIH010000030.1:0-1552 GCA_049682755.1 Candidatus Aminicenantales bacterium | reverse complement strand
GTCTATGTCGGTGGTTTTTTCTTCGCCATCATACTCCGTTTGATCGTTGTCCCGGTGCTCTATGAAACCATGGCCCGGCTGAGAGAATAGGGAACTCGAACTGGAATGCCGTTTTCCTATTGGCCATCTTGGGTAGGATAAGGCAGTTGACAAATCCATAGGTGTATGTTAAAATAATTATTACTTAAGATTATGTTTAAACTAAATAAGGGCCGGGCGGCAAGGGAAAAACGGTTCCGGAGGACTCCACAAAGGCTGGCCATCATGAGGTTTCTGGGCAGCGATCGTTCCCACCCCTCCGCCGAGGAGGTCTATGCCGCCGTCAAAAAACAATTTCCAACGATCTCCCTGGCCACGGTGTACAACACGTTGCAGGCGCTGCGCGAGCGCGGGGAGGTCGTCGAGGTCGGGTTCGATCCCGTCAAAAAACGGTTTGATGCCGTCTCCGAATCCCATCATCATCTCATCTGCGTCCGCTGCCGGAAGATCGTGGATATTCCGGAAAGATTCAGCCCCGTCCTCACCGATGAGGAAAAAAAGGGGTACGAGGTCATCCGCAGCCAGGTTGAATTTTACGGACTCTGTCCCCAGTGCCGGAGCCGGAAGGCACAAACGTCAAAAATCTAATTTGGAGGTATATTTCTATGGATAACACAACCGCAACTCAAATCCCGACGGGCCTGCCGAGGATCGGTTCCCCGGCGCCGCCATTCGAGGCCGTTACGACCCACGGCGTCCTCAAGCTCGAGGATTTCAAAGGCTCCTGGCTCATCCTTTTCTCCCACCCGGCCGATTTCACGCCGGTCTGTACGACGGAGTTCCTGGGTTTTTCCGAGATCCATCCCAAACTCCGGGAGATGAACGTCGAGCTGATGGGCCTTAGCATCGACAGCGTTTATTCGCACATCGCCTGGGCCCGCAATGTCGAGGAGAAGTTCGGCAAGAAGATCACTTTCCCGATCATCGCCGACCTCAACAAGGAAGTCGCCACTCTCTACGGCATGATCATGCCGGGAGAGAGCAAAACCGAGACTTCGCGGGCCGTTTTTGTCATCGATGACAAGCAGGTCATCCGGGCGATCATCTACTACCCGCTGTCGACCGGCCGGAACATGGACGAGATCCTGCGGCTCGTCCAGGCCCTCCAGACCGCCGACAAGAACGGGGTCGCCACCCCGGCCAACTGGCGTCCCGGAGACAAGGTCATCGTTCCTACGCCCAAGACCCAGGAAATGGCCGAGGAGAGGATGAAAGAGAAAAACATCGAGCGCACGGATTGGTACTTCAGCAAGAAGGAATTGAAGTGAAGGAGACAGCCAATGGCCTGTGTTAATCCAGACGGGACAATCTCGCCATCGGCCAAGGCCCTGTTGAAGAGCCTCGAGAGCCCTCTCGGAGTTGAGGAGATCGCCGCCCGGCTGGGATCCCCTCTTTTCAAGGTCAGGAGCAGCCTCCGGGAGCTCATCGAGGCCCGCCTGGTTGAGGTCCAGGGCGAAAAAGACCTGGCCTCTGAAGAGGGCAGGAAGAAAGGCACTTAAGCCGCAACGTCATT
>JBAUIH010000029.1:0-1669 GCA_049682755.1 Candidatus Aminicenantales bacterium | reverse complement strand
CTTCCTCGGCCGCGGCCAGGAGCACGCCGTCCCGGAGAATGGCCGCCGCGGCATCATGGTAAAAGCAGGAGATGCCCAGGATGTGCATTAGAACTGCCTCCGGGACCGTTCCAGATCATCGTCCTGTTCGGCGCGAGGGATCCAATAGCTGTCCTGGAGTCCTTTTCGAAGCCGCAGGGGGTCCTTGATTTTGGCGATCAATCCGAAGGGGGCCGCGGCGAGAAGGAAGACAAACGAGAGGATCAGCCGGGCCTGAAAGGCGCCGGCCCTCCGGGAGAAATCCCGCCATTTCCTCCCCAGCTTTTTGACCCCCCTCTCCGGCATGTCGGCCGGAACGGCGGTTTCGGGCGCGCCGCGGCCTGGAGATTCTTTTTTCAACTGGGCAAGCCGGGATAGCCGGCCTGACAGATAGGCCGGGACCGCCCATCCCAATGTCACGAGCCATGTGTTCCAGGGAAGCCGAAACCGGGCCAGGATTCCGCCGGCCCAGACGAGCGTCATGACTGCCAGGTCGGCCAGACTCGGTCTGGGGTCCGAGCGGCGCCCGGCCCGGGCGCCGGCCCCCGCGGAATAGGCCCAAAGGCTCACGAGAATCATCATCAGGAGAGAGAGCGCTTCCATGGGACTCCAGAAACCTTACCGCCTGCTGACCTTCTCCCATAACAATTCATTGAGCCCCCGGTTGAGCTCCTCATTCCGGGGGTTTTTTTGCTGCGCTTTTCTGATTTCGGCGATGGCCTCGTCCCTTAAACCCATTTGGACGAGATGCCGGGACAGGGCCAGGATCAGTTCGACGGATTCGGGCTCGAAGGCCAGCCCCTGTCGGCAGACCCGGACGGCCTCCGAGAGCCGTCCGTCCTTTGCATACAGGAGGGCGAGATTGTCATAGGCAACCGTATAGTGTGGCTGAAGGGCGATAGCCTTGAGGAAATGAGTTTCGGCCTGTCCCGAGGCGCCCTGGATCATGTAGGCCGCGGCCAGGGTGTTATGGACTTCGGCCTTTCCGGGCGCGAGGGCCAGAGCTTTGAGACAGGAGGAGATGGCTCCTTCAGCGTCATGAAGCCGCTGCTGGATATACCCCATGCCCGAATACCCGAGGAAGGAGTGGGGCACCAGCCGGGTCATGGCTTCATAATGGCCCAAGGCCTCCCGGGGTTGGTCCAGCCCCATGTCGAGGAACTGGGCGTATTTCCAGCGCAGCCACCAGTCCCGGGGAGACAGGGCGATGGCCCGTTCGTATCGGGAGGATGCGTCCCGTAAGACATCGGGTGTGAGCCGGGCCCTCAAGGCGGCCAACTCCCCTTCCTTTCGAGCGACTTCCTGGGGATTGTCCAGCTGGTTCGTGAAAGGCGGCTTTCGGAAATATGCCTCCAGCATGTCGTCCAGGACCTGGTGGCGGTCCCACTCTGTAAAGGCCAGCCTTTCGGCGCAGATCTCCGGGCCGGGGAGGTTCGCCGTGAGTACCGCTCCCCGGGTCGCTTCCTCCGGCAGAAAGTCCCTGATGAGGTCAAAGAGAGTCCGCGCGATCAGGTAACTGCCGTCGAAAGTCATGTGAACATGGTCCAGGAAAAGCTCGCGGCCGGGGAGTCCGTCGGCGGACGCGCCAGCGAAGGCTTTTTCCACGTCGGCCAGGACAACGCCCCGTCCCTCCAGGGCGGCCGCCGTTTCC
>JBAUIH010000028.1:0-13913 GCA_049682755.1 Candidatus Aminicenantales bacterium | reverse complement strand
GCGTAGAGGGGAGCGAGGGGGAGGCGGCGGTTGGCGCGGCGCTCGAGCCTCAGGTAGTCGTCGCAGTAGCGCTTGAAGCGCCGGAGGACGGCCTGGGAGGCGGGGTCGAGGGGTTGGGATGCGGACTCGGGCGAAGTCGCAGGCCCGGGCGCTTTGAGGTCGGAGGCATCGCCCCGGAGGAGGATGTTGAAGGCGCCTTCTTTCTCCTCGAGGAAGGAGCGGATGTCTTTCTTGAGGAAGGCGGCGATTTTGTTCAGGGTGGCGAGGGACGGCGCGCGCTTGTCGGTCTCGAGGAGGGAGATGAACTCCGAGGAGAAGCCCAGGGCGCGGGCGAAGGCGGCCTGGGAGAGGCCCAGTTCGGCGCGGGCTTTGCGGATGCGAGCGCCGAGGACCCCTTGCATGATTATGCGCGCGTTATCTGCGCCCCTCCATGGCTTTCTGCCCGTAAGCCTCCCCGAAGGAATAGCCGTTAGCTGGCGGATGGGTATATAACACTATGTTGGTGGGATGTCAACAATTGTTTACGCGGCGGACTGGGGGTCAGTCCTCAACAAAATTGGTGACAGTACACCGTGTCCCAGGTTTTGCGGATCCTATATCATAAAACCATAGAGCGTGTTTTTCAGGTCGGTAAAGTTCTTCGAAACGGCATGAAACGATTTCATCCCGAGTTCTTCCGCCACCCGCTTCAATTGATTCACGTCCCTCTGCCGGGGAGTGATCTTGGCTTCAAAGGCATGCGTTTTGTCCAACAGGAAATCGATCTCCGCTCCATTTTTCTTTTCGTAGTAAGCGATCTCACCCTTTGCCCGGAGATTTTGAAAAATCGAATTTTCGAAAATTCTCCCCTCATCCAGCTTGGCCAGGCGATTAGCCAGGCCGGTGTCGCAGAGATAGACCTTGGGGCTTTTTCTGATCTCGGTGTCCTTAGCCCTCGCATACGGCCTGATCAGCTTGAAGAAGAACGTGCCCTCGAGGAAGGAGATGTATTCGTATAGCGTCGGCCTGGAGATGCCGAGTTCTTTGGAGATCTTCTGAACGTCCAGCTTTGAGCCGATCCTCTGAGCCAGGAGCACGATCAGATCCCGGATAACGGCATTCTTGCGAAAATCGCCCAGTTGGAGGACCTCCCACTGAAAATAGGACGTGAAGATGTCGTCCAGGGTCATCGCCTTTTCAGTGGGATTTGTTTTCAGGACGACTCCGGGAAACCCCCCGAAGCGGAGATATTCATCGTAAAGGAGCGAGATGGACTCAAAGACGGGACGGGCGATATTCCGAGGATCTCCGGGGATCTTCAACGGGCTGTCCTTGAAGACCAGGAATTCTCCGAAGGTCAGGGGAAAGAGCTCGAAGATGAATTTTCTGCCCGAGAGAGATTCGCTGAAGAGGTTCTTGAGATAGAAGCTCGCCGAGCCGGACAGGAAGAACTTGGCTTGATAATGGTCGATGAGATACTTGACAACCGAGGGCAATGCCGGGACGAGCTGGATCTCATCAAGAAAAACATGGGTCCTCTGCGCGAAATCAAGCCCCAGGATTTCGAGAGAGGACTTGATATGTGCATAATCCGTCTCTTCGAAATACTTTCTGTTGAGCGGGTTTTCAAGGTCCAAAAAGAGCTTGTTCGGCGACTGGATCCGGCTGAAAATCAGTTTGAGAAGCGTCGTTTTGCCCGTCCTCCTCATGCCGGTGATGATGATGGCTTCGGGAGAATCGTGGTAGGGCCTGATCTTGTCGAGGATGAGTCGCGGTTTAATCATCTCCTCCTATTTTACAAATGGATAGTCTATTTGTCAATTACTAATTTACATATAGATATGTTAGCTTGGTGGCAGTCGAAATTGGTGGAAATTGGTGACAGTATACCGTGTCCCCCAGTTCTTCAATTCTTCAATCCCACGTCTTGAGGCGGGAGACCTGCTTGATCCGGTCGAAATCGGAATCGTTGTGAAGGAGATAGAGGTCATTGTCGATGGCCGTCTGGGCGATCAGGAGATCGATCGAGCTTCCGACGGCCTTCCCTTTCCGGCGCAGGTCGAACGACATCCGCGCGGCCTCGGCGATGGATTCGCGCCCATCTTGGACGTCGAAGAAAGCCTGGGACTGGAGATACTCCTTGAGCAGCTTGAAATCCTTTTCCGTCGCCGCCCCCTGGAGGACTTCCAGAAACACGAGCGGGCAGATGCCGAACGGGATATCCTGGTCGATGACCCGGCGAAGTTTTTGGACGGAGGGATTATCCTCTCCCCTGAGAAAATCAATCAGGACCGAGGTTTCGACCAGAATCACCGGGACCTCAGCTTCTTGTGATCATATCCGGCGGCGAAGCTCACCTTTCCCCGGATCTCCCGCAGGTCCCTTTTCTTCAGGTTGCGGACAAAGTCCTCGAGGGCTCTGTGGACGATGTCCCGCTTTGTCTTCAGCCCCGAGAGCGTCATCGCCTCTTTCATAAGCGCTTCATCGATCACGATGTTTGTCCTCATTATTACACCTCATTATGTGTATAATGAGGTGTAAAGCGGGCGCTGTCAAGCGGCAGCTGTGCTTTGCGTTCTTAGTCATCTCTTAGCCTCCGTTCGGCGACGCGGCGACCGGGATGCTGCGGCCATGCGCGCAGATTTCGTGGCCCGGTTTCAAATAAGAAGACGACCTGGGGATTGGGACTATCTCATCCCTGCTAAGAATTGGTGACAGTATACCATGTCCCCATATCCTGAGAATCCTCGACCACGCCATACGTCTATTAGGATAGAATGAAACTTGACAGTGGTGCTATAATAAGAGTGGCAAAATTAAAGGAAAGCTTACAAAACGCCCCTTGCGACATCCTGGCCGCTGATAAAAAGGCCGGGATCGACCAAGGGGCTTTGTTTTACAGGGAACCTTCATGAGCAAAGTTGTATTCATGATCGATGGCTGGTTTATGAGAAAGCGCATTAAGATCATATATTGACCATGCAATTCGTGCTTTAAGAGAGAAACGAAAGTCGTTATTGAGGCAGCCTGGGATCTTGTTAAGGGTGGAGAGAGACGGCGCGCGTTATCTGCGCCCCTCTATGGCTTTCTGCCCGTAAGCCTCCCCGAAGGAATAGCCGTTAGCTGGCGGATGGGTATATAACACTATGTTGGGGAGGCGTCAACAATTGTTTAGGCGGCGGACAGGGGGTTAGGTCTCGACAATCAACAAATCACGGCGAGCTCATTGTGCAGGGAATTGTTGAATGTTGAGACTTAATCCCGTATTTTACTGATACAAAAGCAATTAATAATATTTCATCGTCATTGCGGGCGATCATCGGGAGCGAAGCAATCTATGCCTGTTAATCGGAGATTGCTTCGTCACTCCGTTCCTCGCAATGACACTTTATTTAATGCGCTCGTACTAGTCAAGCGGACGGAAGCCGGATTTCTTGAGGTAATCGCTCGTTTCTTTGAGTTCGGGGAGGGGTGGAATGAAGACGACCGTGCCGTCGCGGCCGCGCGTCAGGAGGACTCGGTAGGAGTTCTTGCGGAGCTGGAAGGGGTCCTTGACCTGGGCTCTTCGCTGGTAACCGCGGGCTTTATTGAGGTCGTTGGTGATCCTCAGGTGATAGCCCTGGCTTTCAAGCTTTTCCGCCAGGGCGGCGTTTGATGGCTCCTCCCCGCCTTCAAGAAGTTGATTGACGAACCCATGGATCTCGGAGGCGAGATGAAAGCGGATCTCCGTGTCCAGGCTGAGTGTCGGCGATTCCTCGAAGCCGATTGAGCTCCCGTGCATGACGTCGTGAAGTTGAGGCGGGCCGTGAACGGTCCAGGCGTGTGGGTCGGACGAGCCTTCGATAGCCAGCCTCCATTGGATGAGCCCGCCCTCCTCGCCGATGTGGATTTCCTGCCCCGAGCCGATGAGGCCGATCACGGCGCACCACTCGGGGATGCGCTCTGCGAACTCGATGAAGTGTTCCGGCTCTGATTTGCCGCCGATGAAACCGGGCACATCGGCGTGTTTAATCTGGACTTGCTCGGCGTCGAATGCCCGCTGGGCCTCGTCAAAGATCAAGACGTGTTCAGGCGGGATCAAACCCGGACGTGAGGAATATCTCTTGACGTACTCTTTGACGCCGCGAACGAAAGTCTTGCCCCCGCCGCCGGCGCCGCGGAGTTCGTATTGAAGCACCTCGACGAGAGGGCCGTTCCCGGATAAGAAGACCGCCGGCGCGCTGGGTTTACCATTCTCTCTGGGAACGGCAAGATCGTCGAGATAATGGGCATGCGCCGGGCGCAGTCCGACAAGGGTCTTGCCTGCGCCCGGCACTCCCGTGAGGAGGATCAGTCTTTTTTCTTGGCGGGCGGCGGCTTCGTGGATGATTGCCTTGATCTTGAAGACGGCGGGGTCGGTTGCCGCTCTGGCACGGCGGATCGGCCGGAGGTCGCCCTGTTCAAACAACTCGCGGGCCGCTTGGACAAGAGGAGTCGGCAGGGGGCGGTAGGCGGTTTCGGAGAGGAAGTCTTTGGGAGCGATGGGGCTCAGGGTTGGATTTTAAGGCAGGTTTAATGTGCGGAGAATTGTTGAATGTTGAGACCTGCCCCACCGGCTATCCGGCCTTCGTGCCGATCAACTCCGCGGCCCTATTCCAGGGAACAACCGAGATGCCTTCAGAAACGAGGTGTTCTCCGCCCCCAGAGATTATGAAGCTTTCGAACAGGCTTCCTCTCTGGGGATGGACTGCCAGATGGTTAGGACCCTGGATAAATCCATCACTCTTTACAGTTTGTCAATAGAATTATCTATCTGTATAAACTGGTTTGACTTTTCGATATCTCCGATTCCGCCGAGGACTTCGCCTCATCAGATAGACGAAAGGGAGCATGGCTAATTCTCACGCCGGGCGGCGGCTTGTCCGTTATCTGTCACAATTGTTTACCCTGGCAAACAATTTTATACATAATTGTTTATTAAGCCAGGCGATCATAAACGGCGCTCAGAAGTTATTTGGCATCAGTTCCGGGCTTTCTTTCTGCAAAATCGGTGACAGTATACCATGTCCCCAATATTTGAATATCCCTGAGAATCCTCGACCGCGCCAACGTTCATTTGGATGGAATGAGAGATGTCAGATATTCATACATGATCTTGACAGATTTTCTAACATGGCTATAATTGGATTCAAGGAGATCAAGATGATTCCATTGGGTCAAAGAATAAAACAAATCCGGCGGTCTCTCGGCCTCAGCCAACAGGCATTGGCTGAGAAATTGGGTGTCTCACGCCCGTCCTTATCACTGATAGAGAATGGAGAGAGGCGGGTGTGTGCTGAAGAGCTCAAGAAATTGGCCGGGATCTTCAATCTGTCGGTGGACGCACTACTGGATCCCAGAAAGGAGCCACAGATCGTGATCAAAGAGAGCCGGGAAGCTTACGGAGCCAACACGGCGCCCCGGATGAGAATCAATATTCCCCAGAAAAACCTTGAGAAGTTCAGAGAAGTCCTCATCTATATCCTGAACCGGGTGGGAGCGAAACCCAACATCGGCGAGACGGTTATTTACAAGCTCCTCTATTTCATTGATTTCGATTATTACGAGAAGTATGAAGATCAACTCATCGGAGCAACATACATGAAAAACAAGCACGGACCGACGCCTCTGGAATTCAGAAAGGTGGTCGACCAAATGATAGCCAAGAACGAACTCATCGAAGTCAAAAATAAATATTTCGAATATCCTCAAAGGAAGTACCTTCCTCGAAGAAAGCCAGACTTGGGCATTCTGAAAGGCAACGAAATAGAAATCATCGACAGTGTCCTGAACAGGCTCTCTGAAATGAACGCCCGCGAGATCAGCGACTATTCCCACAACGATGTCCCCTGGCTGACGACGGAGGTGGGCAAAACGATCGATTACGAGGCCGTATTCTACAGGACACCGGCTTATTCGGTCCGGGAGTATGATGACGCCGTTTAAGGGGATTATCCGCCTGCCGGAATTCGAGCGGGATATGAAGAAGCTTATGAAGAGGTTCCGGTCCCTGGAGGATGACCTGGACAATTTCATCAAGACGGAGCTTCAGCTCTTCCATAAGTTGCGGATTGACAACAAAGGAGTCGTGCACATTGCGGGGCTTGGCATTCAACGGCCAAAGGTTTACAAGGCCCGGAAATTCGCTTGCCGGGCGCTCAAAGGGAAAGGAGCCCATTCCGGTATTCGCGTGATCTATGCCTATCTCCAGGAAGACGATTTGATCGAGCTCATTGAGATCTATTATAAGGGCGATAAGGAAAGCGAAGACAGGGAAAGAATACTCACCCGATATAGGTGAACTGGAGAAAATCGGCGCAATTGGTGACAGTACATCCTTTTCCCATTCTCCTGGCAGGCCCTCGGGTTTGTGAGAATGATAAGCCGAAATGACCGTCTTCTAAGATGATGAAAAGTATGTCATTGATTTGCCGCTGTGTCTTCGCTAAACTAAGCATAGTCTCCTATGCGCAAGAAGAAGGGTAAACGCATGACAAGGACCTTCCATGTCATCATCGAGAGGGACGAAGACGGATATTTCGTTGGACGGGTTCCCGAACTTCCCGGTTGCCACACCCAGGCCAAAAGCCTCGATACGCTCCAGGAAAGACTGAAAGAAGCCATCCGGCTGTACCTGGAAGTCGAAACAGGTGTCCCTGAGAATCTGCAATTTGTGGGGATCCAGCAGATCGAAGTTTCGCTCTGATGAAGCTCAAGCCGCTTCCGAGCAAGCAAGTCATTCAGATACTAACGAGACTGGGATTCGGGAAAATCCGGCAGCGCGGCAGCCACGTCTTTTTCAGGCATCCAGATGGCCGGACAACGATTGTCCCCCTTCATAAGGGGGAGAATATTGGTCGAGGGTTGCTCCAAGAAATCATCAGAGACACAAAACTGACAAAAGCAGAATTCCTGAAAAAGCTAACATAAGGTGCCAATTTGGCACCTCAAGATGCGCAAAATCGGTGACGGTATACCATGTCCCCAATATTCGAATATCCCTGAGAATCCTCGACCACGCCATACGTCTAGTGAGCTGGAGGCATTGATAGTGAAAATCAGGGAGAGCTAACGATTTCTTGGCACGCAAGATCTGTCGCGATTTGGAAATCCCTCCCCCCGGGTTGTGAGTGAGCGGACAAGTCCTATTATAACAAGACTTCTGCTATTCCAATCCAGCGGGCCGAATGGATGGGGCTCTCTTTCTCGGAGAATGAGGGTAACTTGGATGTTTCCCTGTTCGTCCATCAACGTCATGTGCGAGTATTGACGATGATGGTCAATACCGACAAAATGCATCTGTGCACCTCCTGATAAAATGTTGACAGCGATCCGCGGCCGGGCATATGATTTCTCGCAGGGAGCACGAGTTTAATGGCTAATTTTAACCCCAATTGGCCCATTTATGCGGGAGCCTTAGGCGTATTGTTGGGCCTGTTCTTCATTCTGTTTTATTTCTACCAGCGCATTCGCTGGCTGATCAGAAAAGCCGGCCGAAAGAAAACAGACTCTCCCAAGCTGTGGGCAAGCCTGCGAAACCTTGTCCTCATCTTGCTATGGACCGCCGTGTTCGGGATGGTACTTTTCATGGCGTTTTTCTTCCGGGCCTACCAGGCCTTCACCTACGAAATGCCCGTAGCCAGAATCGTCACGAAGGCGGGGGAACTCGGCGGAAGAAACATCCTGACGCTGACTCAATTCGGGCCCGATGGGGCTGAAACCATAAGACAATATCCTATCAAGGGCGACCAGTGGATGCTGGAAGGGGATATCCTGAAATGGCCCAACTGGCTCAATTTTTTGGGCAAGCATACTCGATTCCGATTGACCCGACTCAGAGGACGTTACATTCAAACCAAGGATGAGCTCTCCAAAGAGGCGACCGCCTATCCTCTCGTCCGGGATGAGGACCATCCGCTCTGGAGATATCTATACAAGTTCGGCCACAAGACGCCCTTTGTCAGCACGGTCTATGGAAATTCCGTTTTTCAGACTTTGGGGGAAGATAGCCGTTTCCTGGTTTACGTCGGAACGTCCGGCTTTATCGTGAGACAGGAAGACCAGCCGCGGCGGTGAAGGCCCGGCGGCGAAACTGGTGACAGTATATCGTGTCCCCATTTTCCTTAAAGGTATGCTTTATTAGTGCCGCGAGGGAAGAAATGAGAAAATCCGTGCCTAAGAAATCGTCTGTTCAAAATAGAGGAGAAAAAATGTCATTCACGGCAGTTTTTCTTAAGGTACGCGAAGGCTATATCGGTTTTGTCCAGGAATTACCCGGAGCGAATACCCAAGGCGGTACCCTCAAGCAAACCCGTGCAAATCTCAAGGAAGCCGTCCGGCTGGTGTTGGAGGCAAACAAAAGACTAGTCGAAGATGAAATCGCCGACAAAAAAGCCATCCGCGAAAAAATAGAAATCCCTCAGTACCGAGGCATTCCGAAATAAACGATTTCTTGGCGCGGAAGATCTGTCGGGATCTCGAAATTGCGGCTCCGCGGGAATAGGTTTGCTATGAGATAGGGGCCTGACAAATGCATTAATTCGGCTTAGTATGTCGACATATTGTCGACATAGTATGGTGAATTGTGAGAGTTACTGCCATTGACGTCCGCAACCTTATCCAGGCGGAGATATTCGATTATCAGACCCTGCCGGATCTCTTCGCCGGGAAAATGCATGCCGTCCTCTGCCGCGAGTGGAAGAGCGCGTGTGAAGAAACTGTAGACCATAATGGATGACAGTACATCCTTTTCCCATTTTTTGACCCCAGGTTTCAGCCGCTGAGATCTCAGGCGTAAAAGTATCGTCTATTAATATGGAATTGACTTCCTGTCCGAAGAGGCCTATGATATGTACGAAAATACGAAATTCAGAATTTGCGAGGATTTAGCGATGGCCGGCCGGGAAAAAACGGCAGAATTAATCAAGCTGCGGGCCCGCGGGCAGGTCACTCTCCCTAGCTTCGTCCGGGAAAAGCTCCATCTCGAGGAAGGGAGCCTCGTTCTGTTGAAGGTCGTGGACGATACGGTCGTTCTCGTCCCCCAGGCGACGGTTGACAAGGACCAGTCGTGGTTCTGGCAGGAAAATTGGCAGAAACTCGAGGCCGAGGCCGAAGAGGACATGCGGAGGGGAAGAGTGAAATCGTTTGATTCCGTCGAGGAACTCTTCGATGAAATGGAAGGAAAGCCTGAAGCTCGCAAGAACGGAAAGGTTCAAAAAAAGCGCCCTTGAACTGGATGGGCGCACCAGGAAGAAGCTGCGAAAGCAGCTCGAGATCTTAATTTCCGATCCGCGGCATCCGTCTCTTAGCGTAAAGAAGATCAGGGGGACCAAGGCGATTTTCGAAGCACGGGTGGACGATCATTACAGGTTCACCTTTGAATTCGGCGAGAGGAACGAAATCATTCTCAGGGTCGTCGGGCCTCACAACTCGGCCCTCAAAAAGCCATAGCCATCCCTGACTAAATGCGGGGCAGGTCACAACAATCAACAATGGGTGACGGTATATCGTGTCCCCAAATCCCATCCATATTCCCATTGACATTGAGAATACTTTGGTATTATCATGGTCATACCACCGATAATAAGGTCGCGGCCATGAGAAAATCCGCCAAGTTCGCCGTCAGTATCCCATGGGAGGAATTCGTGGAGCTGGAAGCCATCCGCAAGAAAGCCGGCTTGAGCCGCAGCGGCTTTCTTCTGTCGGCGTTCCGCTTCTGGAAGGAAGCCCGCGAAAGGGAAAGACTGCTGAGAGCCTACGAAAACGGGTATCGGCAAAAGCCTGAGGACGCATCCGTCGCCGAGGCCATGGCGGATACGGCGGCGGATTCCCTGCCGGAAGAAGACTGGACTTGAAAAAGGACGAGGTGTGGTGGGCCCGGCTTAAACCTCCGGCGGGACGAAGGCCCGTCGTCCTTCTCAGCCGGGACGAAGCCTATCCGGTGAGGACGGCCGTCACGGTGGCGCCGCTGACGACGACCATCCGCGGGATCGCCGTCGAGGTTCCCGTCGGGCTGGAGGAAGGACTCCCCAGGCCGGGCGTCGTGAACTGCGATTCGATGCTGACGATCCCGAAGGCTTGTCTTGAATCGATGATCGCCCAACTGTCGCAGCGGAAAATCGAGGAGATCCGCAAGGCCATCCGCTTCGCCCTGGACATCCGCTGACGTCCGGAAAGTGATATTGGGGTCAGGTCTCAACAATCAACAAATCGAGACGCGCGAAATGTACAAATTGGTGACAGGACATCTCGATGACTCAGACTCACTGATAAATGACCCTCAGGCCGTCTGCGCGGTTCCTTCTAAAAAAGTAAACAAATCTCTCCAGAGGGAGCCTGTCCGGTTCGGTTTTTCCGCGCAATTGTCCATATTTCTCAAGAAGATTTCGCTCCACGCCGGGTGGAAAAACGAAAGATATGCCGGAAGTTATGAACATATCCTTGTATGGAACGGGCCTCACAAACAGCAGGAAACCCGGAGTGGCGCATTGGCTGAGACCGATATCCATGAGCCTGACCGGTTGCCCTTCGCCGAGGAGGTCTCTCAAGGTCGTCAAGCTTTCTGACGGCGAGACGGCGTCGATTCTAAACAATGACGTGTAGGAGGAAAGCAGGGCGTTCAATATGGCCCTTTCCCTGGCGCTCTCTCCGCCGATTTTCTCCCTGTAGAGCGCGATCGCGTTTTTGCCTTTCTCCTGGTATTCATGCAAGACGAAATCCATCAAAGCGTCTGTTTCCTCCTCATGGTCGAACACCAAAGTGCCCTTCCGGACAATACCGAGCAAGCTGGCCGATCCGAAAAGCTGATCTTTCTTCAGGCACTTCTCCAAGATCTTATTATTCAGCTCCCTGTATGCTCTCCTGAAGGCTTTGTATTCCTTTACCGGCGTCATCGTTTTTTCCCTGCTTATTATGGCCGTCCGGCTAAAGCTTCGCTAACTTCCTGGCGTACGCGCTTTCTTGAGCCCGACACCTGATACTCCTCGCATCGCCCCGGACCTACTCTTCGGGGAATTCGGGGGACGCCATACATAAAGCACTAATTTCACGAGTCATCCACGCTTCGTGATCCATTGTATCTTTCCGGTAGATGCGGGAATTAGTGTATTACGTATGGCGTCCCCCGAATAGGAATAGGATGTACTGTCATCAATTCTTCTATCAGCGCGGCTCGACCCTCATCTCCCTCCGGGAGCCGAGGATCAGCGCGGCGCCGACCGTTATCAAGGTCATCAAAAAAAAGGAGGACCGGAAAGCGGCGAATCCGAGATCCGGCAGGATATTGACCGTCGTATGAAGGATGACCGGAACCAGTACGGCGCGGTTGGCTTTCAAGTAAAACCACGTGAAGACAATATAGATGGCGACTCCCCAGCCGATTCTGGCGAACACGGCAAAAATCCAGAACCCGCCCCCGCCGAAAATATCGATCGGCAGATGCCACAGCGCGCAGAAAAAGCCCAGTTTCAGGCCGGCTTCGAACGGAGTGCAAAACCGGAGCCAGAGCGGAAGCGCGTAACCGCTCCAGCCGAGCTCCTCTCCCAGGGAGCCTCCGAGTATGAGGTTCATGGCGAAAACGGTCATCAGGATCCTCAGAAAACCGGCCCATCCATATTGAAAAGACGCGACGTCGAAGGATCGCCCGGAGAGCCCGACGATCATCCAACTGAAAAGAAAGAGAGCCGGGAAAAAAATCAGGGCGAGGGCTACCCACCGGCCCTTCGTTACGCCGTGTTTTTCGGCCGTGGAAAGATGCAGAAAATATCGATTGCGCGGGGAAAGATAGAGCATCACGGCTAGAGCCGTTGCCGTCACGGCCGCCATGATCGCCGGAGAGAATTCGGGGATGCTGGATTTCTTTTCTCCGGCGACGAAGTAGGCCAGCAACAGGACGGCTCCGATGACCAGGGCCAGACGGACGCTGTTCCTGCGATGTCTTGCCGAAAGCCGTCCGGAAAGAATCAGGGCCGACAGCGCAGGAGCGAAAACTCCGACCTGGGCGATCAGCCATTTCAGGTCATAAAAGGGCTCCTCCCTGGTCAGGACCCCGGAAAGAAACCAGAGCGGCCAGGAGAGCAGCAGCGTCAGCAGATAGAACCTCAGCAGCTCTTTTTTGGGTTCCATTGGTGACAGTATATCATGTCCCCGTTTCTATGGCTTCAGCTTCGGGAGGGGAAATTCGGAAAAGGATGCACTGTCACCAATTTTCCTGTCAGCAATATTTCCCGCCGATGTTTTGTTGAAATTTGAGACCTGTCGACCTGTTTGCGGCCGCCTATTCCGGCAAGATTTACACGGACCTGAAGGCGGCGGGGCTGACCGTCGGAAATCAGGATATCCTTATCGCCGGGATCTGCCTGGCGAAGGGCCTGCCCCTTCTCACCAGGAACACGGCGCATTTCGCTTCTATCAAGGGCCTGGCCATTTTCTCAAAGCCGCGATCGTCGGTCACGATGAGCCGTTCGCGCAGGTTCAGTACACCGGTCGGACTCTTCATCTACCGGCAGATCCCGGCCCGGGCCTATGAGGCCGGCATGGTCCGGGTGGAAGCGGAGAATGACCAGGCGTTCCTGATCGCCTCGCCCGAAAAGGCCCTGGCCGATAAGATCGTCTCCGTGCGCGGAGCTCCCATCACGTCCATTGCGGAAATGCGCCGGTTCCTCGAGGAGGACCTGAGGATCGACGCTGCCGCCGTCCGGTCCTTGTCCGCCGGGAGAATCGATGAGTTCGCCGAGCGCTACCGCTCCATGAAGCTGAGACGTCTGAGCGGGCTCGTGAGACGGCTCGAGAGATCCGGGGAGGAGACCCCCCATGAATGAGGCCATCCGTCAAATGCTGGCCACGTACGAGATCCGCTCCCGGGGTGATTCCCTGAGGGCCCTCAGGGAAATCATGCAGGAGATCGCGCTTCTCGGCCTCTGGAGGAGGAAGTTCTTTGAGAAGGCCGCCCTCTACGGGGGCACAGCGCTCCGGGTGCTTCACGGGCTCGACCGGTTCTCCGAGGACCTGGATTTCTCGCTCCTCGAAAAGAATGAGGCTTTGGACTTGGCCGACTACCGCGGCGCGCTGAAAAGGGAGCTCGCCTCCTTCGGGTTCGCTGTCGAGATCGAAAGCAGGCTCAAGCAACCCGGGGCGGTCATCCAGTCCGCTTTCCTCAAGGCCGAGACGCGAACCCAGATGATCTCGGTCGAGTTCGAAAGGGGCCTCGTCCAGAAGGTCCCCCGGAATCAGGTGCTGAAGATCAAGCTGGAGGTCGACACCGCTCCCCCGCCGGGATTCTCGACAGAGACCCGGTATCTGCTCCGGCCCGTCCCGTTCGCCGTCAGGACATTCAGCTTGCCTGATCTCTTCGCCGGGAAAATGCATGCCGTCCTCTGCCGCGAATGGAAGAGCCGGTTCAAGGGGAGGGACTGGTACGATTTCGTCTGGTTCGCGGCTCATCATCCGGATCTCCGGCTCTCTCACCTCGAGCAGAGGATGCGTCAGACGGAGCATTGGACAGGGCTGTCGCCTCTGACGGAAACGGAATTCCGCGGCCTGCTCGCGCGGCGGATCGAGCGCGTTGACATCGATCAAATCCGGAGAGAAGTCGAGACCTTCATAAAGGACCCGGCATCTTTGGGAGTCTGGTCGAAAGGATTCTTTTTGGACGTCGCTTCCCGGATCAAGCTCGTGTGAAGAAACTGTAGACCATAATGGGTGACAGTACATCCTTTTCTTACTCTCTGACTCCAGGTTTCAGCCGCTGAGATCTCAGGCGTGAAAGCATCGTCTATGAATATGGAATTGACTTCCTGTCCGAAGAGGCCTATGATATGTACGAAAATACGAAATTCAGAATTTGCGCGGATTTAGCGATGGCCGGCCGGGAAAAAACGGCAGAATTAATCAAGCTGCGGGCCCGCGGGCAGGTCACT
>JBAUIH010000027.1:0-9408 GCA_049682755.1 Candidatus Aminicenantales bacterium | reverse complement strand
TTTCCTCTCGAAATCATAGATCCAGATGTCGTCGGCCATGCCCCCGCGGTACCGTTTCCAGGTGCGGAATTCGCGGAAGATGCGGTTGTAGGCCAGCCTCTTGTCGTCGGGCGAGAATGAGCAGAAGCCGCCTCGGGGAAGCGGGAGTTGGTTGGGCGTGCCCCCTTGCGCGGGGACGAGATAGAGCTGGCCGAGGAAGTCATTCCATTCCCGCATGCGCGAACGGAAGACGATGCTCTTGCCGTCGCTCGTCCAGCCCATGACCAGGTTGTTCGGCCCCATCCGGTCGGAGATGTCGTCGCGGCCGAGGGTTGGAGTGTAGGTCAGACGTTTGGGGACTCCCCCTTCAGCCGGGATCAGATAGACCTCGCGGTTGCCGTCGTATTCGCCGGTGAAAGCGATGTTCTTGCCGTCCGGGGAAAAGCGGGCAAAGGCCTCATATCCCTCGTGGGTGGTCAGTTTCCGGGCGACCCCACCGGAAAGGGCGACCGAATAGAGGTCCCCGGCGTAGCTGAAAGCGATCTGGTCGTTGGATATGGCCGGGAAACGGAGCAGACGCGCTTCCTGGGGCGCGTAGGCGTTCAGTGCCAGCAAAGAAAGGAACAAGAGAGACATTGATGCGATTTTGACAATGGATTTCATCGAATAGACCTCCCGATGATTTGTAAATAAGGCACGGCGCAAGCAGAAGTCAGAATATAACAGATTGGGAGTCCAGAGACAACTTGGAAAGGATTCAGTCAGGCTTTCTTGGTGGCCAGGAGGAGGGCTTTTCTTTTTGCCTCGGGAAAACGCTCGATGGCGTAGCGAAGGGTTGTTCGCGGGATGGAAAGTCCGTACTGGCGCAGGAATTTTTCCAATCTGGCCGGATCCGCTTTCCCGGCTTCCCGGAGAAGCCAGCCGTTGGCCTTCTGGATGAGATCGTCGGAATCGGCGAAATGGGAGCGGGCGACCTCATAGATGGGCTCGATGTAGACCGGTTTTTTGGCCAATTTGATGAAGGAGACGATCGAAGCTCTCCGGACCCAGCGGTTCGGGGATTTCGTCCAATCCTTGATCTCTTTGACCAGGTCCGGATATTTTTCCAACAGCGCTCCCATCGAGTTCGGGCACAGGACATCCACCAGGGCCCAGCTGTTGCACAGGTCCGCATTCAGCCAGCCTTTGATCGTCGGGAAGACCGTTTTAGGAAAGACTTCCCGGAATCTTTCGAAAGTCAGGATGCCGATGCCTTTGACCTCGTGGTAGGGATTCTTGAGCATGATGGCGCAGAAATCCGACGCTTCTTTGACGCCCCAATACGCCTTAACTTTCTCATAGACCTCGCTGCTGAGTTCCCTCAAGTCAGGAGAAGAAATGCCCAGGAAACGGGCCTCTTCCTTGAAATACCTTTGGGCGCCCGCGGCCTTGACCGGGTCGGCCAGGCTTTTCAGGCGGCGGAGGCACTCATCGGCCATCTGCCGCGGCGAAAATTGGGGTGCGATCACCTGGCTGCGGAGCGGTTTCGACAAGGGCGACAACTCAATAATCGAAGGTGATCAGGCCGACTTTGTCGGCCAACTGCCGGCGAATGGCCTCTTTGGTGATCCGGCCTTCTTTTTCAGCTTTGATGGCCTTAAAAAGTTCATAGGTTGTCAGCAGTCCGTTGCCGTCCTTAGCCGCCTCGCTGATCTGGTTTTCGGAGAACGGGACCTCCCTCAGCTTGGCCTCGGTCTGGATGAAGTAATTGCCGATGAGAAGGGCTTTCATCCGGGTGTTGTTGAACTCCTGCATGCGCCGGCCCTTGAACCGTTGAAGCAGCAGGCAATCCTCTTCCGCCGCCCCTGAATTGCCGCTTCTGACCATGATCATGGTGAGAGGTGCGTCCCGGATGAGTGTTTCGATCGACTCCTCGTTCACCTCCAAAAGCCAGATGTCTTCTTCCCGGACCCGGATGACGCGTTTCCAGTATTCGTTGACATCGACGACATTGGTCCAGTCGAGATACCGGAAAGCCTTGATCACGGCCTGCTGGAGATCCTTGCCTTCGGCAATAAGCAGTTGATTGAACGGCTCCTGTTCGGCCGCTTTGATCTCGTCGATCTTTTCCTCCAGGTCGCGCATTGTCTGGCGGTGGCGGACGTTCTCATCCTCCATCTGTTTGAAAACATCGACGAGGGCGGGAAAAATGTAATCATAAGAATCCAGCCAGACCTTTTCTTCATTAGCCGTCAGCTGGGGCGCCAACTCGGGGAGGACCCGCTCAAGGACATAGGCGGCCACTTCAGTGTTCTTCTCCCCAAACCAGGGCAGCAGAAGGTAGAATCCCTTTCCCTTGCGGAGCATGACGGAGATCGGGCGTTTCCGGATGCTTTCGGCCAGGACCAGAAGCTCGCCTTCTCCGGGCGGATCCCACTCACTGAGTTGGATAACCTTGCCGAGGTTGTCGGCCTCAGGGAAAAGCTCGAAAGCGTGGGAAATAAAGGCTCTGTACCGGGCGAATAGGCTGCTGAATGGCTCATCCTTGACCTCAAGGATCTTGTCCGGCAGGTCGTTCTCATCGAACCGGAGATGGGGGATGTCGCCGACGAGGCCGGTGAGGTGAAATTCCCGGCAGTCGCCGATGAAACAGATGACCGCTCCCCCGTCGGCGACCATCCTTTCGAACTCGGCAGCGTCGTCTTCATGAAGTCCGGTGGCCTCACTTTTCAGATTGGCCTGATAGAGGACGATTCGGCAATCCTGGGGTGGGCGCAAGCTTTCCGCACGGCCCGACCTCCAGCTGGTCTCCTTGAGCTCGACGTCGAATTTCCTTTCTTGGAGCTGCCGAAGTTCGTTTTCCTTGAAATCCACTAATAGAATTCTGCCCATGATACTATCCTCTTAGTTTAGTCGCCGATTGGCTTAGAATACGGAACATGCATTTTCCAGGCGGAAACCCATTCGAATCCTATATATAAGAAACCCGGTGTCCAGTCAAGACCTAATCCGTCTACCCGATCAAATAAAGGAGTGCCGCCATCCCGTCGGTACGAAGAAACGGGAGCGCGCCCGGAGGGATTTGAACCCCCGACCTTTGGATTCGAAGTGCAGTTATCGGGAGTTCTAATTGAATGATTTTAAATAAGATACGGATGGCCTGATTTCGATAGTCTCGACTTTCTCTCGACTATTTTGAAAAACTTCGCCTAATTTCTCGACCGCCCGGCGCATATTCTCAGGCGTGGGGTGTGCATACCGCATTGTCATCTGGATCGAAGCATGGCCCAAAATCCTTGAAACGGTCACAAGGTCAATCCCGGCCTCGATCATCCGCGTTGCCGCTGTGTGCCTAAGATCATGGAAGCGCAAGTCTTTGATCTTCGCCCGTCGGCAAGCGCCCCAGAAGGCCGTCTTAACGTCTTTGATATGCGTCCCCGTGCCGCTGTTTGCAAAGATAAACTCCCCTCCCTGCTTCAATCCGCCGAGTGCTTCAAGAACCTGGCCGTTCATCGGGATTTTCCTTGACCGCCCGCTCTTTGAGTCTTCGATGAGAATATAACCCTTCAAGAGATCGACATTGCTCCATCGGAGGCTAAGAATTTCGTTTTTTCTCATTCCCGTATTCAGCGCCGTGACTAAGACGGGCCGGATCGCCAGACTCGCGGCGTCGATCAATCTCCTCATCTCATCGATGGTCAGGATGCGTTCCTTGACGCCGTTCTCCCGAAACTTCTTAACCTTCCTGGCCGGATTCGTCTCGCACTTCTCCCATTCAATAGCCTTGCCGAAAAGGGTCTTTAAACATGCAAGCTCCCGATTTATCGTGCTAAGCGAAATGCCATCGGCTTTTCTTTTCAGTCTGTATTTCTCGATCAGGTCCGGGCTGATTTCGGAGAGATATTTTCCTTTGAAAAAGTCCTTCAAATGAGCGAGTGAAATCTCATCCCTTGCCCAACTTCTTTTGTTCTGCTTTGAATGAAGCTCCATGAATTCTTTGGCCTGATCTTCAAAGAGAACTTCCAGCTTTTTTCTCCCGAAGTTATACGGATCGCGTCGAATATCACACCTGATTGCCTCAGCCCTGGCCTCAGCCTCGCGTTTCGATGGACCGATGACCCGTGTTATCCTCCGGCCCCGACAGGTGAAGTCAATGACCCATTTGCCCTTAGCGTTTTTTAATATTTTCATGCGCCCTCCTTCTTTCCTTCGCCATCAGGTCTCTCAAACAGATTCTTTATCGGCCGTTTTTGATAGACACCCTTCATAGTCCCTCCTTTTTATTTTTTCCTTTTAAATACTACTGATCTACCTTCGATTGCTTGCCCGACAACTTCAACTTTATCATCGAAAATATCTATCAAGATAACTGCCGCATCCGAACCAGAAATCATTTCAGCGGTCATTTTAAACTGAACCTTTATTTCAATCCCGTTTCGGCCATCTGGATATAAGAAAAATTCTTTAACTTCACCAACTTTATAATTTCCAAATGAACGCTTGTCACCGCCATATTTCAGATTGGGAAACCATGAACCATGTCCTTTTATCCAGATTTCTGTTCTTTCTCCGAGAGGTTTTTTTTCTGTTTTTGGCCATATGGATATTTCAAGCAGTTTGGCCAATTCTTTCTGAGGAGAAAAGGAAGTCTTTTGCCCACAAGAATTAAAGAATCCGCTAAACCAGAGGCTTCCCAAAATTACCAAAATCAATACAATCAGGCAGCCAATACCTATCTGCTTACCTGCTCGCTTATTGGCCTTCTGTTTGGCGGCCTGATCTATTTCCTCTCGTGCCTCATGCCTTGCCTTTTCTTCTTCGTGAATTTTTCTTTTTTCCTTAGGAGTAAATTCACTCATTTCTTACTCCCTTCTTTTTATTTCTTTCTCATACTTGGCCATGCTTCACCGTTAAAGGATTTTCCTAATTCGCCTGAGTCCGCGCCGGATGGCCTGGCGGTAAATGACAGAGGGAACGCTTATCCCCCGAATCCAGCGATAAGCCTGCCGCTCCGAGCAGCCAATGAACCGCGCCGCAATTCCCGGACTGATTTTCTTTTCCTTAATAATCGCCCTCAAGTCTTCAACGTCCTTTGTCATTTTGTCCATATTGCCATCCTGAATATAAGTTAATTTAAAGGCGGACATTTGTCAAGTCTTTTTTTCTTCCCTTAAATTATCCGGCGTGAGCTGGCCTTCCAAAGATTCATCCTCGACCCCATCCACAAGCTCATCCGGCGTCAATAAATCATCCAGCGTCCCTTTTTCTTGTGCCAGCTTTCGCGCACGGCCCGGATTCTGTTCAATATCCACCAAGCGGGAGGGCGTGAGAAGATCGTCAAGCACCCTCCTGGCCGGGTCCGTGGATTCTCGAAGGTCATCAGGAAGAATAACATCTTCATCATCTTCGCCTTTTAAATTTTCCGGCATAAGTTCGGCTTCGCGTTTTTCCCGATCGCTCATGCCAAATTGAGGCGCGGCATTCGTCCAGAGAAAGGCAGAGATTTTTTCGAGTTCTTCCGGTGTTGCCTTTTCCAATTCGCGGGGTTCTTGGCCGTCCGCTTCAAGAAAAAATTTATAATCCGGTTTCTGTCCTTTCTTCAAAGACCTATAGACAGACGCCGAAATGACGGCCCGCAGCCCGCCGCCCAGATCAATCGAAACATCCAAGTCGGGGTCGCGTATCTGACTTCCCAAAATCTTTGTTATTTCTTGCCAGGTAAACGTGCGCTTATTCATTTTTCGGCCTCATGGATAAGGAAGGAAATCCCAGGGCCAGGATTCATAAGACCGCCGACGCTTAGATGAATGTCGATGGTATCGCCGGCCCTCATCTTCGAGATTTCATCCTCAAGCTCTTCTGCATATTTCAAGGGAATCCGGGGATCATGCCTCATCGCCCTCAACTCGTCGCGGCTGAGATTGTCCCATACCATCCCGGCCACGGCCATGCCCTTTGCCAAGCGCAGGTCCTGGGCCGCCTGCTCTTTTAGGCTGTCCGTGTAGAACAAATCAAAGGCGCCCTGCTCTTGTTCAAGAACGAGTTTTTCAGCCTCAAGCTCCCGGATCATCTCCAGGATCGGGTTTCTGAAACAGCACGCGATCTCATGCGTCAACTGCGCCCTCCGGGCTTTGATCTCGAAGATTTCAACGCCGACCTCGCGGATGGTCCCATACGCATCGGCCAGGGCCTCCCGGCGGTCCTCCCCGTGCTTTCGGGTAAGGTCTTCGACGGAGGGCCAGGAATCAAGGAAATTCTTTAACTGAACCTTCCCCGATTTAACCTCATCGTAGGCGGCCTCACGGTCGGCCAGCGTCCGCTTGAGCTTTTTGTCATAATCGACTTCCAAGGCTTCGAGGTCGGCTATCAGCCGCGCCCGGACGGCCTCCCTTTCCGCCTGCCGCGCCGCGAGCTCGCCCTCCTCCTTCTCAGCCTTCCTTCGCTGTGATTCATAATGCTTTGTCAAATCTTCGCGGCGTTTCTTGGCCTTCTCTCGATTTTCAAGAAGACTTTCCAAAATTTTGTTCATCTTTGCTTTCCTAAATCGCGGGTCGTGATGATCTTCGCCGCCTTTACCACGCCCCGATTGTCACGCCGACGTGACAAATTGTGAGTTTGAAGGGCCGCGCTTTTCGCGCCCTGGCCTTTACCCTTGCCTTTCTTTTCAGTCGTCAAATTTCCTTTGTTCATAAAATACCTCCTGTAAAATTATTTGATTCGCCTGGCTCCAAAAGCCCGGTCGATTCTATCGCTCATCCTGTCTTCATCCCGTTCCGGCCTTTCATCATCGCCATATACGGAATGGTCGGTAAAGCCGAAATAAGCCTCTTTGCCGGCACTCAGTTTAAGCGAGACACAGGCCCCGGCTGCCGCGTTCGCTAAGTCATCGTGCAAACCCTGGGGATGATCCACGTTATCTTTCCCGCGGCCCGTCCGCCGCTCGAGCTGTCGAAGTTCAATCGTTTGCTGCTTATAGTCCAGGAGTTCAACCGCGCTCACGCCTTGCATGATTAAAGATAAAAATTCTAAATAAATATCAGACTTCGAGAGTTCTGAATTTTTATAACTGATCCCTTCTTTCTCAAAAGCCGATGAACACCACTCACCGGAATAACGATCTCCCGTAACCGCGCTCACTCCATAAGTTTTGAGGACCTCGGAAAACTCTTTGACACAAGCCCCAGGATCAAAGGGAGGCCGCTTCACCCGGATCAGGTCCTGGACAATTCTCTCCCCGTCCTTGTGTGCCAGGCTCATGGTCATCGCATCCTGGCGTCCGCCGCTCGGATCAACAAAAGCAAAGTAGGAAAAATCCCTGATCTTTGGAAGTTCAAATCGGCCAGGAATAACACAAGCCTCGATCGCCTCAACTGAAAGGAAGGTCTCAAGGTCCGCTCGGAATTCAGCCGCATACTCACTCGCCGCCGCTGCCGGGTCTTCCAGTATTGCCCGGCTAATTACTTTTTGAGAATATGTCGGATTCATGTCCAGCGTTCCCGCCTTCCAAACCAGAACCGCCAGATCCTCCCTCCCGTATTTATCTCTGAATGTCTCATAGAGTGGCCCAGTTTTTGAATAAGGCGTAGAGATCGCAAGTAAAAGGCTCTCTGTATTTTCACCTAAAGCCGGACGCAAGGCCGTGAGGACTTCGCCTGAAGGATTGACTCCCTCGACGCGCCAGAAGGCGGCCTCATCACAGACCGCCGCTAAAATCCGATAGCCGCGCAGCGCTCGGTAAGAGCAGGTGTGCACACTCAAACAAATTTTATTTTTAAGCGATATTTCTTCTTTGAGTTCCTCTTCCACCAGACTCTTAAACGCCGGCAGCCGGAGGATGTCTTTGATATATGAAAAGACGACGCCCGCCTGCTCTCTGTCGCTTGCAAGACAGACAATAAAACCCTTGCCGAGTTTCACGTCCCAGTCTTTAAAGACAGCCAAAAAAACGGCAATCAGCGCCGAAATAAAACTCTTGCCCCCGCGTCGCCCGATAATGAGGTAGACTTCTTTAAACGGTTCGGAAGGCGTGATCTCCCGGCCCGTAAATTTTCGATAAACCTCGATCTCGTCCGCCGTCATCGGCAGTGCGAATATCGCCTTGAGACAGGTAAGCCAATTCGACCAGGAGCCCATGTCCCGGAACATAGGGAGCGAACCGAAGATTTTCTTAGACTGAATCGCCTCGATGATGGTCATGCCCTTTTCAACTCCTCAATCACATCGCGCAGACCGTCCGCCCGGCCCTCCCGGTACGCCTCCAAAAATGTTCTCGCCGCCAGGTAGATCAATTGACAATCGCGAGAACAGCACTTCTGCCAGGTCCACCTCTGCCTGAATTCGCCTTCACAGCAAACACACTTAGCCGCTGCGGCAATTTGCGGGGCTTTTGTCTTTCGTTCCTTCTCCCCATATGCCTCCCTGATAGCCTTATCCTGGCCCTGTCCCCCTGATGGGTCTCGGCCTGTTTGCCCCGTTAACGGCGTGCCAGGTGCCTTCTGGGGCGTAATTTCAGGCATTCCAGGACTCATGCCCGATTTTCCTCCCCCGCCGTAGGCTCATCATGGATGATCTCCACTTCCGGCCCGTCCTCCAGTGCAGAGATCACCGCGTCAATCGCCGAGCGCAGCTCCGGCAAAAGCTCAGCGTTCAGCCTGACTCCCTTCGTGGTCGGCCGCAGCACGTTGCCTTCCGCCCGGAACCAGGCACGGATGTCAATATAGACCTGCGTCTTCCATTCCAGGAGATGAACTCGAATCATCTCTGCGCTGTTCTTCTCAAACTCGGCAACCAATTTCGGCTTTTCCTCAGTCATGATCTTCTCCTTCGCCTTTCTGGCTTGAAATATCGCCATCATTTGGCCCAAGCTGCGTTCTCTCGCCCTGGTCCGCCCCTTTGCCCTGGCCGGCTGCCTCACGTTCGGCTTTCTTAGCGGCCTCCCTGTCAATCTCAGCGACAATCTGAGCTAAATCTTGCTCGGGCAGCGGCTTCCGGTCTAGGCCGAGCGCTAAAATCGCTTGGCGCTGAACATTGAGAAAAAATCCATAGCTCTGAGCCAACACCGGCTGAAGCTCCAGCGATCCCCGTTTCCAGCCCTTCGAGCTGATCGCCGGGACCTTCTGTAGCCATATCTCAATAAGGCGCAGGACGCCCTCAGCCCTCAGCACCTGCCGAACAAGGACCTCCTGCTGAGGGGTCGGGTCGCCGCCCAAGGCATCGCTCAAGTCCTTCTCAAGCAGCCTGAGATACTTGTTCAAGAGCCGCTTGCCCCGGACCGATGGTAGCTTGCCCGTCTGGAGGAACACGTTGACGCCGTGCTTATGCGTGGGTTTATTGCCCGGGAGGAACCGCCCGGTGACGGGGTCCTTCTGCCTGGTAAAACCTAGATCACCCATATCAGCCTCCTAAAATAGCGTCTGCCGCCCGCAACGGCCCCTTCTCAAAATGGGATAA
>JBAUIH010000026.1:0-28864 GCA_049682755.1 Candidatus Aminicenantales bacterium | reverse complement strand
CGAGATCGGACGTTACGGTGCGCATAAAGGCGCGGATAGAAGGGTGGTTCAAGAGACCGAAGGCAGCCTGAAGGAGATAAGAAAAATGAAAAAGAAAGACGGGGCTTGCGTTTCGCTATCATAGAAGGCCTTCTTTTGGGGCAAAATAGATCTTGTTATCATCTGCCCACGTGGCCCCATAAGTATTGGTCGCTTCGCAGAGTGTGATCGGCCGTCCCGCTGCAATGGGGATTTTCTTTAACTGATTTCCTGAAAAAAAGCCAACCCATAAGCCGTCGGGCGAGAAAAAGGGGTTATATGCGCCGCCAGTTCCAGGCAGTGCTTGGGAATTCAGACTATCAAGCGGCCTCAAGTATAGCGCTGTCTCACCCTCATGCTCACCGACATAAACAAGTTTCGAACCGTCAGGAGTCAGCGCTAATGCCGGACGTCCAACGCCAAGAGGAGAGAAGCCCACGGGAGCGAGGGGCTCTTTTTCCTGCAACTGAATACTCAGCCGCTGTACGGTTTGAGGCCTTCTCATTTCGGCCGGCCGATTGAAAATCTGAGTGCCAACAAGAAAGCCAAGTCCCATTAGTGCGATGCCGGCAGCGACTCCATAAAGCCAAAACAGCCGTGGGCGCCTTAGGGGTGTAATATCTGTACGCATCGTCTGAGCTTCCTTGCTGGTCCAGCGGAGCACATGCTGAAGCTCTGAAGCCGTCTGCCAGCGCTTCTCAGGTTCCTTAGCCAGACAGGTCTTAATGATGCGATCGACGTTTTACTGAGCCGGCCGCTCCCTATGCGGGGGCGGCATAATTTGCTAATATGGTTTTTTTTGGCCGTTCAGGGCGCCGCCAAGGAAATCGCATCCGGATGGAAAAATGAGTCTTTTATTTTCTCAAAAAAACAGAAGCCGGTTGCAATGACCAGACTGACCAAATCCGTTCTCATGGTTTGCGGAACGCTCTGTGTCGCTTTTGGGGCAGTGGGCGTCTTCGTGCCTATCCTGCCCACCACCCCCTTTTTGCTTCTGGCTGCAATCTGCTATGCCCGGAGCTCGGCCCGGCTTTATCATTGGCTTTTGAACAACCGCTGGTTTGGGGAATATATCAGGAACTACCGGGAAGGCCGCGGCCTGCCGCTCCGGCTAAAGATACTGACGATCTTGACATTATGGCTCACGATCGGATTATCGGCATTTTTTGCCGTGTCATCCTTGTGGAGTCGAGTGATCTTGTTCCTGATCATGGGGGGAGTGACTCTTCACCTGGTCACGATCAAGACATCCCCCTGTGTGGCAAGTCGCCAACGGACTCGTGACGTTCCCTCAGCTGACGAGCCTGACCGAAAATAGGCCCGGCTTGTCCTTTGGCCCCCCGGTTATTTTTTTTCGGACTCCTTGTGCTTTTCCTTGTCTTTCTTGGGCGGCTTGAGCTCGACGAGCGCCTCGCCGAAAACGTCCCTGAGCCAGCTGAAAACATCCGACCACTTTTCATAGTCGTCCGAGTCGGCCGGAGCGGACGATCACGCCTATAAATTGTCCCTTATTCTGGAGCGCCAGGCGCATGGTCCCGTAGCCGCCCCTGGTAAACCCATCCAGAACGATATTTCCGGGATCGACACCATAGATTTTTTTGAAGTGCTCGATCGTCTCCAGAACGCGCTGACCGTCTTCGCCGATATACCAGCCCGAGGGATCTTCCACCTCGGGCGCCAACTGGTAGGCGACATGCGGTGGGGGCGGTCTCTCCGCGACAAAGGGCAGCTTCAAGTGATCAATGATGCGATCCACCACGGCGTAGTCTTTTATGCAATAAGAACGGTCTCGACAGCTTTTTGGCGCCCTCCGAGCAATCCCCGACTTTCCTTGCTCGGACTCACTCTGTCCGTGGCTCTCCCTTTGCCCGTAACCGGTGCCTGGACGGACGCGACCGGGGGCAGGATTTCGCCGAGGTCGCGGACTTGGATATCCCGCCCGTGGAAAATCGTGTTGAGGTGAATCGGGCGGACATTCGCCCCCGCTATCTGGGCAAGGACTATTATTTTGTCCAGCCTCCCCTGACGGCCAAGGTGATTCAGTCCTGGGGTCGCCGGAGATATCACCAGGAGTATGAACGCCGGCGCCGCCGGCATACCGGATGATCGACGAGCGCGGGCAAAGGGAGATATGGCTTACGGTCAGGATGACTTCCGAAGATACGGCACGGCGTAGGGCCCCTCACGGATCATGGCCGTGGAGGGTCGCCGGCCCTCTTCAAGATGTCTGGAGATAAAATAGAGGAGGGCGTTCTGGACCATCGCCTGAGGGATTTCTCGTCCGGACAGCATTTGTTCTACTTCTATGAACTCATAACCGGACCGGCCCGGAAGCCGGGTGAATTCCGCCGCTTCAATCTGGGGAGAGCAATAGACCAGCCCTTCCTCACCGACCTTTCTGAGAACCCGGCCCCAGACTTCGGGCTCCCACTGGTCCCTGGTGAATGACCAGTCGGGATCCTTGATCATTGCCACGTATCCTTCGATACCGAGCTTTTTGAGCTGTCCGCTGAGGCCCCGATAGGCCGGGCTTCCTATGGGCTCGCCGTCGCGGTTGTCGGCGGCGATGATGATCGTGCCTCCCGTCTTCACGGCGGGCAGGGCCGCACAGGCGGCCTTGGCCGTTTGGTAGTGGTTCCGGCCGACGTAGCCGCCGTGGGTGAGGACGATATCAAAATCCCGGTCCAGTGGGATCGCCGTGTATCCCTTCATGAACCGGAAGGCTTCCATGTGGGACTCCTCCAGGTGGCCCGCGAAAACACCCGTCAGCCTCATATCCTTGTCCAGGGTGACGTTCACCGTGAAATCGACGCCGACCGTCCTGGCCACGTCCAGGGCTTCCTCGTGGCAGGGATTTCCATCCAGGACGAGGTTGTCCGCTTGGGGCGATTCCAGGAATTCCGGGCCGTGGAATTTTTCGATCGTCCTTGTGTCCACCAGGGCCGGGCAGACTCCCTTCCTTCCGCCCGAGACGCCGGCCATGAAGTGGCTTTCCACCAGACCGGTCACAATGCGGACATCCGCCGCAAAGAAGGCTTTGTTGACGTAGACTTCGGTCTGTTTCTTGGTTCTGCCCAGGTAGGCCAGGCACTCCAGGTCCTCGCAGTCGTGGTGGAGAATGCGGAAATCCCGGACGACGGATTCTCCGAACATCTCCTTTTTCTCCGCCGCTGAGCTCGGCCGGTGCGTCCCGGTCCCGACGATGATGGTGATGTTCTGTTTCCGGACGCCGGCGCCCTCGAGCCTCTTCAGGAGGGGAATCAAAATGCCTGTCTCTCCCTTGTAAGGAACCGGCCGGGTGATATCGGAAACGGTCACGGCCACGGTGACCCTGGAGGCAGCCTTCTGCTTTCTTCTGATGATCTCTTCGATCGGTGGGCATCCGACCGGCCGGGATAGGGCCTCTTCGATGGCCCTTGTCGGATCGGCGCGGGCCGGCACCTCCTTCATGCTCAGTACGGCACACTCCGGCGGGACGCGAATCTCCAGGAAACCCTCCCCGAATTCGAGCGGCATTTTTATCCAGTTCGTCGTATCGACCCTCTGGATCACCCTTTTGATTTCAGGTTTCATGAATCATCCGTTTTGGGTTTTTGGACTGTCAGATTGAACTCCTCAGCTATTTGTCCTTCTTTGGGCTTGCTTAGATTATACACGAGCGCGCAGGAAATAAGCTCCCTTATCAGCGCGACACGGCCCTTTCCCCTCCGGCGCGAATTGATATATCATGGAGCCGATCTTGGCGAAAAGAGAGGAGGAGGCATGATAACCTGGCGGAGAAGCACGTTGGTCCTCGGCACCATAATGATTGTGTTGTTCATTTTAGGACTGTCCCTGTCGGGGCAGGATGGGCCCGGCAAAAAGCTGCTCAACGAACTCGCCTTCCGCAATTTGGGTCCTTTTCGCTCCGGTTCCTGGGTGACGAGCTTCGCCGTGCCCTCCTCTCCGCCTCGCGCTCACTTATATACGCTGTATGTCGGAACACGGAACGGCGGCGTTTGGAAGACAACCAACAACGGCACCACGTTCGAGCCCATCTTCGACTCCCGGGAGGCGCTCTCGATCGGCGACGTGGCCGTGGCGCCGTCAAATCCCGACATCGTCTGGGTGGGGACGGGTGAAGCTTACTGCGCCCGGAGTTCCTCGAGCGGCGACGGCATCTACAAATCCTCCGACGGCGGAAAAACATGGAGGCACATGGGACTCGGCGACTCCCATCATATCGCCCGGATCGTCATTCACCCCGCCGATCCGGACATCGTCTATGTGGCGGTCATGGGACATCTTTTCTCGGACAACGAGGAGCGGGGCGTTTTCAAAACGAGCGATGGCGGCGCCACATGGGAGAGAGTCCTTTACATGAACGAAAGAATCGGCGCCGTCGACCTGGCCATGAACCTGTCGGAGCCCGAGACGCTGTACTCCGCGATGTATGAGAAGGTCCGTCTGCCCTGGCATTATGAGGTCGGCGGACCGGGGAGCGCTATCTATAGAACAACGGACGGCGGCCAATCCTGGACGCGGTTGGGAGGGGGGCTCCCCGACGGCCGGGTCGGCCGGATCGGCTTCGATATCTACCAGAAGAATCCCGCCATCCTCTATGCCATCGTCGAGAATGCCAATAAGAGACCGCCCTCCAAGGAGGAAGCCGAACGGGACAAGGAACGCGGGCTGGAGCCGCGTGAGCGGACCTATGGCGTCGAGGTTTTTCGTACAGACGATGCCGGGTCGAATTGGCGGAAGATCAATGCCGGCAAGGAGTCGGCTTTCGACAAGGCCCCTTACTCCTTCAACCAGCTGCGCATCAATCCGCACGACCCGGACAAGGTCTACTGCACGGGCCAGGCGCTGGTGAGCACAATGGACGGCGGGAAGACCTGGACCGGCCTGAGCTGGCCGCCCGACGGTGTCTTCCAGAAGGCCTTCGGCGACTTCCGGACGCTGTGGGTGGATCATCTGGACGGCGACCGCTTGATTTTCGGGAGCGACGGCGGAGTCTATGTTTCTTATGATGGGGGGAAGACCTGCCATCATTATTATAATATCCCTCTCGGCGAGCTCTATGCTGTTGGCGTCGACATGGAGGATCCTTACAACATTTACTGCGGGCTCCAGGACCACGATTCTTGGAAGGGGCCGTCAAACGGCTGGGCCGGAGAGATCTCGCTGGCCGACTGGGTGACGGTCGGGGGAGGCGATGGGATGTGCAACGTCATCGACCCGGGGGACAGCCGCTGGCTCTACAACAACCGCGAGTTCGGGAGGATGTGGCGGCTCGATCAGGAGACCGGTGTCCAGACGCCGATCACCCCGCGCCGGGAAAAGGGGAAGCCGTCCTACCGCTTCAACTGGACGCCGCCGATCTTCCTCTCCCCGCACAACAGCGCGGTCGTCTATACCGGTGCCCAGGTTCTTCTGCGCTCGATCGACCGCGGCGACCACTGGGAAGAGATCAGCCCCGACCTGACGACGAACGACGACTCCAAGCAGCACGGCGAGGGAAATATTACTTTTTGCACGATCACTACCGCCACCGAATCCCCGCTCGAGCCCGGCGTCATCTGGGTGGGAACGGATGATGGCAAAGTCCAGGTGACCCGGGATGACGGGGCGACCTGGAGGGATTGCACGGTCGGGATCGCGCCAGCGGGAGGACCGGCGGAGCTCTGGGTGAGCCGCGTGTTCGCCTCGCCTCACGACGCCGGGACGGCCTTCGTCTCCAAGACGGGATTCCGGCAGGATATCTTCCGGCCCCTTCTTTTTAAGACAACCGACTTCGGGGAGACTTGGGCGGCGATCGCCGGCGACCTCCCGGCCAAGAACATCAACGTCGTCGTCCAGGACCACGAAAACGCCGGCCTTCTTTTCGTCGGCACGGATTTCGGGCTATACGTCTCCCTCAGCGGGGGCAAGAATTGGGAGTCGCTCAAGGGTGTTATTCCTTCGGTCAAGGTGACCGACCTCGTTATCCATCCCCGGGAGAACGACCTCGTCGTGGCCACTTACGGGCGCGGTCTGTATGTCGCCGACATCGGCCTTCTCCAGGAATGGGATGAGGCGATCCTTGGCCAGGATATTCATTTTTTCAACATCGAGCCCCGGGTCCAGAGGCGGTCGGGGGCTATCGGGAATTACCAGCTCCAGGGCGACAGCCACCTCTTCACGGCCAACGAGTCCGGCGACGTCGTCATCAGGTACCATCTCAGGGATAGACTCGAAGATATGGTCAAGATCACGGTCTTCGATCCTTCGGGGAAAGTCGTGCGGGATCTCCAAGGCGAGGGTGAAGCCGGCTTCCACACCGTCCTGTGGGACATGCGGCCGAACGGGGATAAAAGGGAGGGCCGGGGCGATTGGGAGTGGCGTTTCGGCCGCGATAATCTCGTGGGACCGGGGGAATACGACGTCACCCTCGAGGCCGGGGGGAAGAAGCTGGCCCGGACAGTCAGCATCCGCTATCGTCAGGGCTGGACGGTCGGGCCTTTCCCCGTCGTCATTCAATAGATGGCTTTTTACTTTTTGGTGATCAGCTTGGGGGCAGGGAGCCGCCCTCTGCCCGCAAGCTAATCACATCAAGAGATGCTTGCCGTGGCTCTCCGGAGGTCGGCAATATGGCCGGACAGATTGTATAATAGGGAGGAAAAAGATGAGTCTTACGTTTCGCAAGTCAGCGCCGGCAGCCTGGCTGTTCATCGCCCTGCTTGCCTCCTGCCGCCAGCCCCAGTCAACGGCCGAAACATTCAAGGATTATCCCATCCGGCCGGTCGATTTCACCGCGGTCAAGTTGGAGGATGAATTCTGGGCGCCCCGCCTGGAGGTCAACCGCACGGTCACCATCCCTTATCTTTTCCGGGCGAACGAGGAAACGGGCCGGGTCGACAATTTCCGGATCGCCGCCGGTCTTAAGAAGGGCGAGCACACCGGAAAGAGGTACAACGACAGCGATATCTTCAAGGCCATGGAAGCGGCGGCCTATTCGCTCCGTGTTCACCCCGACCCCGACCTCCGGAATACGCTCGATGAGCTCGTGGCCATCATCGGAAAAGCGCAGGAGCCGGACGGTTATCTCTTCACCACTCGGACGATCGATCCTGAAAACCCGGCCCCGGGCGCCGGGAAGGAGCGCTGGTCGAACCTGAGGGTCAGCCACGAGCTCTACAACGTCGGCCACATGTACGAGGCGGCCGTCGCCCATTATGCCGCCACCGGCGGGCGGACGTTTCTTGATATCGCTATTAAGAATGCTGACCTTCTCGTCAATACGTTCGGGACCGGGAAGCGGCGGGCCTTTCCCGGCCACCAGGAGATCGAGATCGGTCTGGGCAAGCTCTACCGGGTGACGGGAAACGCAGGCTATCTCGAACTGGCCAAATTCTTCCTCGACGAGCGCGGACGGTACTATGGAGGCGAGCCCTATCCCTCCGACTCTCCCTTCGTCATCTACAATTCCGAAGAATATCTTCAGAATCACCGGCCAGTGCTCGAGCAGACAGAGGCCGTCGGACATGCGGTCCGGGCGACCTACATGTATTCCGGGATGGCCGATGTCGCAGCACTGGCGGGCCTGCCGGAGTACGCCTCGGCGGCGGGCGTCATCTGGGAGAACGTCATCGGGAAAAAGCTCTATCTCACCGGCGGGATCGGCTCGAGCGGCGAATACGAAGCGTTCGGGCCCGAATATGAGCTTCCGAACGCCCGGGCCTATGCCGAGACCTGCGCCTCGGTCGGGAACGCGCTCTGGAGCCAGAGGATGTTCCAGCTTTATGGGGATGCTAAATATATCGATATCCTGGAACGCATTGTCTATAACGGGTTGATATCGGGCGTCTCGCTCGGCGGCGACCGGTTCTTCTATCAGAATCCGCTCGAATCCGCCGGAAGATACGAACGGAGCGCCTGGTTCGAGGTGTCCTGCTGTCCGGCCAATGTCGCCCGATTTCTCCCGACACTCCCCGGATATGTTTATGCCGCGGGTAAGAACACTCTCTACGTTAATCTCTATGCCGCCGGCACGGCCCGGTTCGACGTCGACGGCCGTCCCGTCGAGGTCACCCAGGAGACAAAGTATCCATGGGAGGGGCGGGTGCGGATCCTGGTCAATCCGAGGCCGCCCCGAAAGTTCACGGTCATGTTGCGGATTCCCGGCTGGGCGCTGAGCAAGCCCGTGCCCGACGGACTTTACCGCTTCCTGGACGAAGACGAACAACCCGTACGGCTTTGGATCAACCGGAAGCCGGTCGAGTTCGAGATCGAGAACGGGTATATCCGGCTGAGCCGGAAATGGCGGTCCAACGACCTGGTCGAGCTCATCCTGCCCATGTCCAGCTGCCGTATCGTTGCCGACGAGCGGGTCCGCGAGGACGAAGGCAAAGTGGCGCTCGAACGGGGGCCGGTCGTCTTCTGCGCCGAGGGCGTGGACAACGGCGGCCGGGTGCTGAACCTCGTTTTGCCGGATGAGAACAAGATCGAATACTGGCAGCGCCGCGACCTTCTCGGCGGGGTGGCCATTCTGACGGCCAGGGCGGAGGCGGTCGAAAAGGATGCCGGAGGAAAGGTCGTAAGCCGGAAGCCGCATGATCTGATGGCGGTCCCTTATTTCGCCTGGGCCAACCGTGGCCCGGGAGAGATGGCGGTCTGGCTGCCGCGGACGGAAGCGGCCGTCAAGCCCAAGCCTAAGAATTGAGGGGAGATGATAAATGTTCAAATGGTTTAAATCGAAAACCCAAGATCCGGCGTCCTTCCCTGGGAAAGAAAGCCCGAAGGCAGACGGTTCTCCTCAGGCCCGGGTTGAGGTGTATCGTCGGTTGGAGGACAGGGTCGATCCCACGGAATCCGTTATCTCAGTTCAAAGCTCTTTCAAAGGGGAAATACGCGGTCAGGCGGGGGCTCATATCCTGGGGAGCTTCGAGGGCGATATCCACAGCGAGGGACTGGTGCGTACCGGAAAGACCGCCAGAATCAAGGGAAATATCTACAGTACCTATGTCATTCTCCAGGGAAACCTCGAGGGGGACATCTGCTCCGCCAAGCAGGTCGAACTCCGGGCCCAAGCGAAGATGCGAGGAAATGTAGAAACAGAACTTTTGGCCATCGCGGACGGATGCTTTTTCGAGGGCCAGATCCGGATGGCCGCTCCTGAGGACCAACCGGTCCGCTTCAGCGAAAAGCGGCAGCCCGACAACGATCGAATTATCTAGCAGATTCACTCCAGCCGGCTCACCAGCTTCTGGTGTCTCTTGAGAACAAGGAAGGTGAGGACGAGCCAGACGACGATGATGATCAGGTTGAATCCCGCCACCTTCTTAATCCCGAGGCCGAGGACTGTAGTCCCGGCGATAAAAATGATGGCCGCCGTGAAGTCCCCGAAGCGGACAAAGAACGTGTCCACGGTCTGCTTGGCCTTGTATTTTTCCTCGCGGGCGGTCGGCAGCCAGAGCATCGCCTTGCCCGTGTTCATGATCGAGTAATCGGTCGCATTTTCGGCGACCTTGAGCCACATAACGACAACCAGCCCCGCTCCCAGGCCGATAACCCCGTAGACTCCGAACGCAAGAAAAGGAAGGACGAGGATGACGCCTTTGATCCCGGTGTACTTGACGATCCGGGAGACGAGGAGGGCTTGGAGAAGGAAGGCGATGATGCTCGACCAGAATTGGAAGTTCCCGTAGAAACCCTGGACGACCGGGCTCATGTTATCGGGGGAGATAGCCCGGGCCTTGATCATGATGAAATCGCTGAGGATGAACTGGCCGCTGGTGTTGACTATGTTCAGGCTCAAGATCAAAAACCCCAACAGCAAGACATAGGGATTCTTAAAGACAAACTTGAATCCGCCGCCCTTCTTCATGGGTTCGACCTTGGCGCTCACGGCCGCCAGGTCTTTCCGGGAGGTCTCCCGGAAATGAACGACGAGGGAAAGCAGCAGAAAGATGACCAGTATGCCGGCGGTCAGGAGGATGGTCTGAAAGGCCGGCCAGTTTTTCAGCCTCTCGGCGATGAACGACCCGATGGGAGCTCCCGCCGTGGCCCCGATGGCGATGATGGGGAACAACCGGTCGCCCTCGTTCTTGGAATAGACATCGTTGGCGAAGGACCAGAACTGGGCGATCATGGATACGTTGAAGATGCCGACCCAGACGTAGAATATGAACCCGAGGAACGGGACTTTAGCGAGGGAAAGGATATAGAATAGCAAGATGTTCGAGATGAAGAATGCGGTGACGCCGATCAGAAAATAGAGGCGTTTCACCCGCGAGGCCAGCCAGCTGTAAAGGGGGATAAAACCGACGAGAAGCAGGGCTTGACAGGCGGCGGCCCCGGCCATGAGCTGGGGCCCCTTCTGGATTTGGAGGATGCTTCTCAGCCATTCCGGGAGGTTGGATCGGAGAAGGATCTCAAGGTCTTTTTCGGCCGATACGAGGACCAGGGGCTCCCGCACGACCTTGATAATATAGTAGCTTGCCAGGAGGAGGAAAATATCGAGGAGTAGGATCAGGGCCGTAACCGACTCGCCGGCCCGGATATCGCCGAAGATCCTGAGGAATTTTTCGGCTAGACCCTTCTTTTCACCCGAGGGCTGAACCGGATCAATCTCTGCCATTCAGGCTCTCCTTCCCATCCGAGATCTGAGGACCGAGGGGGACCTGTTTAGCGGCACAGCAAGACAAGAACTGCGGCAAAAACGTTTCCCTCCTCCCATTGTCCGGGATAGTAATCCATCGCTAACGAGAATGTCAATCATGCCAATAAAAATGGGGATGGTCCTGAAAACAGTGGGGAAGGTCCTATTTCTGCAATATCCCTCCCCCTCGACAGGGGAGGGTTTGGGAGAGGGTGAAAATAAACAGCACGGTCCGCATTTTTTTCTATGTATCTCGCCGAAATTCTATGGTATAAGCGGAGGAAATGGCCTGGCAGCAGGTTTATGACCCCCTGGGGAGCGGGATTCTCTCAGCGCTTGTGGCGGCCATCCCGATCATCACCCTTCTCGGCAGCCTGGCTTTTCTCCGCTTCAAGGCCCACCGGGCCGCTCTCCTCGGCCTGGCCGCCGCCCTGGTTATTGCTGTCGCTATCTTTGGAATGCCGGCCGGCAAGGCCGGCGCGGTCACAATATTCGGCGCCGCCTACGGCCTCTTCCCGATCGGCTGGATCATCCTCAACGTCATCTTTCTCTACAACCTGGCCAACGAAAAGGGCCACTTCAAGGTGCTCCAAGAAAGCCTCACGGGCATCACCAGGGACAGCCGGCTGCAGCTCCTGCTCATCGCCTTCTGCTTCGGTGCCTTCTTCGAGGGAGCTGCGGGGTTCGGGACGCCGGTGGCCGTCACCGCCGCGATCCTCATCGGGCTCGGGTTCACCCCCCTGGCCGCTTCCGGCCTCTCGCTCATCGCCAATACCGCGCCGGTCGCCTTCGGGGCGTTGGGAACTCCGATCATCGTCCTTCAAGCCGTGACCGGGCTTTCGCTCCACGACCTCAGCGCCCAGACCGGCCGCATCCTGCCTTTTTTTTCCATCATCGTCCCTTTCTGGCTCGTCTGGGCCTTCGCCGGCTGGCGCGGGATGCGGGAAATCTGGCCGGCTCTCCTCGTGGCCGGGGCGAGCTTTGCCGTCCCCCAGTTCCTTGTCTCCAACTTTCATGGCCCCTGGCTTGTCGACATCATCGCCTCGGTGGCTTCCATCCTCGGCCTGGGCGGGTTTCTCTTGGTCTGGCATCCAAAGCGGATCTGGGGTCTCAACGGCCACGAAGCCGGCGCTCCGGCGCGTTCCGCCCATAATTTCAGCCGGGCCGAGGTCTTCCGGGCCTGGGTGCCCTGGGGAATTCTGAGCATCGTCGTCTTCATCTGGGGCATTCCCAGCGTCAAAGTTTTCTTGGACGGACTATCGTCCTTTAAAGTGCCGGTGCCGCTCGTCCATCAGCTCGTCGAGCGAATGCCTCCGGTCGTTCCCGCACCGTCGCCCGAGGCGGCCGTCTTCAGCTTCAACTGGCTGTCCTTCACAGGCACGGGCATCCTGGTTGCAGCCCTCATTTCAGCGCTCCTGATGAGAGCCGGCCCCCGCGAGATCGTCCGGGCCTGGTGGGTGACTTTGGTCCGCGTCCGCTATTCGCTCCTCACCGTATCGGCGATGCTCGCCCTCGGCTTCGTCACCCGCTATTCCGGCCTCGACGCTGCCATGGGCCTGATGTTCGCCCGGACAGGCGTGCTTTATCCTTTCTTCGGCACGATGCTCGGCTGGCTGGGCGTGGCTCTTACCGGCTCCGACACCTCCTCCAACGTGCTCTTCGGCAGCCTGCAGCGAATCTCGGCCGAGCAGATCGGCCTCAGCCCGACGCTCATGGCCTCAGCCAACAGTTGCGGCGGCGTCATGGGCAAGATGATCGATGCCCAGAGCATCGTCGTCGCCAGCACGGCCACGCGTTGGTACGGTCACGAGGGCGAAATCCTCCGCTATGTCTTCTTCCACAGCCTGGCCCTGGCGGTGCTCGTCGGCCTGATGGTCTTCCTGCAGGCATATGTTTTCCCGTTCACCCGTCTGGTTGTTCGCTGAGAATCATCTCGTCCGACCGAATTGACATCCAGCGACACCGCAGACTATGATCTGTAACCATGGGATCCGGTTGGAAATCCTTCCTCAAGGCCGATCCGACGGATTGGCTTCTCGAGGACGACAATCCTTCAGTGAAATACCTGACTTTGAAGGAAATCCTGGGACAATCCTCGACAGCCCCTGAGGTCAAGAGGGCCAGAAAGGACATCATGACAAGGGGAGTCGTCCCCAAAATATTGGCCCGGCAGTCTCCGGCGGGATACTGGGAAAAAGAGGAGGACTTCTACGTCCGGACCAAGTACAAAGGGACGGTTTGGCAACTCATCATCCTGGCGGAGCTTCTGGCCGACGAGGATGACCCGCGGATCAAAAAAGCCTGCGAGTTCATCCTGACCTGGTCCCAGGACCGGGAAAGCGGCGGCTTTTCCTACCGGGGAAGCCGGGACAGGGGAGGTCAGCACAGCGGCGTCTTCCCCTGCTTGACTGGAAACATGGCCTGGAGCCTGATCCGGTTCGGATACCTGGATGACCCGCGTCTCCGCCGGGCCGTCGACTGGATTACCACTTACGGGCGCTTTGATGACGGCGCCGGCAGTCCTCCTGCCCGCTGGCCCTATGACCGGTTTGAGTCCTGTTGGGGAAAACACACCTGCCTGCCCGGCATCGCCAAGGGGCTCAAGGCTCTGGCGGAAATCCCTCCCCGAAAAAGAGATAAAGACATCAATGCCTTCATTCAGAACGCGGCGGAGTATATTCTCAAGCACCGTCTCTATAAAAGAAGCCATGATCCGTCCAGGGCGGCCAAGCCCAAGTGGACGAAGCTCTGGTTCCCCTGGATCTGGGATGTGGATGTGCTGGAGACGCTGCTCATCTTGACCGGCCTGGGGTATAAGGATGAGAGGATGAACGATGCCCTCAAACTCATCATCTCGAAACAGAACGAGCGGGGACAATGGAACCTGGAGATGACCTATAACGGCCGCTTCCAGGTCGATATCGAAAAAAAAGGAAAACCCAGCAAATGGGTCACACTCAACGCCTTGAGGGTTTTAAAGAGGCACTTTGGATAGAATAGGCTGGGAGAACTTTATTCAGGCCCTTTGACGCCGGCAAACCTTTTCAGGGGGAGATGGGCGGAAATTACCTCAAAGTGCTTGTCCCCTTCGATGAGAACGAGGCCGTGATCGATACAATCGGTGGCGATGATCACGTCGCTCAAGGGAACGGAGATCCCTTTTCGCTTCAGCGCGCAACCGTTCCGGCCAGCGGACTTGAAGGACACCGGGCCGCTCGGAACGAACTTCAGGCCGGCCAGGGCCGACGCCAACCGGTCGAACTCGGCTTCGTTCCGGGCGCCGGTTAGAATCTCGGCGAGGACGATCCCGTTGATGTGGACGCGGTTGTCGTCGATGAGCTCGTCGATTCGGTCGCCGTGCCTCGATCCGGCCTCCCGGAAATAGGGGATCCAGACGCTCGTGTCGACGAAGTACTCCGGTTTCACAGGAGGTCCTTCTTCCGAAGAGAATCCAGATCGAGGTCCAGCCGGACCTTGCCCCGGAGGCGTTTCAGGTTCTCACGACGCACCCTCCGCAACATCTCCTCGAGGGAACGGCGGACGAGGACGGTTTTGCTCGTTTCCCCCGTTTCTTCCATCAGGTCTTTCATCAGCTCGTCGGGTATGATCAGCGTTGTCCTCATGCATATCTCCTATGCATATTGTATATGCATATCAAAGATATGTCAATTTTCTTTTTTCTGCTTAGAAACCCCTATGTAAAATAGACGGTGCCCGCCCGAAATAGTCTCAAGATTGATAACAAGAAGTAACGGATAAAATTCCCTTCAGCCGCGGAGAACTTTTCACAAGAATGTGGACTCGCAGACGGGCAGGGTGATATATAGATTGAGAAAATGAAAGCCTCTGCGTTCACTCCCAAGCGCCGGGGCTGATCTTAAGAAGTGAGGTAAAAGATGATTAAGAAAAAAACCCGTCCCGGCCGACGAATGCTGATCATTTGGCTCGTAAGTCTTGCCTTTTTGATCGCGGCCTCCGCCTCGGAGCGAAACGGCGAAGAACCCCGCGCTCTGACGCCTGCCGATTATGCCCAGGCCGAGAAGTTCATGTCTTACAATGTGACTCCACTGATGTGGCGCGGAGCCGTGCGCCCGAACTGGCTGCCCGGCGACCGTTTCTGGTACAGGAACGCCCTTGAAAGAGAGGGGAGCGAATTCATCCTCGTCGATCCGCAGAGGGGAAAGCGCGGCCTGGCCTTTGATCATGCCAAGGTCGCCGCGGCCCTCTCCGCAGCCACCGGGAAGACATATGATGCTTTCCATCTTCCTTTTATGGCCTTCGACCTTTCAGCGGATGGGAAAACGATCTCCTTCAGCGCCGAGGGGAAGCGGTGGTCGTGCGATCTGAAGGGCCGGTCCCTCAAGCCCGTTGAGGGCGGCGAGGCGCCTCCCCCTGATAAACGGCGTCCTGAAGGCCGCCGCTTCGGCCCGGGCGTGCCTCCCGAAGTGCCGTCACCCGATGGACGATTGATCGTCTTCATCCGCGACGTCAACCTCTGGATCCGTGAGGTCGCGACGGGGACGGAAAAGCAGCTCACGACCGACGGCGTCAAAGACTACGGTTATGCCACCGACAACGCCGGGTGGATAAGGAGCGACCGGCCGGTTGTCTCCTGGTCGCCGGACTCCAGGAAAATCATGACATTTCAGCAGGACCAGCGCGAGGTCGGAGAAATGTATCTTGTCGAGACCAAGGTGGGCCATCCCGTTCTGCAAGCCTGGAAATACCCGCTGCCGGGAGACAAGGTCGTCTCCATGATCGAGTGGGTCGTTATCCACGTCGACGGTCCGCGCACGATCCGGCTGAAGATGCCTCCCGACCAGCACCGGTCCACCTTCACCGACGATGTCAAGTCACGGGTGGGCGGCCTGGAGGACGTGCAATGGAGCCCGGACGGATCGCGGATCGTCCTTGTCTCGACCTCCCGCGATCACAAGCATGAAATCGTCCGGCTCGCCAATCCCGAAACTGGTGATGTCCGCGACGTTTTCGAGGAGAAGGTCGAGACCTACTTCGAGTCCGGGGACGGGCGGGCCAATTGGCGCTTTTTGGCCGCTTCGAATGAAGTCATCTGGTTCTCCGAGCGCGACAACTGGGGACATCTCTATCTTTATGACTTGGAGACCGGTCAACTGAAAAACCGGATCACAGCCGGCGAGGGACCGGTCGCCCAATTGCTGCAGGTTGATGAGAAGAATCAAAAGATCATCTTTGTGGGCCTAGGCCGCGAGAAGGGCCGTGACCCCTACTTCCGGCATCTCTACAGCGTCGGGATCGACGGCCGGGACCTCCGCCTCCTCACACCGGAGGATGCCGATCACCAGGTCAGCCTGTCGCCGTCCGGACGCTTCTTCATCGACAGCTACTCGAAGCCCGATGTTCCCCCGGTCTCGGTCGTCCGGGATGCCCAAGGCAAGCTTCTCCTCACTCTTGAAAAGGCCGATATTTCCGCCCTGCTGGCAACAGGCTGGAAACCGCCCCTGCCGTTCACGGTCAAGGCGCGCGACGGCGTCACCGACCTCTACGGGATGATGTTCAGGCCGACGAACTTCGACCCGGCCAAGAAATACCCGATCATCAACAACATCTATCCCGGCCCGCAGTCGGGCAGCGTCCGGAGCCGGAGCTTCTTGCCGGCCAGCGGCGACGCCCAATCCCTGGCCGAGCTGGGCTTCATCGTCATCCAACTCGACGGGATGGGGACACCCGGCCGCTCCAAGGCTTTTCATGACGCCTACTACGGCAACATGGGCGATAACACGTTGCCCGACCAGGTGGCCGGAATGAAGGAACTCGCCGAGCGCCACCCGTGGATCGACATCGATAAAGCGGGGATCTATGGGCACTCGGGCGGGGGCTTCGCCACTTGCGGCGCGATGTTCCACTACCCTGATTTTTTTAAGGTCGGCGTCTCCCAGGCGGGGAACCATGACAACCGCGGTTATGAGGACGACTGGGGCGAGAAGTGGCAGGGCCTGCACGTTTCCAATCCCGACGGTACTTCGAACTACGACAGCCAGGCCAACCAGAACTTCGCCAAGCACCTCAAGGGAAAACTGCTGCTGGCGCACGGCACCCTGGACAGCAACGTTCCGCCTTACAACACGCTTCTCGTGGTCGACGAACTGATCAAGGCGAACAAGAATTTCGACCTGATTCTCTTCCCGAACCGCGGCCACGGGTTCGGCAACGAGCCCTACATGGTAAGGCGGCGCTGGGACTATTTCGTCCGCCACCTGCTGGGAGCGGAGCCGCCCAGGGAGTACGAGCTGAAAACTCCCGCCCCGCCCCGCAATCCGATGATCTGATTGACATTATGGGAAATTCGTGCTAGAAAAACCATCTTAGTGAGACAAATAAAACTCTTTATCCGGTTCAGTGCGTTCCTGACCTTGGGTTTCTTCCTCCTTCCCCTGTGCGCTTACAGCTACATCGACCTGGGATCGGGAAGCTATATTATTCAGCTCATCATTGCCGGTTTCGTCGGCTTTTCTCTTTCTGTAAGAATATTCTGGAAGAAAATAAGGGGCCGTTTCTCCAAAAAGGCGAAATCCGATGAGACGGTAGATGCCGGATGAATCGCAGGCGCTGCCGAGTTCCTTCCGGGATCCCAGCGGTTTTTTGTTTGAGTGGGAAGGGGGACTTTACAGGCAGGTCAACCTTGCCTACAGGAACGACTACGATCTACTCCTCTCCAGCGGGCTGTACAAGGCGCTGACTGAGCAAGGACTTCTTGTTGGCCACGATGAAGCCGACATTTCTCCTCCCGACCCTCAGCTGGCCTACAAAGTCATAAAGCCGCAGGTCGTCTCCTTCATCTCCTATCCGTATGAGTGGTGTTTCACTCAGCTCAAGGAAGCCGCCCTGACTGTGCTCAAAATCCAAAAAACGGCCTTTGAGTTTCAGATGTCCCTCAAGGATGCCAGCGCCTTCAACATCCAGTTTGTCGACGGGAGGCCCCTTCTCATCGATACGCTGTCCTTCGAGAAGCTCTGGATGAGACCCTGGGTGGCCTACCGCCAGTTCTGCCAGCATTTTCTCAACCCGCTGCTCCTCGTCGCCTATAAGGACTTTCATCTCAACCAGCTTTCCCGGGTTTTTATCGACGGGATTCCCATGAGCTTGGCGAGCCGGCTTCTTCCTTTTCGAACCCGGTTGCGGCCCGGCCTTGCCTCTCACGTCCACCTTCACGCCTTGAGCCAGCGATATTTCTCCAGGAAGACAGTCAAGGTCCGGGAGCGACGGGTCCGCCCGGTTTCTCTGGCCGGACTTGTTGAGAGCCTTGAATCCCTGGTCCGGAGCTTGACCCTTCGCCTCAAGAAGACGGAATGGGCAGAGTATTATCAAGAGACAAACTACACTCCGGAAGGGTTTGAATGGAAAAAGAAAATCGTCCAGGAATTCCTGGACGTCATGAAACCGGATACCGTTTGGGACCTGGGTGCCAACACCGGGGTTTTCAGCCGGCTGGCCAGCCGGAGAGGCATCAAAACCGTGGCCTTCGATGAGGATTTCATCGCCGTCGAACTGAACTATCGCGAGTGCCTGGACAAGAACGAAAAAAACATGCTCCCCCTGGTCATGGACCTGACCAACCCGACTCCGGCCATCGGTTGGGAGAACCGGGAGAGGAAATCCCTTCTGGAGCGGGGGCCGGTAGATGCCGCCTTCGCCTTGGCGCTCCTCCACCATCTAGCCATCAGCAACAACCTGCCTCTTCCCAAGATCGCCGAATTCCTGAGCCGGCTCTGCCGTTGGCTGGTCATCGAGTTCGTCCCCAAATCCGACTCGCAGGTCCAGCGGCTTCTGGCAACTCGAGAGGATATATTCGACCGTTACAGCCGGTCCGATTTTGAAGAGCAGTTCAGCCGGTTTTTCCTGATCGTGAGAATCGCCCCGGTCGAAGGGACGGAAAGAATCCTCTACCTGATGAAAAACCGAGGCTCTCAGTAGACGTATTGACCTTGAAAATGGGGAGGAGTCAAAGGAGACGCTACACTGAGATGAAAAAGGCCGCGACAACATTGGCCTCCGCGTTGTTCCTTGTGTTCAACGTATTTGTCTTCGGACCATATACCATCTACCAGGGCAATATCGAAGAATTCGGCATCCCTCTGGGATCCATCTTGATTTCTTTGATCCTGCCTGCTCTGGTCCTTTTATCGGTCCTTTGTTTGATCGGCTCTCTCCTCTCCGAGAAGGCCCGTCAATTCTACGTTTCGATACTTTTTGCTCTCGGTCTGCTGGTCTGGTTGCAAGGAAATTTCTTGGTCTGGAAATACGGACTCTTTGATGGTCAGGGAATTGACTGGTCAAAAAATGAGTGGCGGGGCTGGGCCGATGGAGCATTGTGGGCTGGGCTCCTGATTTTGGCCTGTCTGTTCAGCCGGAAGGTTTATCGAATCGCAGTTTGGGGGAGCGCAGCCCTAATGGCTATCCTGGCCCTGTCTTTGCTGGTTACAAGTCTGCAAGCCCCGGAGACGTGGGCGGCCAAGGAGAAGGCGTCCCAGCCGCTGGTCCCGCCGGGAGAAATCTTTGAATTCTCCTCCCAGTTCAATATCATCCATATCATCCTGGACGGATATCAGTCGGATATTTTCGCCGAGGTCATCGCTGAGGATTTCGGCCATTACTCCAAGGCCTTGGAGGGTTTCACATTCTTTAAGGAGGCCATGGGTACTTTCCCCACAACCTTGATGTCGATCCCCGCCTTCTTGAGCGGACAAGTCTACAAGAACGGCATCCCGGCACGCCAATTTCTGGACGAAGTCAAACGGGGAAAGACAATCTTCAACGCGCTTTTTGACAGGGGCTATGAGACCTTCCTTGTCGCGGATCCACTTTTTGTCACAGGGGCCCGGTATTCCGGACACTACCAGATCGCCGTCCCCTATGGCGGCACAGCCCGGAAGAAGGCGAGAGCCAATTCTGTTCTGATGGTCGACCTGGTCTTGTTTCGCCACGCTCCTCATTTTTTGAAAAAGTACGTCTTCAATGATCATGCCTGGCTTATCCAGCGTTTCTTCACACCGAAGAACTACGCGCTCAACCCCCGTTATTTTTCCCATGCCGCCTTTCTGGATGATATGATCGGACATCTCGCGGTGAAACGGGATAAACCTGTCTATAAATATATCCATCTCATGACCTCTCATTATCCGCTGGTCCTCAACAAAGACTGTGAATATGCGGGAAAGGTTCGGCCCACAAGGGACAATATCAAGATACAAGCCAGGTGCGTTCTGAACCAAATCATTAACTTCTTAGATAGGCTCAAAGAAAAAGGCCTTTATGATTCTTCTCTGATTATTCTTCAATCCGACCATGGTCAAGGCCATAAAATAAGCATGACGAATATGGAGAGTCCCCGGGATGAAGAAAACCTCTTTGATAATGGGGACCTTCCTGCAATAGCGGGCCGGGCCCTCGCCTTGATGGTCATAAAGCCTCCTCAAAGAGAGGATGATTTCAGGATCTCCATCGCCCAAGTTTCGCTCACCGATATCCCGGCGACCATCAGCTCTCTTCTCAACATCGATGAAAAATTCGAGGGCCGTTCGGTTTTCGATGTGCATCCTGATGAGTTGCGGGAAAGGAGGTTTTATTATTATAAAGGGCGGAATACGAGCTGGATAAAGACTTTTTTCCCGCGCTTGGACGAGTTCGTTGTCACGGGCAGCGTGTTTGATCGAAATTCGTGGCGGAAAGGTGTCACCTATTATCCGCCAGGCCGGGCGGAATAGACGGGCTTGAGTGGGTTGAAGGTGAAGAGGCGTTTTTTTTGACTCGATGGGTTTGACAGCCGGGCCGCCCGGCGGGATAATCACCCTCATGCCGGACCAAAACCAAAGCCCGACAGACGTGCGGCCGGCCCGTGACCCCGCCGCTCCTCGCGCGCCGCGAAGGGAGCGCATCTGGGAGATCGACTTCCTGCGCGGGCTGTCCATCATCCTGATGGTCGGCTACCACCTCCTTTATGATCTTGGGGAGATGGTCGGCCTCGAGTCGTTCCTCGGCTTCAATACGGATCTGTCGACCCCGGCCTGGCTCGCGGCTCAATATTTCTTCGCCGCCCTGTTCGTCGTTCTCTCCGGGGTCAGCAGCACGTTGAGCCGCAGCAACGTCCGCCGTTCCCTTAAATTGCTCGCCGTCGCCATTCTGATCTCTGTGGTGACGTTCTTTTTTAACCGGGCCGCGACCGTCCACTTCGGGATCCTCCACTGCCTGGGCGTTTCGATCCTCCTCTACGGGCTGGACTTCGAAAAAGCCGCGGCCGCGGCCTGCGCGGTCGCCGGGGCCGCCGTCATCGGCGCGGGCCTGGCCTTTCCGATCATCTTGAAAACCATGACCATCGATTTCAACTGGCTCCTCGCGCTGGGAATCCACACCCCGGACTACTCATCGTTCGACTATTTCCCGCTTCTGCCCTGGTTCGGGGCCTTCCTGGCGGGCGCGGCCTTGGGCAAATCTGTTTACGCTGCGAAGCGCAGCCTGGTCCCGCTGCGGCTGCCGACGACGTTCGTCAACGTCGCGGGCCGGCATTCCCTGTTGATTTACATCGTCCACCAGCCGGTCATTCTGGCAGCCCTTTACCTTCTCGGCCTCGTTCGCTGAGCGGCATGGGCCGGACGTTCCCTTCAGCGATAAACATCCAGGATGCATTTCCAAATCAATGATAATGAAACTGCCCGGCTTCCTGTGCCCAATGGCCATCACGGAGAAAGAGGTGCATTCAAACACCTAGGCGTTTTTGACAGGTCCGGCGGTTCGTTATAAGATGTCAACATCCCGTAATTTTCAAGAGGCACTTCAGATGAAAATAAGAAGAACAGTTCTCCCAGTTTTTTTTCTATTGTTCATCGCCCTGCCCGCGTTCTCTCAGCAGGAGCAGCCGGCCGAGGACATCCAGCCCATCCTGGCCGAGATCGAGCGTGCCGGGGGGCTCCCGGAACACCCGGACGCCAATGCCCTGATCATCTTTGAGGAAGCGAAGACCGTCTTCGAAGAAAGCGGCGAATTCACCTCCGTGGAGCACAGCCTGATCAAGGTCCTGACGGACAAGGGAAAGCAGATGTTCGCGACACGGAAGATCCCCTACCACCGGAGATACACCACGGTCAAGGTGCGCTTGGCCCGTCTCATCAAGAAGGACGGGCGGGTCATACCTGTCACCGAGGACTTCATGAAAGACGGGACGATGGAAGAGACCCAACAGATGAATATCCTCGAGGAGAACTTCCGCCGGCTCAGCGTCACGTTTCCCGGTCTCGAGTTGGGAGATTCACTGGAGATGATCGTCGAAATGGAGGCCAAACCCCTGATCGAGGGTCATTATAACGACCTCATCCTCTTCCAGAGCGTCGAGCCGATCCTGAGGAAGGAGGTCGTGATCGACGGACCCGCGGCCAAGCTGTTGCGCTCGGTCGTTAGGGACGGCCGGCTCGATTATTCGGAGGAGAAGAAGGGGGACCGTATTCTCTATCGCTGGACAGCCTCCGGCCAGCCGAAGATCGAGCAGGAGCTGGGGATGGTATCGATCATCAATGTCGCCCTTCGGGTCGTGGCCAGCACATTCAAGGATTGGCAGGAGCTTTCCCGGTACGGCGACAGGCTCAATATCGGAAAGGTCGATTCGAACGAGGCCATGAAGGCGAAAGTCGCGGAACTCACCCGGGACTGCCCGACCAAGAAAGAAAAGACCCTGGCCATCTTCCGCTACGTTTCCCAGAAGGTCCGGTATATGGGATCGTCTATGGACCTGGGCGCCTTTATCGAGCCTCATCAGGCGACCTACACCTTCGAGAAACAGTACGGCGTCTGCCGGGATAAGTCCATCCTGATGATGGCCATGCTCAAGGAGATCGGCGTCGAGGCCTACGACGCCATGATCAATATCTCCCGGACGACCGACCCGGAGATCCCGATCATCCTCTTTGAACACGCCATCTGCGGCGTCGTCATGGAGGACGGCCGGATCGTCTACATGGACCCGACGCTCGAGCTCAGTTCTTCCTTCGGCGAGACTTACGTCGGCGGGCGCTATGTCCTCTTGATGGACGAGCAGGGCAAGGACCTCATCCAGGTGCCCCCCGTTCCCGCCGAGCGGAGCCTCGGCTCGATCATCGGGGAAACGAAGGTGCTGACCGACGGGAGTATCGAAGGCCGGGTGAGGATCTCCGGGGAAGGTTTTTATGATTTTGTGCTGCGGAGCGTGGCCAAGCAGGTTCCTTCCTTCCAGATGCCGATGGTCTTCCAGCAGCTCGGCCAGAACCTGGCCACGACGATCAAGATAGAAAACCTGAAAACCTCCGAGTTTGCCGACCTGACCAAGCCCTACGAAATCAGCTTCGATTACAAGGCTAAAGAATACGCCGTTGATGTCGGCGAGCTGATGATGTTCAAAATCCCCTTTTCCACCCAGGCGTTCGACCTGCTCTCGGCCGGCATTTTCCAGCTCCTGGCCGACCGGGAAGAGCGTCAGTACCCGATCTTTCTTTTTACGGCGCGGGGCTGCCGCGAGGAGGAAACGATCAGCATCCCGGCCGGCTACAGGATCCGGGCCGTTCCCGACCCGGTCGAGATTAAGGAAGGGCCCGTGTCGCTCCGGCTGACGGCGTCGGTCAAGGACGACCAAGTTATCTTTGCCAGCGATTTCCGGACCGAGGAGGCGACCCTCGATCCCCAGGCGTACCAGAGCCTGCGCCGGGCCGTAAAGAGCCTGCGCCGGTTCCAGAAAGGGATGGTCATCCTGGAAAGGGTTGAAGCGGAAGCCTCAGGAGGTGCCCGATGAGAAAATTCACCCCCTGGACATTGGTTCTGATTCTCAGCCTCTCGGTAGCGGCCTCCGGACAGGAGACGATCGAAGAGATCGTCAAGAGCGCGCCGGCGCGGGGCAAGTACCCGGACTCGAGCGCTGTCCTCGTCCGCTCGGCCCAAACCTTCACCCTGGATAAGAGCGGGACCAAAACGGAAACGCTTTTCCGTGTCCTGGAAATCTTCACCCTGACCGGGAGGGAAAAATTCAGCGATTTCCGCATCCCCTACGACAAGGACAAAGAGAAAATCGACATCCTCCTGGCCAGGACATACAAGGGGGACGGGACGGCGGTCGATGTCGAGGAGAAGGCCATCAACGACCTGACACCGCCGGAGCTCGCCGAGGCGGATTTGTACGCGAACATCCTCCATCGCGTCCTCTCGTTCCCGACTGTCGATCCGGGATCAGCACTGGTTATTGACTATAAGAAAAGTAAGGAGGGCGCCGGGAACGTGGAGGGGGTCGTGCTCTTCCAGTTCGACGAGCCGATCGTTAAAAGGGAACTGAAAATCATCATCCCCGGGGACAAGGTCCTCAAATACAAGATCCTCGGGTTGACGGCGCCAATCGAGGAAGATGTGTCCGGGGACAAGAAAACATACCGCCTCGTCGCCGACAATCTCGCCCAGATCAAGCCCGAAGAATATATGCCTCCGCTCGCCGAGATGGCATCCCGGGTGGTTTTCAGCACGTTCCCCGACTGGGAGGCGGCGGCCCGCGTTTTCGCCGATTCCTTTTTCAGAGCGGTCCACCCGTCGGGCGAGGTCAAGGCCTTTAGTGAAGATCTCATCAAGGGAATCCCCGGACGAAATGAAAGAATCAAGAAAGTATTTTCCTTTGTGGCCCAAAATGTGCGCAGTGTCAGGTTCTCCTTCGGCGAGGGAGGGTTCGAGGTTCATGCGGCAGGAACGGTATTGAAGAATAGATACGGCGACTGGAAGGACAAGAGCGCCCTGCTCGTGGCCATGCTGAAGGCGGCCGGCATCGATTCCTATCCCGTGCTCGTCCATTCCCGGGCCATCCCGCCGCAGGAGGATGTCCCGACGCTCGAGCAGTTCGATGCCGTTCTCGTGGCCGTCGATCGCGGCGGAAACGAGGGCCGGCTCTTTCTCGATCCCTTCGCCGATGATTCTCTCTTCGGCTATTTCAGGGAGGGGAGGGGCGCACGGGGGCTGGCGGTGAAACCTGCGGCCATCGAATTCGTCCCGGTTCACTGCCTCGCGGAAGCGGAGAGCGCTCTGCGGAGTGAGATCGCCGCCGAGGTCGGGGCGGACGGCGCGATCAAAGGGACGATCGCGGGGGAACTCAGCGGCTTCTTCGACCAGCGGGGCCGGCAGCAGCTCAAGGATATGACGGCGAAAGAACTCGAGGTGTTTTACAAGGAATCGGTCAACAAGGTCGGCGAAGACGCAGCGGCGCTTCGAAACGAGCTCAGCGATCCCAAAGACCTGACGCAAAAACTCGAGATCTCCCAGGAATTCAGCGCCCGGGATTTTGCCGTCTTCCAGGGCCCGATCATGTTGATCCATCTTCCCCAGGTCCCTTATGCCTTCGCCGAGATTCCGTCGCCGAGCCTGGCCAAGCGCCGGTATCCTTTTCGGCTGCCGGGAGAAGCGGAGGTGCGATCGGTCGTCATTCTTAAAATCCCGGCTGAGTTCCAGCCGCTCTATCTGCCCGAGGGTTTTAGCTACGAGAAAGACTACGGCGACTTTTCACTTACGGTCTCCTACGATCCGGCCCGGTCCTCAGTTATCATCAAAAGGACAGGAGTCTTTAAGAAAAAGGAAATTCCGCTGGACCAGTACGACGAGTTCAAGAACATTATGGACTCTTTCGGGCTGACCAAGAACAACCTGATCCTGCTGGAGAAAAAATAGGCGGATTTTGCGGGGGATCTGCCGGACCGGCCGGCCCTTTTCCAAAGGCCGGTAATGAATTCGAGGGGCGTTCCGCCCGCTCGGGGCTCAGCAGCTCCTTGTGGATAAGATCGGCCGGGAAGCGGTCAATCCCCGTTCCATATTCACCTGAGGCTGAGAATTCCGGGCTTTATCATGCGTCGAAGATAGGAACAAGAAGGTCTTGACAGATATGTATAAAAATGGCATACATATGCATATGAGAACGACAATCAACATTGACGACAAGATCCTCACTAAAGCTTCCGAGCTGACCGGGATAAAAGAGAAGACGGCCCTGGTCAGGATGGGTTTGGAGTCCTTGATCGCCCGGGAGAGCGCCAAGAGGCTGGCTAGGCTTGGGGGGACGGAGAAAGGTCTCCGCCCCATCCCTCGACGAAGAAACGCAGAATAAGCTATGGTCCTCGTTGATACGTCCGTTTGGGCCGATCATTTTTGCAGCGGGGACACCCGGCTCGAATCGCTGCTCGAACAAGAGGAAGTCGTTTGCCATCCCCATGTGATCGGGGAGCTGGCCTGCGGAAATCTCTCCAATAGGAAAGAAATCCTGAGCTTGCTACAGTCATTGCCCCAGACGGATGTCGCCCGCCAGGAGGAAATCTTGCATTTCATCGAAATCCATCGGCTTATGGGCATCGACCTCGGGCTTGTTGACGTCCATCTCCTGGCTTCGGCGCGCATCTCCCGGCTGCCCATTTGGACCAAAGACCGCCTGCTTAAGACGGCCGCCGAAAGGCTCGACCTGAATTTTCAGTTGTGAGCGTCAGTGCTTTGTTGGTCCTTTTCCTTTGTGACCCGGTACTTGCCGGCGATCGTGCTCCCGACGAGGGCCTCTTTTTTCAAGGCCATGAAGGTCTTTGTGATGTCTGGCGTTTTTTTGGGAATTTTAAGACTCCCTTTTATCCCTTTTTAGCGTCCCCGTTTTTCACACGCCTATTGTAATCATTTTCCGGCCGGATTCAACGGGTCTAAGTGCGAACTCTAGGGACGAATTCCCTGCGAAAGGAAGGAAGCCGCGACAAGCGGCGGGCTAGGAACCCGCCGCTTGTCACCCCACGCTCGTTACTTCTTGGCGGCTTGAGGCGCCGGCAGGAAGTTCTCCAAAACCCAGATCCCGTCTCTGTTCTGTACCGAGGTGAAGGCGATCTGCCGTCCGTCTAGATGGAGGCAAATATCTCTCATCCCCTCCGCGGCCAGCTCCAGCCTGCGGGGCTCGCCGCCCTGGACGGAGACCAGCCACAGCTCGGTTTTCGAGTCAGGGGGGCTGGGCTGCTTGATGAAGAGAAGGCTCGAGCCGTCCGGCGCCCAGGCGATCGGGGCCTCGCAGAATGGCATCGGCACTCCGTGCAGCATGTCGCGCGCTTCTCCTCCCGCAGCCGGCATGCCCTTTAAGACAAGCGATCCGCCCTCGTTTATCACAAAGGCCAATTGGCTCCCGTCCGGAGAGAGAGTCAAGCGACTGGCAAAATGCGCGGGATCGGCAAAGCAGTAAAGCTCTTTATTCTTGCTGGTCTCGAGGTCCCGCCGCAGAACACAATATTTCTTGGGTTCTTTGACCGACCCTAGGTATATGATGGCCTCGCCGCCGCGGGACGGGACGGGCAGATCATTCACAAAAAATTGCTTCCCTCCAAATGAACCTGTTAATCCCTCAGGCCACTCCGCTTGCCCCCAAGTAATTGAGCAATTACTCGTAATCAAGCTAAAAGAACCCGCCTAGTTTTCGGACAGCCTGCATGGCGGGAGAATGACCTCAAGAAACGGGCCATTTTGATCTTTTCTGTCCAGGTTTTTTGACAATAGGAGCACACCCGCTCCACCGAAGCCCACCCGGATAACTTGACTTCCGTCGGGTAGACTTCGACACCCATTAGTACTCCTTCCATATAGATGTTCTATTTGTTGTCTGTGTTCAGCTTGACAGTCAGATTTTGCTTTGATATAAAACTTAATGAGGGAGTTAATAATGCTTTCCTTGCGGGATGAAAAAGTACAAGGTCTGACTAAAGACGCCTACAAAAAGAAGGGACTCAAATTCTTTGTCATCGCTGTTGCCGTTTTAATCCTAAGCATCATCATTTATTCGGCGGGCATGAAAGGCGGAATAATATTTGGATTAATTAGCCTCGCTTGGATTGTCTGCCTGATTTCGTCCCTTTTTTATTTGGCGAAGGGATTTCTGGGGAAAAAATAACGGCGTAATTTCAGCAACGTTCTAAAATTCTGTCGGGCGGACCGACGTTGCAGGGATGGAAACGTCTTTTGCAATATCTATCTTGAAGAACCGAGATCGCTGGAGCGGAGTCGGGAGTCGACAACAAGTTTGCTCCTATTGTGACGGTCGACACGTGGAATAGTCCTGCAGGCCATATAGATGAAGGGAAGCATCCAGATCTGAGCAAGTCCGATCCGAACCTCGATATCGTATAAAAAGGAGAGGCCCATGAGTAAAAAAGTCTTCATCCTCGTTCTTCTTTGTTCTCTCATCTTCATCTCCTGCTCTGGCGAGAACAAGGACTGGAAGAATGCCGAATCAGAGCGCAGCATCGCAGCCTATGAAGATTACTTGCAGCGATATCCCCGGGGAAAGTTTGCCGAAGAGGGTCTTTCACGAATAGAGGCCCTCCAATATGAAAAGGCTGAAAGCACGAATACAATTGAAGCCTACTCCGACTTCTTGAAACGTTATGCTAAAGGGGAGTTTGCTGATAAGGCGCGTTCTCGGGTGGAGGCCATCCACTTTGACGCAGCGAAGACAGCCAACTCGATCGAAGCCTATCAAGGCTTTTTGGAGAGATATCCTCAGGGAGATGTTGCCGCTCAAGCCAGAAAAATGCTTGAAGAGATTTTCCCCTCGTTCTCGACAGAGCGAGTCTTGGAAATCGAATCTGTGTCGGCTGTCGTCGGAACGGGCGAAATCTCGTTCACGGAAGGACGCGCGCCTGACTCGTTGAAAATCACGATAAACGTCTCTGCCCCGGTTGTTGACGGGAAGACTTGCCTGGGATGTGGCACCTTGGTTAGGATAGCCCCTAATCTCAAAGTTCCTATCGAACCTTTTTTCACTCCTATGAAGCAGCAGGGACAGAGTGTTTCGTTCAAGAACATGGTTCTCGAAGGTCCAACGTCTGCTGATGTTACCGAATTCATTGTCAGTGGGCCCGAGGGGGCGACTTTGAAGAAAGAAGGCAATGGCTTTCGCCTGGTGGAAGGAGAAGCTCGTTTTCTGAAAAAATCTAAATAGAGCACGCTATTTATACCGTCGCCAGAATACTCTAAGCTTTCAAGCCTGGGGATGAATGGTGCCCGGGACGAAGCGAAGGCCAGTCATCTTCATGGTGTGAAACTTCAGCCTTTAGGGCGGGGAGTTTTCATCGAGAATATTAATTTTTTTGGTTCATCTCCCGATTAGTTGAAGAATAAGCTGAAATAAAATGCTTGAAAAAGGAAGCGGACATCCGGTATCTCCAATGGATAATAGAGATCCGTCAT
>JBAUIH010000025.1:0-12309 GCA_049682755.1 Candidatus Aminicenantales bacterium | reverse complement strand
TGCTAGCGCTCGCTGAAACAACAGCAATTGATAAACTTTTTTGAAGTGCTTCAATTTTCTTTTCGAGTCCCCTAACTATTTCAACAACATCTTCAAGATCAACGCTTTTCTCCAAATTTGTTCTTATAAATTGATTTAGACTCACCCCCTGCTCTCTTGCCCTTATCGTTAATCGCATATGAAGCCTTGACGGAATTCTAAGCAAGAACCTGCCGCTAAATTCATCCTCGGAAACGTGTTCAGGTATAGAAAGGCCCTTTTTCAAAGACACCTTAAGCCATAGCTTTCTTGATTCCTCAAGATTCCTAAGCGCCTCTTCAACTGTTTCCCCCGAGGCTGCGCAACCAGGCAGATCTGGAATTTCTGCCTTATAATATATCCTTCCTCCATCGGCGCCCTCAGAAAGCGTAATCGGATATTTTAGCTTTAGATAATAGGATAGGTCCTTTTTCGTCATGATTTCTTACCTCCTTTCGTTTATGGCCTCTAGCATCTCGATACCTCTAATAGCGTTCTGCCTACTTACCTTATCAACATGCTCGTCGCCGCTATGAGGCGCATGCGCTGTAAATCTAATTTCTCCATTAACAAAAACCCTCTGCGCTCCAGATGTTCTGCCGCCTGAATACATTTCGAAGCTATAATACTTTTTCAACACATACACAAAATATCTCCAAGGAATTCTTGCCGATAGGTTCTTGAATTGTTCATAATAATGGTTAGCTTTCCTTCTGCTAATACCCATTGAATCTAGTTCCGATTTTTATGATATCATGTACGATATCATTTGTCAAGTTTATTGTTAATTAAGTCTCTGAGCCGCTGATAGATATAAAGTCTCTCGCGATCATCTCGAAAATCCCTCTTCTCCTTTATCATAATTCTCCTTGCCAAAAGGAGAAATAGATGATAAATTCTCCTTACGAGAAGGAGATAAGCGATGCCCAGGACAAAAAACGCTGACAACTTGCCCTCCACGATCGCCCCGGATCCTTCCGCTTTTCGGTCTCGTCTGGTCGAACAACTTGCGAATTCTCTAACCGCACCTTTTCCGGAAGCGACAGAAAGGCGCGTATTCAGACGAATCGCTTTCCCCGGCAAGGCGACTGCTGTAATCGGCGTGCGGCGCGCCGGCAAGACCACGTTTCTCCATCAGGTCAGGCGGATATTCATCGGTAAAGGAATCCCTCAAGAACGTCTACCCTATATCAACTTTGAGGATGAACGCCTCGCCGGCCTTACGGCAAACGAATTATCGATTCTTATCGAGGAATATTACCGGCAATTTCCCGCCTGGAGGGGAAAGGAGACTGTAGCCTGGTGCTTTGACGAGATCCAGAATGTGCCTGGATGGGAGCGCTTCGTCCGCCGGCTGCTCGACAGCGAGAAAGTGGATATCTATCTCAGCGGGTCGTCGGCAGCCCTTCTTTCCCGCGAAATCGCCACGGCTCTTCGCGGCAGGGCCTGGGAAGTGACCATCTTTCCTTTCAGCTTTGAGGAATGCCTGCGGCATCACAAGAAGGAGGCGCCGAAGAGGCTCGACCTGATATCGGCAAAGGAGCGTTCGGCTTTACAGGGCGCGCTTAGAGAATACCTGGTCGCCGGCGGATTCCCCGAAGCCCAGAGCCTGGATGTGGAAACTCGTTATCAGCTTCTTTTGGATTACATCGATGTGGCTATGCTTCGCGATGTTGTCGAACGGCACAGAGTGAGCAACATCGTAAGCCTCCGCTGGCTGGTCCGGCATCTGCTGGGAAATCCGGGAGGCCTCTTCAGTGTCGAGAAGTTTCATGCGGCTTTGAAATCCCAGGGACTGTCAGTGGCTCGAGATACCCTGCACGAACTCCTCGGCTTTCTTGAGGATTGTTTTCTCATCAGGGTTTCCTGGATAGAAGGGGCCTCCGAGAGGCGGCGAATGGTCAATCCGCGAAAGGTATACCCGGTCGATCCCGGCCTGATTCCTGTCTTCGACCGCTCAGGCCGGAGCAACCTGGGCCATGCCCTGGAGACGGCCGTCCGGATCGAGCTCGAGCGCCGGGGTCTGGAAAGCTCTTACGTCCGGACAAAAGATGGCTTTGAGGTCGATTTCCTGGCCCGTTCTCCGGAGGGGCATGAAGCGCTGATTCAAGTTTGCCTCGATCTCGCTGAGACTGGGGCGATGGAAAGGGAGGTGCGAGGGCTGCTCTCGGCAGCGAAAGAGCATCCTCGCGCCGCTCTGGAAGTAGTGACCCTCTTTCCGGAGACGGCCAGAAACGTTCCCGAAAATATCCAAATCCATGACGCCGCCGTCTGGATTTTAAATCCTTTATCGCCGAAAAAAGCCGAAGACCGGGAGGGATAGTTCTTTGGTCGAATACAGTAAGTTTCTTTCTTCTTAAATATGCATCCTTAGTCAGCAATAGCGTTAGTTCTTCTTGAGATATTCGATATAGGCCATTTTCCCCTTGAGGCGCGGATCAGATTTCGGGATTATATTAGCCAATTCCCTGACTTTTTCAATATATAAAGTAGGCGGAGCAATCCCATCGTTCACTCGAATATTCAAACAAACTTGTTCTTCGTTTCTATACATTATTTTGGTTTTTTCATTTAGCCTGAATCCATGGCGTAAGAGCATTCTTCTAATTGTAGATAAGAAGCCCTTAATTCCAATCGGGCCGCTGAGTATTATGTCATCGACATAAATAGACAACGAAAATTTGCGGATATTCTTCAAAATATTATCAAGCTCCTCTGCAATAGGTTGAAGGATTAATCGACCAATTGCCGGGCTAGTCGGAGCTCCTTGCGGAAGACGATTATGGTGAGTCACCAACCTGGTTAAAATGTCCGCCATTTCCTCCGATGCGCCGTGCTTCCTAAAAGCGTTTCTTACATGAAAAGCTTTTATGGACGGAAAGAAGTCTTTTATATCGCTTGTAATAAGGACAGGCTTATGTGTGTGCAATCGCATAGCATCTTTGGTAGAAGTTCCAGGTCCGCCAAAAATGCGAGAATCATCCTTTAGTCCAGAGAGGACCTCACGAAGGATTATGGTTTGATAATTTTTTAACCGTCTATGAGGGATTTCAAGTTTTCTTATTTTTTGATTCTTTTGTTGAATTAGCTTTGGGTAATAAAGTCTTGGGGCAGCCCTGATGAACTTTCTTAGCTCAAAATCAGATAGTCCAAGAATATGGCATAAGGAGGAGACGCTAATATTTTCGAGATTAAGCAACGTCTATGTAAAACGGAAAAACTTCCGTGGAAACTGCAACTCAGGAGATTTCTAGCCACAAGCTTCAAGATTGTCAAAACTACATCGACGAGATTGAGAATGATACTGGGGATCCTAAATTTTCGGTGATCGAGGAGCTTGGACAATAGGACGCTAATGCAGGCATGGTGTTCGGCAGTTACATCTGGAGCAGCTATGTCTAGGAACTTCTCAAGGCAGGACTTCGTTGAATCTGTATCGCGGGAGCTTAGTGAAATTTGAGCTTGGTGCAAGAGCAAATCTCCGCGGGCTTTTTTGCTTCGTTCTTCACGTACTAATTGAATCACTTCAATCGTACGCTGGAGCCGAGGCATCTTAGCCCGACTGGAAGGGTATTTGACCCTTGGCATGTTATTACCTCCTTTCTAAACAGATTGGCCCGTTATCAATATTTCTATTGATAATGAGTTGAGCAAAGCCGCAAATATATTCTCTGTGTAAATCTCAGAGCTATATAGCGTTCTGCAGCACTTAGGTTAAAATTAGCCAAAGTGACGAATTGTCTGAATCGAACTTATCCTGCGTTTTGGCAGCTCTACGTCAAAGAATGAAGCTATTCTCGCAGAAGGCCCCAATGACAAATCGATTTTGCAATCGGGGATTCCGATTGGAGAAAGGAAGGCGGATAACGCCAGCCGAACTAACGCATTCAAAGAACCTAAGGACAACAACCTGCTGTCCAATAAATACAACAAATTGTATTGTGTCATTATTATATTCTAGATATTGTGCGATGTCAATATGCAAAAGCGACTTTTTGCTGGGATCCTAACCGAGAAAGAATTAGCTTAGAGCGCTGGTATAATTCGGATTAAAGGTATCATATTGCTACATTATTTGTCGTCTATTGACAATTAACGTACTATATATTACCATTATATTCGATAAAGGAAGTTAATATGAATCGCCAACCGGTTCAGAGCGTATACGAAGAAATCTTATCTCACATTAAAAAGCAGGGATGGCCTTATAGGGGATGGTATATTGATATCACATCGGATTGGGAGAATCGGCTCTTTAATGAACATCAAGTGCCTATAATAAACTATTGGTTTATCGCGAGGCAGTGCTACAGCAATGCGGATGCTCGGGATGTTGAGCAAGCACTCCTAAACCTCGGATGTGACGGGGGCCGAGGCGGCGGAGATCAATCCGGCGTCTATGTATACGCTTACCTGAAAGGACCTAATACAAATCCATAGGTTTCTTGCATCGGATTGTCAATGGGATACAAGTAGTCCCGATGCGCTAAATTTAATGTATCTTGTTGATCTGGAAAGGAGAGACCCCACAATGACCATAGCTCAGGAAGAATTAGCAAAAAGGCTGCGCGAGGCCAGGGAAAGGGCGGGGTTTACTCAGGAGGACGCTGCCAAAGCCCTGGGTTTGGTGCGCCCTGCAATCTCCCAGATCGAGGCGGGAAAGCGGAAGGTCTCCAGCATCGAACTCATTGCCCTTTCCCGGCTATACGGGCGCAGCCCCCAGAGCTTTTTCGAAGAATCTTTCGAAATGGATGGCATTGCGTTCATCTGGAGGGCTATCCCTGAGGCCCGGAAAGAGCTGGCGATCCAGAAAGAAATGAGCCGGGGAGTAGAAATTATAAACGCGATTCTGGAACTTGAAAAGAAATTAGGCCAGACCCGTATAAGTTCGATTTCGCCCACGAGGTATGTTCAGAGCGTTCACAGGAAATGGGACGCGATCGTTCAGGGGCAAGAAATCGCCGTCCAGGAACGGAGCCGGCTGAAGCTCGGGACTGCCCCGATCGACAATCCTTCTGCTATCCTCAACACCCAGGGGATATTAGTTTTAGGCATCGATCTGCCGCCGGGGATTTCCGGTTTCACGTTCCGCTCTGGTCCGGCAATCGTCTGCGCTGTGAACACCGCCGATGCTTGGGTGCGACAGCGGTATTCCCTGGTGCACGAATATTGTCACGCCATCTGTGATATGGAGGATATACCCGGGGTCATCACTCGCATCGAGAATGCGAAAGATTATCGGGAAGTCCGCGCCGATGTCTTCGCCGCCTGTTTCCTGATGCCTGAAGAAGGAGTCAAAAGCTTTTTATTCAGTCGGGGCAAGGCCATTCCCTCGAGGATCCCAGCTCCGCAAATGATACGCGAGGAGCTTGTTGACTACGAAGCGCGTCGCAAAGAACAGGTGCGCGGAATTGATTTTATAGATGCCGTGATCATGGCCAAAACTTATGGCGTCAGCCTTGAATCTGCGATTTGGAGGCTTCGTAACCTTAACTTGATCAATGCTGAAAAACAAGAGGCTTTCTTGAATAAACAAAAGGAACCAATTGGCAAAGTGATTATAAGACTCCTTTATCCACCCGAGCTGCCCGTATCGACGCCACGACAACCGTCCCTCCGTAACGCTGAACAGCGCCTATTCTCTCTAGCTATGGAAGCAGCAGAAGAGGATATTCTCAGTAGGAACAAGCTAATCGAGCTGTTGCGCTTGGCAGGGCTGTCCGATGAAGAAATTTACGAGATTCCGCAAGCACGCAGAAGCAGGGGATAGAATAGGGCTGCGTTGTGAACGAAGGAAAGTCCATAGCATTAATTGTTGACGCCAATTCGCTGATCGATCTCATCAAACTCGGCGCTCTTATTTCAGTCGCACAGATAGCCGAATATCAATTCTTGGTTATCGATGAAGTCGTAAATGAGATCCGCCGGCCTGAGCAAGCCGGAATCCTCCAAGAGGCAATTAGAAGAGGGCTGATTTCCAAAGTCTCCATAAGCACTCTTGATGAACTGGAATTGTTCGCCAAACTTCAGACTGTTCTTGACCTCGGAGAGGCTGCCAGCCTTGCCTATGCATCAATCAAACGATGCCTTTTTCTCTCCGACGAAACGCAACGCGCATTCATGAGAGAAGTCCGGGCTCTCATAGGAGAAAAGAGATTGGTCAGAACGCACACGGTTCTGGCCGTGGCTATCAAGCGTCAGAAATTGGGCCTCTCCGCTCTAAAAGCCGAAGTGGAAAAACTCAAAAAGACTGCGTCCACCTCAAGAGACCGGGATGATATTCAACATCTCCAGAGAGTCCTTGACCGCGTGCGAGAGGTGATATCCGCAAAATGGTGACGATTTGGATCATCAATTATTCGTTTTTGATAGACAGCTCCTATCTTTATCGTTGAAAACAAATAAATTAAATGTTACAAGATAAATGCACAGAATGATGCATGAGCATTTATCAGGGGGAGCAATGTATGAGCGTCAATATACCGCAGGCTGTTCATAACCTTGTTGGAGAGTATCGGAGGTTCCTGAAAACTTCCTATCGGTTTCTGGACGATCATCTGAGGAAGCAGTTCGAAGACCACCTGGCGCGAACCGATGTCATAGTCAGAGGGCCGTACGTAACGCTGGCCCGCGATTTCGCTCTCGGTCATTCACTCAAGGAATTGGCCGATGCCGGACGGCTGGATCCTGAGGCTCTTAAAGCTCGATGGCCTTTTGGCGATGGGCGGCTATTTATCCATCAGGAAAAAGCGCTGGCGGTAGGACGAGAAGGAAGGTCGTTCGTCGTAACGACGGGAACAGGATCCGGTAAGACCGAGGCCTTCCTTCTGCCGGTCATCGACGGCATTATTCGGCGGAAGCGGGACGGCTTGAGGGGAGTCCAGTCAATCCTCTTATACCCCATGAACGCGCTGGCCAACGACCAGCTCGAGAGGATGAGGCGGCTTCTCAGGGATACGCGGCTCGATATCTCTTATGGCTTGTACACCGGCGATAGTGACGCGGCGGCGCAGAGCCTGCGCGAGCCGCCTGCTCAGACTGAACGGACCACGAGGATGGCGATCCGAGGAAATCCTCCGGATATTCTGCTGACCAACTACAAGCAGCTTGAGTTCCTGCTCATCCGAAAGGATGACAGGGCATTGTTCACTCCATCCCTGCGCTACCTTGTTCTGGACGAGGTTCACAGCTATCGAGGGGCGTTAGCCACTGAGATTGCCTGTCTGATCCGCCGCCTGAAAGCGCATGCGGGTCTTGGGCCTGGCGATATGACTGTTATCGGAACATCGGCGACCGTCGCCGCAAAGGCAGAAGGAGAACAGGCGCTCGCCGCTTTCGCCTCGACTCTTTTTGGGGAGGCGGTCAGGGATGAAGACATCATCAAGGAATCCTATGTCGAGGGAGAGGCTGATTTCGCGGAATGGACGCCACCTCGCCCCCGCCTGGCCGAAGAAGAAATCTATGGACTCGACGTCGATGACGACTCTTCGGTCGTTTCTCTCGCCGAGCGTCTGACAGGCAAAACATGTGCGCGCTCAGGCCCCCTCTCCGAGCGCATCTCGGAGGTCCTCGGCGGGAATAGAATCGTCCGGCAGATCGAAGAAATTCTCTCCGAACCGGCGACTCTTGACCGGGCCGCCGAGTCCATTCAAAGCAGCATTGAGGAACGCTCCGGTGTTCCACTCGACGACATCCGCCGCGAAATCGAAGCCTATCTTCTCGTCGGAAGCATCGGAGATGATGAACATCCGCCTCGGCTTCGGCCTAAGCTCCATACCTTCTTCCACGGTATCTATGATGTCTCGCTCTGCGCGAACCCGGATTGCCGGACATTGGTGCCGCAAGGAGGGACGGTCTGCCGGCGCTGCGGCTCGGTCGCCAGGCCGGCCGCCCTTTGCCGGACCTGCGGGCAGGATTTCGTAAAGGTACGCTTCGAGCGGCCGGGAGACGACCTGCCTGTCGGCACGGCGGATTTCTTCAGCGACGAGAACACGGCATTCCTGACTCACGAGATCCGGGAGCTCCCCGATAAACCGGACGCCGAAGGCGAAGAAGAGACGGAGGAGGCGGGAGTGCCGGCGGCGCAGGTTCAAAGGCAGCGCCGCGGGAACCATCGGACCGAGATAGAAGCCAAGCTCGAGCGCGTCGGTTTCTGCGTCGGATGCGGCCGAATCCTCGGGGAGGCAGAGACTTGCCCTGCGTGCAATCGTCCGGCGATTCTCATGTTCATGCGCCGCGGGAAGCTCAACACCTGCCCAGCTTGCGGGGATACCTATACTAGGGGGGATATCGTCACTCCTCTTCGGACCGGGACCGCTTCCACCGTAGCCATTTTAGCCACTCATCACCTCGATGGGCTCGAAGGAGATGATCGCAAATTGCTCGTTTTCGCCGATAATCGTCAGGATGCGGCTCATCAGGCCGGCTATACGGCCGACAAACACCGGACTTATGCCCTCCGCCATATCATCGCTCGGGAAGTACAAAAAGAGAGGAACCGCGGGGTTTACTTGCAGGAGCTTCCAGAACGGTTATTCGATTCTTATCGCGCGATGGGAATCATCCCGAAGAGGCCAACCCGGATGGAGCGGGATAACTGGCTGTTCGCTCTAAAGTATGAAGCGGCGAATGAATTCACGCGCTACAGCCGGCAGCGCGCCTCCCTTGAGACGTTGGGGATTGCGGCCGTGGATTATGAGTTTTTGGACGATCTGGTTCAGGATGAGCGATTCGTCCGCGCAGCGCAGGCCGCCCGGATAGACGTGGATACGGCGCGCAGCCTGGTTCGGGCGATCCTCGACGTCATGAGGAAGAATCGCGCTGTCGCCTACGATTTCTTCCAGGAATATATCGATCCCGGCAGAAAGCGCAGGTACCGGGAGATCGAGGCCGAGCCTTTTAACGTCCGAATCGCGGAAAGGGACCGGCACCCAAAGGCATTTGCGCTCGATCGGCCTGAACATATCCGCAGAGCTCAACGGCTGATGGGCTTCATCCAGGAGAATCCCAGGGCGGGCCAGCTCACCGCTCCGCAAAAAATCGTCGCCAGGGTTGTGGGGAGCCGGGAGACGTCAGAGCTATTCCTGCGGAATGTCATCCCTCTTTTGGAAGAGTTGGGCATATTAGTCCAGGTCCCGGAGTTTCCCATCCCCGCAAAAGAAAGGACCTCAGGCCTCCATCCGTTTCAGATTGCCCCTCGGGTGATTCGTCTCTATGCGCCTGAGGAAGGGTTTAGATGCAACGCCTGCCAGACCTGGCGGCCTTATGATCTTCCGACTTGTCCAACGCCGAAATGCTCAACGGGGCGGCTTATCCCGGCGGTATGCGATGAAGAAAATTATTACGTAAAATCATATCTCGAAAGGACCCCGCAAAGATTGGCCGTTGCGGAACACAGCGCCCAGATTTCAGGCGAAGACCGAGCCAAGCGCGAGACGGATTTCAAAGAGGGAAAGCTCGACGTCCTGGTGTGCACGCCCACGCTCGAGTTGGGGGTTGATATCGGGCCTCTCCTGACCGTCGTCTTGAGGAATGCGCCGCCCACGCCGGCCAACTACACCCAGCGAGTCGGGCGGGCGGGCAGAAGACTTAGGATCGGGTTCTCCAGTACGTTTTGCGCGGGAGGCGCACACGATCGCCATGCTTTTGAGAGGCCGGAATGGCTCGTTGCCGGAAGGTTCGATCCGCCGGCGCTGCGGCTGGACAACCCCAAGATCGTTTGCCGTCATCTCCGGTCCTTCATTCTCGAACGTTTGGAATCCCAGCTTCCCGGCCGGATGGGCGATCTCCTTGACGACCTGCGAAATCCAACAAGATGGAAGACCGAATTGCTCGAGGGTTTTTATCAAGAAATCGAACAGCGCCATGATGACCTTATCAATGAAACAGCAAAGCTGTTAGCTCATGACCGTCTCGCCGGCAGAACCGCGCGTTATGAAGAAGCTGATGCCTCCGCGCTTGTGGGCGGCCTGAAGGATGAATTGACGTCGGTGTTCGAGTCCTGGTGGCAAAGAGTGAATCAGCTCGACAGGGAATTCAGAGAATATTCGACAATCGGCTCCCCTCGTCAGGACGATAAGAAGGCGGCGGCCAGGAAACGGGCTTATTTTGAAATCACCCAGGATCCGGAGAGGGCATATACTTTGAATTATCTATCGACCAAGGGGATTCTGCCTGCCTACCAGTTCCCGGTGGACACTTTCAGCTTGGATCCTGGAGTCGTAGATACGCCCACGCTTTTCCGCGCTTCGGCAATCGCCATCGAGGAATTCGCGCCGGGAAATTACGTCGCTCGGTTCTGCGCCGGAGAAATCGCCCCTCTCGTTCTTGCTTATAAGTTCTATACAGACTGTCTGATTTTGAACGTACCCTCGAGGGCGGACGCTCACAGGATTGGCAGGTCATTTTTTTCACCCACGCTCGTCACGCTGGCCGAGGCGCTCCAGGCCGGCGCACAGAATTTGCTCGAGCTCGAGGCGGGGGAAATATCCGCTTTCGTGAGGAAAAGCCCGGCGGATGCGATCTCGGAACAGATCGTTTTTTACGAGACGGTGCCGGGAGGGGCCGGATATCTGGAAGAGATGGCGGCGAGACTTCCGGAGGTGGCGCAGGCGGCCATGGAAAGGCTTTTCGGCCATCCATGCCGGAAAGCCTGTTATTTATGCCTTAAGAGATACGGAAACCAACGCTGGCATCCCTTCTTCGATAAAGATGCGGTCAGGGACCTATTGGTGATTCTCGCTGAGCAGGAACGTGCCGAGTCTCAGGAAAGCCGAATCGGCGCCGGATTCGAAAAGATCAACGAGATGCTCCAAAAGCGACTGGCGGGAACCGATGACTCCGTGCGACGCTACGCCAAAGGCGAGATCGAAGAACCGCTTAGACGGGCGCTCGAACGAACCGAAGGTCTGCCGCCTGGTGAGCGGGATTTTGAAATCAAGGACGAGCAGGGCCGGCTGGTCACCGTCCCGGATTTCGCCTGGCCCGATGTCAAGCTGGCCGTGTATTGCGACGGCTTTGCCATCCACGGAAATCGAGAAACGCTTGAATCCGACGCGCAGAAAAGAAATTTTCTGCAGAGTCGAGGATGGGTCGTATTGACCTATTGGGGCCGGACAATTCTCAAGAGCCCGGATGCCTGCACAAAACAGGTTGGAGAGATCTATAAACAAAATGCCATGAGAAACAATTGAGGTGGAAATCGTTAAGGCTAAATGGCTCTGATTCTTAGGCTGTTCTTATGGTGTTAGGTGAAAAGATACAAAAGGTGCTAGGGTTGCCTGTTGATTGTCCGGAGGTGATCGCAAAAGGCACGATGGAGAGGCTGTTGAGATTGCATAAAAAGGGTGTGAACTCTAGGAAAGATCACAAGGAATGACCTGTAATAGGCGAAATATCAGCATCTAATGGCCTAGGTCTATGAATACCCTAATGTCCCTGCTTATTCCCTGAGCCCCTTCAGTAGCTCCGGGGACCAGAGGGCGAGCGACTCGCCGGTCCGGGTGTTGTGTTTGGCTGCGGCCTCGTTGTAAAGCCCGAGAATTGCGGCAGGATTGCAAAGACTGTCGATGAGCCTGGTCCGCCCGAAGGTCTTTTCGATCACTACGGCCATCTTCCAGCCCACGGTGTACCAGGGTCCCTGAATGCCAAAGAAGGAGAAGGCCACCTCCCTGATCGTCTCTTCACCTTGCAGCCGGCCGTCGATCACGTCCAGGAAAAAAGCCTCCACTTTTTTCAGGTCGCCGTTGAAGTTCGCCATCTCCCCGTCCCAGCGCTCCCGGTCTGCTGCCGGACTGACAGCGTGCGGATGGATATCAGGCCCTCCCGCGGCGGCCAGCATGGCCAATCCTTCACCGAACGCCCCAACCCATTCCAGTACGGTCCGCACCTCCGGCGGCTTGCTCTTGAATCGTTCGGTTTCATAGGCGGGTAGACAAGCCGCGGCATAGCCGATGTGATGGAGCTCGTGGGCCACCGTGTTCTCGAGCTGGGCCGCGTTCATCTCCGGGTTCAGGTAGAGGAAAATCGCGGGATCGGTCTTGAGTTCGAAGACGAAACTGTTGGTCTTGGGCTTGATGACGGGATAGACCTTGGCGCGGATCGACGTTCCGGCCGGAAGATAGGCCAGCGCCCGCGCCGCGGCGGCCTTCATATCCGCGCTTTTCCACCGGGCGAGCGTCGCCTCAAGCGCGTCCGCGCGCGCCAGAAGCTCTGAAGAAAGGACGAATTCCCTGAATTCCTCGTCCTCGAAAGGCCGCTTCATTTCGGACTCGCGCTTCTTCAGCCGGACAT
>JBAUIH010000024.1:0-3415 GCA_049682755.1 Candidatus Aminicenantales bacterium | reverse complement strand
GGCCTTTGCCGCCCGCGCCGGCCGCCATGCCGCGGACGGCGAACGCCCCGAACTGCATCTCCGAGACATCCGTCACGAGACCCAGGGCCAGACTTCTCAGCGGGCCGTAGTTGTCGGTGTTGACGATGATCCCTGTCTTGGTCTCGGAATTGTAAAAGATCCGGGGCTCCCGGCCGGCTATTCCGTCCAGCGCGTAGATGATCCCGTGGGGCTCCAGGTCGGCTTCGAGCTGCGCGGGGTACCAGTTCTCGATCCAGAAATCGGAGAGATGGGAAACGTTCGTCCGGAGCTGGACGATGACGCCGGAGATGTTGGCGTTCCATTCGTAGTAGTTATCGGGGGTGAGATGGCCGTCCATTTCGGCGACCAGGGCGTCCCGGATCGGGGTCGTGACCGTCGCCTCGACCGGCACGGACTTTTTCACCCGGGTAACGGCGTTGCTGAGAGCGATCCGCTTGAGTTTTTTCGGCGTCTTGAGCTTGGCCAGCGCCTCGCTGATCCGGTCCATTCCCTTTTCCAGGTTCTCCATGGACGTTGCGTAGGAGAGACGGATGCAGGCGTCGTTTCCGAAGGAGTCGCCGGGCACGATGGCCACGCCGGCCTCCCTCAGGAGGTAATAGGCGAGGCCGTAGGAATTGCGGATGACGGCGCCGTTGGCCTCCTTGTTGTAGTAGGCGGAGACATTGGGGAAGAGGTAGAAGGCGCCCGGCGGCTCGAAGCAGGAGATGTTAGGAATGCTCTTGAGCCGCCTCAGGCAGTAGTTCCGCCGGCGCTGGAACTCGGCGACCATCCGTGAAACCTCGTGCTGGGGCCCGGTCAAAGCCTCCAGGCTGGCGTACTGCGAGATCGTGCAGGCGTTGGAGGTGGAATGGCTCTGGACTTTGGCCAGGCCGTCGATGATCTCGGCGGGGCCCAGGGCGTAGCCGATCCGCCAGCCGGTCATCGAATAGGATTTGGAAACGCCGTTGACGACGATCGTCTTCTTCTGGATGTCCTCGCCCAGAGAGGCGAAGCTGTGGAACGCGAAGTCGTCGTAAACAAGCTGGGCATAGATCTCGTCGGCGATGACGAAGACATCCTCGCCCCGGACGACCTCGGCCAGGGCCTCGAGCTGGGCCTTTGTATAGGCGGCCCCGGTCGGGTTCGACGGATTGTTGAGGATAATCGCCTTGGTGGAAGGGTTGATGGCCGCCTTGAGGTCATCGGGCGTCAGGATGAAGCCGTCCTCTTCCCTTGTCGACAGGATGACCGGCTTGCCCTTGGCCAGGGTGACGGCCATGGGGTAGCTCACCCAGTAGGGAGCCGGGATGATCACCTCTTCCCCCTCGTCGAGGAGGGCCTGGAAGATGAGGAACAGGGAAGCCTTGGCTCCGGGCGAAACGATCACCTGGTTCATCTCATAGCTCAGCCCGTAGTCTTCCTTCATCCGGGCCAGCACCGCTTTTTTCAGCTCCGGCATTCCTTCGTTCTCGGTGTACTTGGTGAAATTCCGCTCGATGGCCCGGATGCCGGCCGCCTTGGTGTTCTCGGGGGTCGGAAAATCGGGCTCGCCGACGCTCAGGTCGACGATGTCGATCCCTTCGGCCCGCATGGCCTTGGCCTTGGCCGAGATTTTGAGGGTCGGGGAAGCGCCGATCTGGTTGACTTTCTCAGAGATCATGATGGGCTATCCTTCCCGGAGGATCACTTCTCTTTCTTGTCTTCGGGAGTCAGCTTTTCCTGCAGGTATTTCTTGATGTCCACACCCGTCAGGGACTTGACGACATCGGGCATCTGGGCGAGGACCTCGGCGACCTGGGCGGTGATCTTGGTCGTCCCCAGGCTCTTGTCGCCGCCGCCGACAATCACGATCTTATCCACCTTGGACAGCGGCTCGGAGACGGCCCTGGCCAGGTCGGGCAGGGTTTTCAGGTACATCTCCAGGACGGCCGCTTGGTTGTATTTCTCCCAGGCCTGGGCCTTCTTGAGCATGGCGTCCGCCTCGGCTGAGCCTTTTTTCTTCACCAGCTCGGCTTCGGCCTCGCCCTCCATCCGGAGGGCCTCCGCTTTGCCTCTGGCCTCGGCCTGGATCCGGAATTCTTCGGCCTCGGCCTCGGACTTGATCTGGTACTTGCGGGCGTCGGCCGGCTTGACGACGCTCGACTCCAGCTCTTTCTCGCGGCGGGCGATCTCCAGCTCCTCGATCTTGATGGCTTCTTCCTTCTCGATGGCCTTCATCTTGGCCTCTTCTTTTTTGATCTGCTGGCTCAGCCGGTAGCGCTCAAGCTCGTAGGAAAAATCCGCCTGGGCCTTTCTCTGGTTGACCGCGACCTGGGATTCGGACTTCTTGGCTTCGTTGTCCCACTGGGCCTTGGCGATCAGGGCTTCGGCGGCCAGCCGGGCGACCTCCCCCTCCTTGCGGGCCTGGCTGGATTTGATGATCGCCTCTTTCTCGGTCTCGGCTTGGGCGATCACGGCATCCCTTTTCGCGGCCACCACCTGCGGCTTGCTCAATGATTCGAGATATCCTTGGGTGTCGCTGATGTCCTTCAAGGCGTAAGAGAGCATGACCAGTCCCATCCGGGAAAAATCCGGGCGCACGGCCTCGTTGACCCGGGCCGAAAAGACCTGCCGGCCGCGGAAGATCTCCTCGACGGTCATCGCGCCGATGACCTCGCGCATGTGGCCTTCGAGGACGGTCAGGGAGACGTCGCGGATGCCCTCCTTACCCAGGCCGAGGAACTGCTCGGCCGCCAGGCGGATGGCGGCGTCCGAGGAGTCGATCTTGACCTGGGCCGTGGCCTCGGCCATGATGGGAACGCCGCTGTTGGTCAGGACTTCCGGCGTCTTGATGTTCAGACTGATGACATCCAAGGGCAGCCGATAGACGGTCTCGATGAACGGGAGGACGAGAGTGCCGCCGCCCAGCCGGTAGCGGTATCCAACCTTGATCTTTGCGCCGTCCGGGCCGGTGATCGTCCTTTTCCGGCCCCCGGCGATGATCAGCACCTCGTTCGGCCCGACCTTGCGGTACTGTTTGGCCAGGACGATCAGGATGACGGCGATGACCAGAATGATGACACCGGCCAGGATGAATGTGGAGACGGGAATCATGTTGACCTCCTGTTCATCGGATAACTCAAGCGGATATGATACCCAGGGATACAATCCAGCTAAATAGAGTGAAAATATTATATTTATAGGAGAATGAAGTCAAGTCAGTCAAAGAAGCGGAAGCGGATGAGATGAAAAAGGGCCGCCAGTCCGTCCTTCCAGCCGATCTTCTTTCCCTCGGCGTAATCCCGGCCCGAATAAGAGATCGGCACTTCATAGATGCGGCAGCGGAGTTTGGCCAGCTTGACCGTGATCTCGGGCTCGAACCCGAAGCGGGGGGATTTCAGCTTGATTTTCTTGAGAACATCGCGCCGGAAAACCT
>JBAUIH010000023.1:0-1601 GCA_049682755.1 Candidatus Aminicenantales bacterium | reverse complement strand
GACTCGGCATGCGCAGACGCGCGGCTCACTCCTGTTGGCCCGGACTATTCGTGATTTCTGGATGAGAAAGAGCCCCAGGAGGCTCTCTCAAGATGGACGATACCACAAGACAGTCTGTTCTGTTCCCCGAGTTGTTCGGCAAGTTGGTCGTGGCGCGCTTTGACGAGCAGCAAGGCAGCTCGGACGGCGGAGCGATCCTGCACCAATCGCCCAGTGGATCGTCGACATGGCTCGACGGATGGACAAACACGACAGGCCAAATCAAAGCGCGCATAATGAAGGCGTGGTCGGGCATCGGAGGCCGCCAGCGTGCACACTCGCGCCAAGGCTCCCCTCGCTCTCGCGCCCCGGGGTCCAGACCGATGTCCGAGAAGGGCCGTGCAAGCGGATGGCGGTGGCAGGCGAAGAACCGAGCGCCTGTCATAGCAGTTCAAGAGGGCGAAAGACCCGGCATTTTCTTCTCTACGAGGATTCGCGCGCACCATAGACTCCGCTGGGTTCTGTTATTGAAAAGGAGCTTGCCATGCATAGATGGCCACACCTACTCATCTCGTCACTGATCGTCTTGGGCAGTGCTGGCACGGCACGAGCGGGATTCCAGGACAAGGGCGCCCTTTCCGGTGAGCGTCATCGCGTCATTGTCAGCACGGATCTCGGTGGCGAGGATCCTGACGACTATCAGTCCATGATCCACTACCTGCTCTACGCGGACCTGTTCGATACCGAAGGGATTGTCTCTTCGCCCTCTGGATCGTGGGGAACGACAAGGGATATTCACGGAGTCTTGGACCACTATGAAAGGGACTACAAGAGCTTGCGATCCCGTTCCAAAACATACCCGACGCCCGACGCACTACGCGCCATCACCAAACAGGGCGCGGACAGGCTGGCGCCGGGAAGGGGCTACCGGACACCGACGGAGGGGTCGAAGTGGATCATCGAATGTGCGCACAGACCGGACAACCGTCCACTCTACATTCTGGCCTGGGCATCACTGGAAGATGTTGGCCAGGCGCTTCACGACGACCCGTCCATCCTGGACAAGATCCGGGTCTACTACATCGGCGGCCCCAACAAGAAATTCGGAGGGGACTCCTATGACTATATCGAGCAGAACTTCCCGAATTTGTGGATGGTTGAGAACAACTCGACCTATCGCGGCTGGTACTATGGCGGCGTTGACGACCACAGACTACGCAACGAGAACTTCTTCAATTTCCACTTGAAGGGGCATGGCGCACTGGGAGACCTCTACGGTCAAAACCGGTATGGCGGAAGCATCAAGATGGGCGATACGCCCAGCGTGAGCTACATGCTATACGGCAACCCGGCAGATCCCGAGAACGGCGGCTGGGGTGGACGTTTTCGACGTGTTGCGGTACGGCCCAAGACCGTGTTCCACGGCGATACGACGTTGAAAGACAAAGTTGAGGTGTTCGGCATTGTGGAGCTTGTGCTGAACGGCCCGGACATGGGTCCTGCCAGGGATGAGCCGCAATTCAGTCTGATTATCAGCAATCAGGAATTCCATGGCTTCTACTATGGCAACGGAGTCTACAAGTGGCGTTGGGCCCCCAAGGCGGTAGCAGAATGGTCGTACG
>JBAUIH010000022.1:0-71091 GCA_049682755.1 Candidatus Aminicenantales bacterium | reverse complement strand
GTGTACCGGAATCTGGTCAAAGATTTCCGGGCAAAAAACCGGGCGAACAAAAAGACGCTGGCTAATATTCGGACGCCAGCCCGGCGGCGAGAAGCGGGATCATGATCTCATGATGGCCGATAAAATAGAATCCTCTCCCTTTTTTGCCCACCGCCCGGCGGACAACATTCTGCTCCGGACGGTAGTGATGGATGAAATCAAAGACAGCGGTGGAGAATCGCTCGAGCCTCACTCCCCTGTTCCGGGTGTAGCTGAGCGCTTTTAAGAAGACCTCGGGGAGGACGACCGCCGAGCCGACGTTGACGAAAACCCCGCCCCCCTCGAGCTTTTCCAGAAGCGCGCAAAAGAGGAAAAAATCGGTCAAGGATGTCTTCCCCAGGGCTTCGCCGGAAACCCCGGGATGGAAGTGGATCGTATCGGTCCCGACGGCGACATGGACGCTCACCGGAATCCCGAGTTCGTGGGCTGAAAAAATCAGGCTGAGATATCTGTGCGGGAGATGGGATTGCGCCATCATCCGGCCGACCGCCTCGCCCAGTCCGATTCCTTGCCCGGCGCCCTTGCGGATGGCCCTGTTCAACCACTCGCCCGTCTCGCGCGCCACCCCGAACGTCCCGGCTTGAATCTGGCTCTCCACGTCCTCGGACGTGCGGCCACAATAGGCGATCTCAAAATCGTGGATGATACCGGCGCCGTTGAGCGCCAGCCCCGAGATCCAACCGTCTCTCATCAGCCGAATGATGACGGGGTTGAGTCCCACCTTGATGACATGGGCGCCCAGAGCAAAGATGACGGCTCGGCCATTCCTCCTGGCCGTGCGCAAAAGGGCGAGAAAGTCCTTAAAATCCTTCGCGGCCAGGATATCCGGAAGACTATCGATAAAGCGGGCCAGTCCCTCATCGGGCTCGAACGGTTTGGCGAAGTCTTGGATATTCACCTTGCTCGGACGGTCATGGAGGCCGACGGTCTTCAGACGGAAAGGACCCGTTCGCTGCGGGGCCCGGATTTTCAGACGATGCTGGGGCAAGGATGATTTGCCGTGGGCGCGGGCTCTTGGCACTGGCCGCTCATTTCCTGGAGAACATATTCTTCAGATCCTGGCCGGAGCGGAACTTGACCCGTTTGCCCTTTTCTATTTTGATCTGCTTTTTCCGCCGGATGTCCCGTCCGTAGCCAGTTTTCTTGTCGACCACCCGGAAACTTCCGAATCCCCTGATTTCCACTTTCTGATTCTTTTCCAGCGCATCTTTCAAGGATTTCAGGATTGTTTCAACGATAAGCAGCGATTTGGCCCTGTTGAATTCCGAATTCTTCTCAATCGCCAGGGCGATATCGTTTTTGATCATCAGCATCTCCTTCAATCCGGACGGACGATAGATAATAATGAATGAATCATCTCCTAAAAGTCAAGCCGCATTATTGACTTGATTCCGGCGAGTATCTATAATGAAAACAACATGAAAAGAGCCCTTCTTCCCGCCCTGCTGGTTTCGGTTCTTGCTCTCCCGGGATGGGCGTCCATCTATAGGATCATCGTGGACGCGCCGGTGCATCCCATCTCTTCCGAATACATTGTGCGTTCCATAGAAAAGGCGGAGCGGGAAAACGCCAGCTTGTTGATTATGGTGTTGAACACCCCCGGGGGACTGGATTCCTCGATGCGGGAGATCATCGCCAAGATTCTGGCTTCGCGTGTCCCGGTCGTAACCTATGTCGCGCCGAGCGGAGCGCGGGCCGCATCGGCCGGTTTCTACATCGGGATCGCCAGCGATCTTTTCGTCATGGCGCCGGGGACGAATACTGGAGCCGCCCACCCGGTCGGAATCTCGATCACCGGCCAGGCCATGGACAAAACCATGGAAGAAAAGATCACTCATGACGCCGCTTCCTACATCAAGACGCTGGCGGAAAAAAGGGGCCGCGATGTCCAGGCGGCGGAGGATGCGGTGCGAAAGAGCCTGTCCTACACGGAGAAGGAGGCTCTCGATAAGGGATTGATCGATCTCGTGGCGGGAAGTGAAAGGGAGATTATCAAGCACTTCGACGGAAGCGTGATCGAACGGTTCGACGGCGAAAAGGCCACGCTCCAACTGAAGGAGGAAGCGGTCATTGACATTCCCATGTCCGCGCGACAGAAGTTCCTGATCACCATCTCCAACCCCAACCTGGCTTACATTCTCCTGATGCTCGGACTGCTCGGTCTCTATTTCGAGTTCAGCCATCCGGGCGCCATTTTGCCCGGCGTCCTGGGCGGGATCAGCCTTCTTCTCGCCATTTTTTCTTTCCAGATACTCCCCATCAACTACGTCGGACTGCTCCTGATCCTGTTGGCCATCGGGCTGTTCATCCTGGAGGTCAAGGTGCAGAGTTATGGTATACTCGGTGTCGGAGGCGTCGTCGCCATGGTCATCGGATCCATTATGCTCATCGACTCCCCAATCCCCGAACTGCGGCCCAGCCTGACTTTCATCATTCCTTTGGCCGCCGGGCTTTCTCTGATCTTTTTTTTCCTCCTGTTTCTGGTTGTCCGGGCCCACGCCAGAAGGGTGTTCACCGGCAAGGAAGGGCTGATCGGCGAGGTCGGGTCGGCCCAGACCGATTTGAGCCCCGAAGGAAAAGTCTTCGTCCACGGTGAGATCTGGAATGCCGAAGCCGGTGAACCCATCGCCAAGGGGAGCAAGGTCAAGGTCGTTCGGGTCTTGGACTCTCTCAAGATCCGCGTCGAGAAGTTGTAGCAAGAATCCCGACCGGTCGGTCCGAGTGGACGGCTGCCCGGAGAAAAGGAAGGAGGCTTCGATGGTTTTATCAGTTCCGATCATTATCGCCGGCATTATTGTTCTTTATCTTTTGAACTGCATCAAGGTTTTGCGGGAATACGAACGCGGGGTTATCTTCCGCTTGGGGCGTGTCCTTCCTCAACCCAAAGGCCCCGGCCTGATCTTCGTCTTCGCGCCCATTGACCGCATGCTGAAGGTCAGCCTGAGACTCGTCACTTTGGACATCCCGCCGCAGGATGTCATCACCAGGGACAACGTCACGGTCAAGGTCAACGCGGTTGTCTATTTCCGGGTTATGGAGCCGCTCAAAGCGATCATCGAGGTTCAGGATTTTCTCTACGCGACGTCGCAGCTATCGCAGACGACCCTCCGCAGCGTGCTTGGGGAAGTCGAACTCGACGACCTCCTCTCCGAGCGGGAGAAACTGAATGCCCAGCTCCAGGAGATCCTGGATAAACATACCGATCCCTGGGGGATCAAGGTCCAGCTGGTTGAGATGAAGCATGTCGACCTCCCCGACACGATGGTCCGGGCGATCGCCAAGCAGGCCGAAGCAGAGCGGGAACGGCGGGCCAAGGTCATCCATGCCGACGGGGAATACCAGGCGGCCTCCAAACTGACCGACGCGGCCGACATCATTTCCCGGAACCCCCAAACCTTGCAGCTTCGATTCCTGCAGACCATGACCGAGATCGCCACTGAAAAAAACTCGACCATCATCTTCCCGCTGCCCATCGAGTTCCTGAGGCCTTTTCTGCCCGAAAAGCCGCGGACCGATAAATCGTGATGAAAAACAGAGAATTTCGGGAAATCCAGGTCTCCAGCACACAGTTGGCCATCATCTTCCTGGGCATCTTGATCATCGGTGTGATCATCTTTTTGCTCGGTGTCTCGGTCGGAAAGAAGCACGTTCAAGTCGCCGAGAAGGCCAACATCATCGCTCATCAGGAAGCGGCGCCGGTCCAGGAAAAGATCACCATGCTGCCTGAGATGAAACCGGAACAGGAGTCCGCTCGTCAGCCGTCCGGCAAAGTAACGGCCTCCGAAACGGAGTCAGCCCCGGTAAAGAAAGAGATCCTTCCCGATCAATCCAAGCCCGCGTCGCCAAGGACGGAGCCCAAGGTGAGAGAGAAAGCCGGACAACAGAAGCCTGCCCCTGAGAAAAACCTCTACTATGTTCAGGTCGCCGCCCTGGCTGAAGAGCCGGCCGCGCAAACGACTGCCCAGAGGTTCAGAGGAATGGGCTATCCGGTTGTGGTTATGAATCCGCAGCCGACCGACCGGACTCCCGTCTACAGGGTGAGAGTCGGAGGCTTCTTGACCAGGGAAGAGGCGGAAGTGGTCCGGGGCAAGATCGCCGCCGCGGCGGGGAGAAAGACCGATTACTTTATCGTCCGGGATTGACGGACGCCGAAAAAGGCACCTATATACAAAGATTTCTTTCCTTCCGGGGCTTGACATGGACGGGTGTCTTCTATATTCTTGCGCTTGTCAAGAAGACCGGTGAGCGCAGAAAAATCAACCCCAGTAAACTCGTCATCTGATCTCCACGCCCAGATCAGAGAGCACTTGCTCAAGTTTGAAGAGCTCCGAGGTTTTCTTTGACCTAGAAGGCAAAAGATCCCAGCTCGCCGCCCTCACGGAGGAACTCTCGTTGCCTGCGGTCTGGCAGAACCAGAAAAGGTCCCAGGCCCTGCAACAAAAGAAAAAAAAGCTTGAATATGAGGTCAGGGCCTTTTCCCGTCTGGAAGAAAAGAAAGACGAGGTCGAGGTTTTATCCGAGCTTCTAGTCGAGGGAGAGGATGTCGGCGGAGAGTTGAAACAGGCCCTCGCCGGCCTGACCAAAAACCTTGAGGAAGTGGAGCTTCAAACCCTCTTCTTCGAGGAAGATGATGTCCGCAACGCCCTCTTCACCATCCACCCCGGCGCGGGTGGGACCGAATCTCAGGACTGGGCCCAGATGCTCCTGCGAATGTACCTCAGATATGCCGAACGCAAGGGCTATAAAACTGAGATCCTCGATGTGATGCCTGGAGAGGAGGCCGGCATCAAAAGCGTCACCGTGAGGGTGGAAGGGGATTACGCGTTCGGCCGTTTCGGCCAGGAATCGGGCGTCCACCGGCTGGTCCGGATTTCTCCGTTTGACGCCAACAAGCGGCGCCATACCTCTTTCGCTGCCGTCTTCGTTTTTCCCGAGGTCGAGGAGGACATCGCCGTCTCGATCAATCCGGAAGACCTTCGCGTCGACACCTACCGGGCCTCGGGCCGCGGCGGCCAGCACGTCAACGTCACTGACTCGGCCGTCCGGATCACCCATCTCCCCACCGGGATCGTTGTTCAATGCCAAAGCGAGAGGTCGCAGCATAAAAACAAAGCCTCGGCGATGAAAGTATTGAAAGCCCGTCTTTACGAAATGGAGAAGAAAAAGCAGCTCGAGAAGTTCGAGAAAATGGAAGAGAGCAAATCCGAAATCGCCTGGGGCAGCCAGATCCGGTCTTATGTTCTCCACCCCTACCGAATGATCAAGGACCTGCGGACACGGACTGAAACCGGTGATGTCGACAGCATTTTGGACGGAGACCTGGACGCATTTGTCACGGCCGGTTTGGTGATGAGGAAGAAGGCGGTGCAAACATCCATCCCCCTTTCCGGCAGGCAGGGGGCCACAAGAGGACGACCATGACCGGAAAAAAATCCGATGATCCCCTGCGCCCGGAAGATCTTGAGGGGTCATTCCGCCAGGAATTCTTGCCTCCGCTGGATTTCAGCACGATCGTTCTCCCCATTTTCACTCAGGCGTTGCTCAAGCTCGGACTCCTGGCAGATCAGGAAAAAACGGAGCCTGAAATGAATCTGGCGTTGGCCCGGAGGCTGATCGATATTCTCGATCTCCTCAAGGATCGCACCAAAGGTAACCTCGCTCCCGAGGAGGAGAAATTTTTAGGGTCCTGCCTCCAACAGCTCAAGGCCGCCTATCTGGAAAAAGCCAAGATCATCGCCCTCTGATCCCATGAAGGTCTTCCACGGATTCGAGAACAGGGCTGCTTTTCAGGATGGCACTGCGGTGGCCATCGGCAACTTCGACGGGCTTCACCTCGGACATCAAGAAATTCTTCGCTTTCTGGTCGATAAGGCACGGGCCGCACAACTGACCTCTCTTGTCCTAACGTTCTCACCCCACCCGGAAAAAATCCTGGGCGGAGGCCGGACGCCTATGATCCAGACCCTGGAGCAACGGCTCAGAGGACTCCGGAGGAGCGGTGTCGAGGCCGTTCTGGTCGCGAACTTCACCAGGGGGTTCGCCGATCTGACCGTTGAAGAGTTCGTCAGTCAAGTCATCGTTCATTCATTAGCCGCTCATGAAGTCGTTGTCGGTGAAAATTTTCGGTTTGGCCGGAACCGCCGGGGGAACATCGATGACCTGCGCCGTCTTGGCGGCAAGAAGGGTTTCTCCGTGCATCCGCGGGCGCCCGTCGTCAGAAAAAGACAGGTCGTCAGTAGCAGCCGCATCCGGGGCTATCTTCAAGCAGGGGATATCCTCTCTGCCAACGCGCTCTTAGGTCACCCCTATCTCATCGAAGGCCGGGTGATCAGAGGCCGAGGTCTTGGCCGAAACCTGGGATTCCCGACGGCCAATATCCGGACGGAAAATGAAATCGCGCCGCCTGGAGTCCACCTCACCTGGGCTCGGATCCGGGGCCGGCTTTTTCCTTCATTGACGAACTGCGGAAGCCGGCCGACCTTCGGGGGCGGCCCGGCGCAGATCGAAACGTACGTCTTTGATTTCGATGGCCCTCTCTACCGGCACAAAATCGGCCTTCAATTTTTCCGCCGGCTAAGAAAGGAAAAGCAATTTTCCGGAGCGGACGCGTTGACCAGACAGATCCATAATGACGTGGCCGCCTCCCGTTTGTATTTCGAAAAGATAGCATCATCCTTCGAGCACATTCGGGTCCTGCCGGGACAATGATTCGGCTCAGTTGACATTTTCCGGCTCTTCGGGCATTTTCAAAGAGAGGGCGCCAGCCTCAGGAGATTGTTTATGAAAGTCAAGATCAAGGCTAAAGTCATGGATGGGAGCAAGATCAAGAGAGCCCTCATCCGAATGACGACCGAGATCCTGGAAAGAAATCGCAACCTGAAAAATCTAGTGGTCATCGGCATTAGGACCAGGGGCATCTTCCTCGGCAAACGCATCTCCCGATTGATCGGGGAGCTCGAGAGGGTGGACATCCCAGTCGGAGCGCTCGACATCAGCCCTTACCGGGATGACGTCTCGGACCGCAATGTCTCTCCGGTCGTTCAGAAGACGGAGATCCCCTTCACGATCGGCGACATGGACGTTCTCCTCGTCGACGATGTCCTCAACACCGGCCGAACCACCCGCGCGGCCATGGACGGACTCTTCAACCTGGGAAGGCCCCGGACGATTCAGTTGCTCGTCCTGATCGATCGGGGGCACCGAGAGCTTCCCATCCAGGCCGATTATGTGGGCAAGGTCCTGCCCACCTCCAAGCGGGAACTCGTTCAGGTCATGCTGGCCGAGGTCGACGGCAGGGATGAGGTTCTGATCAGTGAACCCATTGGACTCAGGAAAAAGAGCCCCGCGAGGGAGAAACCATGAAACTCCTGATTAAAAACGGAAGGGTCATCGACCCTTCGACCCGAACCGACGAAACGCTGAACATCCTGATCGAAAACGGAAAGATCCGCGCGCTCGGCTCTAAGCTCGAGGCAGCGGATGTTCCGATGATCGACGCTTCCCGGCTCGTGGTGGCCCCGGGGTTCATCGACCTGCATTCCCATATCAGGGAACCGGGTCAGGAGGAAAAAGAGGACATCGCCACGGCTTCGCGGGCGGCGGCCAGGGGAGGTTTCACTTCGATTTGCGCCATGGCCAACACGAATCCCGTCAATGACCATCGCGTCGTGACGAAATACATCATCGCCGAGGCGCACAAACGGGCCATCGTCTCCATCATGCCGATCGCCGCAGTCACCACAGGGCTGGCCGGGAATCAATTGACCGCTATGGCCGACCTGATGGCCGCCGGGGCCGTCGCTTTTTCTGATGACGGCCGCGGAATCCAGAACAGCCGGATTATGAAACAGGCCCTTGAAATCGCCAAGGGACTGAACGCTCTGATCATCGAGCATTGCGAAGACGACAGCCTGAGCGGTGAAGGCCTCATCAATGAGGGCCTGATGTCCGCCCGAATGGGTCTTCGGGGAATTCCTGCCTCAGCCGAAGACGTCATGGTCTCCCGGGATATCATCCTGGCCGCAGCGGTCGGCAGCCGGGTGCACATTGCCCACCTCAGTACCCGGGGAGCTGTCGAGCTCGTTCGCTGGGCCAAAGAGAAAAAATCTCCGGTGACCGCCGAAGTCACCCCCCACCATTTGGTCCTGACCGATGCGGCCCTGAAGAGCGGTCATCCCGACCTCAAGGTCAATCCCCCCCTCAGGGATGCCCGGGATGCCGAAGCTCTACGGAAGGCTGTTGCCGACGGAGTGATCGATGTCTTTGCCACCGACCACGCTCCCCATACCCCCGAACAAAAGGCGCTCGGTTTCGAGCAGGCGCCCTTCGGAATCGCCGGCCTGGAGACGGCGGTTTCTGTGCTTCTGGATAGATTGGTCAGGAAACAGATCATTTCTCTGACGCGCTTGATCGAGATGTTCTCCACCCGCCCGGCCCAGATATTGGGGCTCACGGGAAAGGGCCGGATCTCGCCGGGCGCCGATGCCGATCTGACGATCCTCAATCTTCATAAAGAGGTCGTCGTCGATGTCGGGGACTTCGCCTCCAAGAGCCGGAACAATCCCTTCCACGGCTGGAAGCTCAGAGGCGCTCCTCAGATGACGATTGTCGGGGGGAAAGTCGTCTACCCGTTCAGCCCTTCCCCGGTGCCATGATCGCCAACCTTGCCCACGTTGAAAAGGCCGTTGGCCTCGCCTTCCGTGACAAGGCTTTTCTCCGCAGGGCCCTCACCCACTCTTCCTATGCTTATGAACACATCGAGGAGGGAGTGGAGGACAATGAGGTTCTGGAATTCCTGGGGGATTCGGTCGTCGGGCTGGTTACCGCGGATTTCTTTTGCGCCACGTATCCGAACCTCAAGGAAGGGGATCTTTCCAAATACAAATCCGTCGCGGCCAGCACGACATCCCTTTCCGGCTTTGCCCTGAAAATCGGCCTCCACAAATTTCTCCTCCTGGGGAAAGGGGAAGAGAGAAGCGGCGGCAGAAAGAAAAGGAATATCCTGGCCGGCGCTTTCGAGGCCCTTCTGGGCGCGGTCTATCTTGATCAAGGATATGAAGCGGCCAAGGGACTCTTTTCCCCGATGCTCCGGAAGGCGTTTAAAAAGAGCGGCCGCGGTGAACAATTGATCAACAATTATAAATCCGCTTTGCAGGAATACTTCCAGAAGAACAACTGGCCGGCACCCGCCTATCGGACCGTCACCTCGGTCGGGCCCGATCACAACAAGACGTTTTTGGTCGAGGTCTCCGTAGATCGCCGTCCCCTGGCCAAGGCCAAAGGAACTTCCAAAAAGAATGCCGAACAACGCGCCGCCCAGAATGCGCTCAAGAGCCTTCTCGGACGCAGGATGAAGGCCCTGGCGGATGAGACTTTTGTGCTCAAGAAATGATCGAAGAAAGTGAAATCAAGCCAGCGGCCCCGATCTTCAACAGTCTGTCCGGCCCGAAAGATACGGCCGGAACCTTTCATCTGACCTCTTGAGGAATATCCGGATCATGGCCAAATGTTCCCGCTGTCAACAGAGAAAGGCCAAAAGGTTTTGTCCCGCCCTGGGCTCATCCCTTTGTTCTCTCTGCTGCGGACAACTCCGCGAGAAAGATCTTCGCTGCCCACCCGGCTGCCCCCATCTTGGACCTCATAAATCCTACCAAGAAAAAAGGGTGATCCAAAAAACAAGACCGTTTTCCGAGGACGTCCTGGACGACGAGCGGCTGGCCTGGCTGATCTTGAACATCGAGGCGCCGCTCCATGATTTTAGAGAAAAAAATCCCGGCTTCACGGATAAAGACGCCATCCTGGCGCTCGAATACGCCAAGAGCCGGGTGCAGAAAGGCTGCTCTCTCGTCCTGACGCCCGGGGACGACAGACGCTCCCGGAACGAGGCGGGAGAGGCCGTCTTCCTGAGTCTCAACCAATGCCGGTTCCAGAGGAAGATCATCTTGCCTCAGAGCCTGGAAAGCTACACAGACGAAGAGAAGATCAAGTGTCTGGACAACACGATCTTGGCGGTCAAACACCTGGCCCGGGAGCACCTCGAAGGACGATCCTATCTCCAGGATCTCGGGCATCGCTTGGCCCGGCTTCAGGAATCCTCCGGCGCCAATATCTCCATCACCCGCCCTTGATTTATCTAAAAAGTGCTTCCCTTTATTTGCTCATGAATTGAGCGACGCTTTCGAGCGCCGGGATATTGCCGCAGATGATTTTGATGACGGCCATGAGAGGCACAGACAGGATCATCCCCGGGATTCCCCAGAGCCACCCCCAGAAGAAGAGAGAGAAGAGAACGACAAGGGGACTTAACCCGAGCCCCTGGCCCATCAGTTTCGGCTCCAAAAGGTTGGGAATGACTATGTCCAGGCCTCCCAGTATCAAAAGGATCCAGAGGGCGGGAAAGATGCTCCCGAACTGGAAGATAGCGATGATGGTGATCAGGGCCATGCTGACGATGGAACCCAGGCTGGGTATAAAATTCAAGATCGCCGTCAGGATCCCGAAAAGGACGGCGAACTCGACTCCGAAGATGAGGAGAACGACCATCGTGATCATCCCGGAGAGAATGCTGATCCCGGTCTTGATACCCAGGTATTTCTGGACATCATGATCGATCCTCTCGATGATCCGGTTGATCGTTTGAGCCCGCCGGGGACTGAGCGATTTCTCCACCTTGGCCTGGAGCTTGCCCCGTCCGGCCAGCATGAAAACCAGGAAAACAAAGACCAGGATGAACAGCGAAAAGAGAGAGAAAATCTGGTTCAAAGCCTGGAGAAACAGGGTTGTGATCCGGCCGCTGTCCAGGCTTTTGCTCCAGAGCATCGGGTCCCAGCTGAGTCTGGACATGCGGAGCCTCTCGCCGAGCGAGTGAAGGACGCCGCTGATCCTTTGAGCATAGTCCGGAACGGACGCGGCGAAGGCCTTGCCGCTATTGTAAAAAAGAATCCCGAGCAGGTACAGGACCACGAAGGACGTGACCACGATCAGGAACACGGCCAGGGGTCTGGGGATCTTCAAGCGCAGCAAGATTTCCAGAGGCGGAGAGAGGATGAAGTAGAAGAAAACCGCCAGGAAAAAGGGGAAAAAAACGGGCTTGGCAAGGTGCAAGATGAGACCGATCAGGAAGATGAGAACAACTCCTGAAGACACCGAGACAAGCTTGCCGTTTTCCATAAAGTTCTCTTATTATACCTCGTCTCCTCAATTGTGAACAGGGACATCCGCGTCTTCCCCGGAGAGGGGAGATTCCTGCCTTCTTCCCGTCGGTGAGGAGGGGGCCTCCCCACCGCCAGAGGTGAAGGACAAGACGGGAAATTCACCCCGGCTTTCACCGGGAAAGGCGATTGACCGCAGCCGGGATAAAGCTAGAATCGGCGTGTCCGCTTCATTGAGCGCAAGGACCATAGATGCCGCATCCGAAAACCGACCCGGAAACGCCCGGCAAGTCCGGATTCGCCGGGAACGAAGACGGGCTCCAGGAACAGTTTCTCCGCCAGAAGACCTATTTCGAAAGCCTTTTCAAGAATGCGCCCGAGGGGATCATCATCGCCGACAAGGACGGGCGCATTCTCCGGGCGAACGACGAATTCTGCAGGATCTTCGGCTTCCAACCTGATGAGACCATCGGTCAAGTCCTCGACAACCTGATTGTGCCCGCGGAAGAAGCCGGTTCCGCCGCCTCGATCACGCACCGGGTCGTCAATGGAGAAAAAACCGCTTTTGAATCCGTCCGGCTCCGCAAGGACGGGAGGGCCGTGCCCGTCTCGATCATTGCCTCACCGATCGTCGAGGACGGCAAGGTGGAAGCCATCTTCGGGATCTATCGCGATATTTCCGACCAGAAAAGGATACTGGAGAGCCTGAGGACCTCCGAAAAAAGATTTCAGGATATTGCCATGAGCTCCGCGGACTGGATCTGGGAAGTCAACCATAACGGAGTCTATACCTTTGCTTCGGGCCAGGTCAAACAGATCTTGGGTTATGAAGCCGAGGAGATCATCGGTAAGTCGCCTTTCGACCTCATGCCCAAGAACGAGGCCGCCCGGGTCCGCCAGATCTTTCATCAGCTCTGCCTGGATAAACAGCCCCTTGTCGACATGGTGAACTGGAACTTGAGCAAGCAGGGAAAACTCGTCTGCCTCCAGACGAACGCTCTTCCCATCCTGGATGATGCGAACCAGCTCCGCGGATACCGAGGCATGGATAAGGATATCACCGAAAGACGCTTTGCCGAAACACAAATCCTGAAGCAGAACATGTTGCTGGAAGCCATCAACAGACTTCTTCAAAAGGCCTTCAGCGACGAACCCGATTCTAAAATCGCCGATTCGTGCCTCCATCTCGCGGAAAACCTCACCGACAGCCAGTTCGGTTTCATCGGGGAGTTCAACGACTCTGGGCTCTTGGACGTTCTTTCGCTGAGCGATCCCGGATGGGATGCCTGCACCATTCCCAAATCCCGGACTCCTGTTCTGCTCAAGAACATGAAGATCCGGGGCCTCTGGGCGGAAGCCCTCAAGGAGGAACGATCCCATCTGATCAACAACCCCAGAATCCATCCGGCCCAAGTGGGGATTCCCGCCGGCCATCCCGAGATTCGGAACCTTCTCGTTGTCCCCTTGAGGCACTCGGGCAGGGTTTTCGGTGTCATGGCCCTGGCCAACAAGGATGGAGGATATGATCGCGACGACCAGAAGGCCGTTGAGGCCCTGGCCACGGCCTTCGTCGAGGTTTTGAACAGAAAACGGGCGGAAGAGGCGATCAAAAAAGAATCCGATAAACTGACCGCCATCATCTCGGGCATCGAGGAAGGCGTCATTTTCGCCGATGACGAGGACCGCATCATCGAGGTCAATGATTATTTCCTCCGCTTCTTCGGGCAGGAGAAATCTCAGCTGCTGGGACAAACCCTGTGGGACGCCTTGCCCGGCGATGCCCAACCTGAGTTGAAGGCCTCTGTTGAGAAATTTCGCCAGACGCCGCCGGCGGCACCGGTCGAAATCCAGAAGACGATGGAGAACAAGGAGATTATCTTCCGCATCAAGCCCGTTTACAAAGACGACCGGTACCGCGGACTGATCTTCAACTTGGTGGATGTATCGGAGCTTGTCAGGATCCGCAAAGAGGCGCTGGAGGCCAGCCAGGCCAAGAGCGACTTCCTGGCCAATATCAGTCATGAGATCCGGACACCGATGAACGGCATTCTGGGCATGACCGAGCTGGCTCTCGATACGGAGCTGACACCGGAACAGCGGGAATACCTCCGGGGAATCAAGTCCTCGGCCGAATCCATGATGACCCTGATCAATGATATCCTCGATTTCTCGAAGATCGAGGCCCGCAAGGTGGAGATCGAGACGACGCCGTTCAACCTGGAAGATCTCATCTACGAAATCCTGGCTCCCCTGGCCATTCAGGCGCACCGAAACAGGCTCGATCTTGTCTGCTCCATTCCTCCACACCTGGAATTGAACCTCCTCGGCGATCCCGGCCGGCTTCGCCAGATCCTGATCAACCTGGTCAGCAACGCCATCAAGTTTACTGAAAAAGGCGAGGTGGTCGTCTCCGTCCAAGAAGAAGCGAGATCGAACGATGCCCTCCTGTTTCACTTCATTATCGCCGACACCGGGATTGGTATTCCCGAAGACAAAAGGAGGCTCATTTTCGACGTTTTTGCCCAGGCCGACAGCTCGATGACCAGAAAATACGGCGGCTCCGGCCTCGGGCTGGCCATTTCCCTGCAGCTCGTCGAATTGCTCGGCGGTCGGATCTGGGTCGAGAGCAAGGTCGGGCAAGGCAGCCAATTCCATTTCACCGCCCTGTTCACATCTCCCCAGGAAAAAAGCAGGGCGGCGCTCGCCGCGTCCAAAGCCATGTTCAGCAACCTCCCCATGCTCCTGATTGAGGACAACGCGAGTTCCCGGCGCACTCTCGGCGAATGGGCCGCTCGCTGGGGGATCACGGTCAAAGAAGCGGAAAGCGCCGACGAGGCCACAATCATCCTGGACGCTGCCAAAGAGAGAAACAGGCCCTTCGAGCTCATTCTCCTCGACGCCAACCTCCCCGGGCACGACAGTTTTATCATGCTGGATTATCTCAAGGACAACCCAGAGATCTCCAAATCCATCATCATGATGATGAGCAAAACCGGCAACCGGATCGATGCCGCTCCCTGGCTCAAGGTGGGCATCTCCTCACACCTGGGAAAACCGATCAAGCCGTCTGAGCTCAGGAGCGCCATGCTCTCTGTCCTCGGGATGTCAGCCAAGCCCGAGATGCAGACGATCTCTGGCTCAGAGGCGACGCCCGCTCCAAGCCGGCAAACCTATCGCGTCCTGATTGCCGAGGACAACCTGGTCAACCAGAAGGTGGCCCTCTATATGCTTGAAAAGCAGGGTCATCAGGCGACGGGGGTGATGAACGGAGAAGAAGCCCTGAACGCCCTGGAGAAGGGGAACTTCGAGCTCATCCTGATGGATGTGCAGATGCCGAAAATGGATGGGCTCAAGGCCACCCAGGAAATCAGGGTCAAGGAAAAAGCAGCCGGAACCCACATCCCGATCATCGCCATGACCGCCCACGCAATGAAAGGAGACCGGGAAAGATGCCTGGAGGTCGGGATGGACGAATATATCACCAAGCCGCTCAACGCCAAGCAGCTTGCAGAGACGATCTCTCTAACGATGGGCCGGTACTCAGTGCCCGGCGAGCCGTCTGCGAGTCCGTCGGCGGAATCCACGCCCGGAAAAGAGCTTAGAAAGAAACCGGAGCGGGGAAGCCCATGAAAATCCTGATCGCCGAAGACGACCTTATCAGCTCGAAAATTCTGCAGAAAAACCTGCTGAACTGGGGCTACCTCGTCGTCACCGCGCGTAGCGGAGCCGAAGCCTGGGAAGCGCTGCAGGACCAAGAACTCCGCATGGCGCTTCTGGACTGGATGATGCCGGGAATAGACGGGATCGAGGTCTGCCGCAAGATCCGCCGCCGCAAGAAATACAAGTATACATATATCATCATTCTCAGCGCCAAGGACCGCAGGCAGGATATCATCACCGGGCTTTCCTCCGGGGCAGATGATTACATGACCAAACCCGTCGACTTCCTGGAGCTGCGGGCCCGCCTCCAGACAGGAAGACGGATTATCGATCTCGAAGACAAATTGCTTGCCGTCCAGAGACAGCTCAAAGATATCGCCAGCCGGGACGGCCTGACGAAAATCTGGAACCGCAGCGAGACCACCAAGTTCCTGACAGAAGAACTGGACCGGGGCAAGAGAGAAGGGGTGCCTACGGGAGTGATCCTGCTGGATATCGACCATTTCAAAAGGATCAATGATTTTTACGGTCACGATATCGGAGATCAGGCTCTCCTCCAGGTGGTTTCCAGAATCAAAAGGAAAATCAGGAAATCCGACAAAATCGGGCGCTACGGCGGGGACGAGATCATGATCATCCTTCCTCGCTGCAGTTCTTCGAAGATCATCAAGGTCGCCGAACGGCTCCGCCAGTCCGTCGCTAAGAAGGGGATCAAAAAAGATCTGGACAAGGTCCTCCTGACCATCTCCGCCGGCTGCGCCTCCACGGACGTCGCCGGGATTCTCAGCGCCGAGAAATTCATCAAGGTCGCCGATGAGGCGTTGCTTAAGGCCAAACGCCAGGGACGCAACTGCCATATCGTGGCCAATGGCATATCCAGTCGGAGTCAGGAGCGTAACCATGTCTGAGACCATCCAACTTGAAGCCGATCAACCCATTGATTTTTCAGCCGTTCTTGACAGAATCGGCGGGGACACCTCGTTTCTCCAGGACCTCCTCAACCTCTATTTTCATGAATTCGATGAAAAAAAGGAACTCCTTGAAAAGGCCCTCTCCCGGGGAGATTCCACTCAGATTCAGGAAGTTGGACACAGCCTCAAGGGGGCCTCGGCAAACCTCAGCCTCATCCCGCTCCAAAAGCTCGGACTGGCCATCGAAACGGCCGGGGGGGAGAAAAACTTGGATAGAGCCCGGGAAGCGATCGGCGCCCTGGGACCTGAGTTCCAGAGGTTGAAGGCGTTTCTGGAGATGCACCCGCCGGGAAAGCAGGCCTAGTGTCCCGTCTTTAGGGATCGTTTTAAAGCCAAGTGATTGGCGAGACGCACCACTCGTGTCCCGCCTCTTCGGAGTCTCCCGACGGCGGACTCAGCTGGTCACAGCCTGAACAAGCCGCTGAAGGTATTTTTTGCCCAGTTCCTCATGTCCGTCCTTGATTCTCATCACCCCGAGAATCAAGTTCCCTGAAAGCGCCAGGAAAACATTGTGGGAATAGCGGTCTCTGACCAAATAACCATCGGACATTGTCTGGGGAGGCTGGCCCGCCTTTCGCTGGCTCTCCAAGTATTGGCCGAGCATATCCTTAGCTTCCTGGGAACTGGTGCCCTGGATAATGAACAGGCCGAATTCCTGGTCCTGAGTGCGGTAATCGGCCAGGTAGCCGTGATGGAGGAATCCGAACCCGAGGACATTCTGGAGGATGAACTTTTCACTGTTGATGACCAACCCTTCACGCGGAAAAAGACGGAGCAGAGGGGGCAGCTGGGCCTTGACTGCAACTTGAGTTTCCACCTGTTCAGCAGCCGACTTGAGAATGGGCTCGGACTCTTCCCCGCAGTCGAAACAGAGGAGCTTGACATAATAGCCGCCGACGATAAAGTTGAGCGATCCCTCTTCCAGATACCCCTGGCTCCCGATGCCCAGAAAGCGGCTCTCCGGATACCGCTCCGAACTGTAGATGCCGAAGGCGCGGGTCCCTTCGCCCATATCATAAATCTCGACCGTCAGAGTGGCCGCTGATTCATCCTTCTTGTAATCCCCCACCAAGAGTTCTTGAAAACCATAGCTGAGATAATTCTCCGCCGCCCCGTTGATGTACTCAAAAAGGGAACCGGGGGAAAAGACACGGGGATCCTCGGAAAGAGACCATCCGGGCAGTTTGGGCAGGAGGGTTTGAAGAGAAGGCGGCGAAGTCTCCTGCCCGAATGCGGAGCATAACCAGAAAAGCGTCCAGATCAGGAGAATGACGCGCTTCGCTGTCTTTGCGCTCATGATGCCCTCCGTTTTCTCTATTCGTTTCAACTGTACTATAACGCCGGATCTTTGGCAAATTTCAGGCGACGGGGATTCACGGTTGACAGCTCATCAGGAGACATGTACTTTGATAGAAGAATGGACAGATCCAAGGTCGTCGTGATCAGAGGGATGGGAGTGCTCGGCCGGGGCGGAGAGATCGACGGAACCAGGATCGCCGCCATGCTTGAGCTGGGAATCCGGCATCTGACCGGTACCGATCGGGCGCTGGACGGCCTGGCCGGGCTTTTTTCCAGAAAGGACCGCGTCGGGATCAAGATCAGCACCATCGGCGGGCGCATGATCTCGACCCGCCCCGAGCTCTCTTTGGCTTTGGCCAGACTTCTCTCCGGAAGCATCGTCTCTGAAAGGAACATCCTCATCTGGGACAGGACAAACCGCGAGCTGAGGGAAGCGGGGTATCGTCTTTCCGATAGCTCGAACGGACTCAAGGTTTTCGCGACCGACACCGCCGGAGCAGGGTACGAGACCGAGCCTGTCTCTCATCTGAATATCGGCAGTCTCTTTTCGACCATTCAGACAAATTTCGTGACCGCCTCGATCAGCCTGGCGATCCTCAAGGACCATGGCCTGGCCGGCATCACCGCCGGGATGAAAAACTATTTCGGTGCCATCCATAACCCCAATAAGTATCACGATGATCACTGCGATCCATATATCGCCGAGCTCTTTGACGCTCCCCTGGTGAAGCAGAAACATCGGCTCTCCATCCTGGACGCTCTACTCGTCCAGTTCCATCGCGGTCCGTCCTACCATTCCCGTTGGGCAGAGCCCTGCGGCCGGCTCATCTTCAGCCTGGACCCGGTGGCCGCCGACGCGGTGGGCTGGCGTCTGGTGGAAAAGCTGCGGTCGAACCGGGGTCTTCCTTCGCTCCGGGAGGAAGGCCGCCAGCCGACTTACCTGAAAGCAGCCGAGGCGATCGGCCTCGGCCGCTCCGGCGTTGAAAACATCCAAATCACCGAGGATGAGATATAATTTGAGGAAGAAGCGCTCGGCATGAAACGACGGATGTTCTGTCAATCTCTGGCGGGGACGGGATTGCTCCTGGGAACAGGCGGAAGGGGAGCTTTCGGACGGTTCCTGTCCTTCCAGGATGTCGCCAATCTCTCTCATGTCGAAGCCCGGTATTACAGGAAACTCCCCGACCGGGAGATCGAGTGTTTCCTTTGCCCCCGGCTTTGCAAGCTCGGAGACAAAGAGAGGGGCTACTGCGGGGTCCGGCAGAACGACGGCGGAACCTACTACACTCTTGTCTATGGCAAAGCCTGCTCGGCCAATGTTGATCCGATCGAGAAGAAGCCGTTCTTCCATGTTTTGCCGGGCAGCGACGCTTTTTCGATCGCCACGGCCGGCTGCAACCTGAACTGCAAGTTCTGCCAGAACTGGCAGATTTCCCAGGCCCGTCCCGAGCAGATTCCGCATTTCGACCTTCCTCCCGAAGGCGTGGCCGCGGCCGCTCTGAAATACCGCTGCGCCTCGATCGCTTATACCTACACCGAACCTGTCGTCTTTTTCGAATACATGTATGATTCTTCTTTGGCGGCACGCCAAAAAGGGATCAAGAACTGCGTGGTGACGGGCGGCCATATCCGGCCCGAGCCGCTCCGGGATCTCCTCAAGGTCGTCGATGCCGTCAAGATCGACCTCAAGGCCTTCCGCCAGGATTTTTACACCGCTTACGTCCGGGGTGAGCTCCAGCCCGTGCTCGACGCCATCCGGGAAGTGCAGAGCAGCAAGATTTGGCTGGAGATCGTTTATCTCGTCATTCCGACGCTCAACGACAGCGTCAAGGATATCGAAGCCATGTGCCGCTGGATGAGGCGGGAGATCGGCCCCGATGTTCCCCTTCACTTCAGCCGCTTTCAGCCCATGTACCTGATGAAAAACCTTCCGCCCACTCCTATTTCAACGCTCGAGGCCCTCCGCGCCGTCGCCATCCGGGAGGGGCTTCACTATGTCTATATCGGCAATGTCCCCGGGCACGAGGCGGAGAACACAGAGTGCCCCCGCTGCGGGAAAACGATCATCGAACGGTTCGGACTCCAGCTCAAAAGTGTCCATTTGGAAAAGGGGGCCTGCCGGTTTTGCCGCAATCCCATACCCGGAATCTGGGCTTGAGAAAAAACCTCCCCGCTTTTTCTCTTGGCCTTCTGGCCACCTCTCTCCAGATCTTCCTCCTTCGCGAATTCAACGCCTATTTTTACGGCAACGAACTGACCTTCGGCATCGTGCTGGCCTCCTGGCTCCTCTGGAGCGGGCTGGGCAGCCTGACGGCGGGAAGAATGCGGTCGTTACCCGACCTGACCGTGGTCTATTTCTTTATTATCCTTGCCTTTCCCCTCGCGCTCACGGCCGTCAGGCTCTCGCGTTTGCTTTTTCGGCTCTTGCCCGGAGAACTCGTAGGCTTGCTTCCGGTTATCCTGATATCCTTCGGGATTTGTGCCCTGGTCGGCTTTCCCCTCGGGGCCCTGTTTGTCGTCAATGTCAACCATCAGAACGGCGATATCAAACGTGTTTATATATGGGAATCCTGGGGAGCCGTGGCGGCAGGCCCGGCGGTTTATATCGGCTTGATTCTTTTTGCCTCCTCGTGGGTCGCGGCAGCGGCGGTCAGTGGGCTGGTCTTCCTCCTGGTGTATTGCTCGGGCGAGCGCCGGCCTTCCCTGATCTGGACCGCAACTTTATTCGTTGCGCTGGCCGGATTCGGCCTGGCCGACCTACCGGTTCAAAGACTCCACTGGCAGCCCTTCCGGCTCCTCGCCAGCCGTGATTCCCTCTATGGCCGGCTCCAAGTTGTCAAGACTCGGGAACAGATCAGCCTCTACAGCAACAATTCACCCGTTTTCTCTTATCCCGACATCGCCTCCGCCGAAGAATCCGTGCATTTTGCCATGCTCCAGAATCCAACAGCCCGCCACGTCCTTCTCATCGGAGGAAGCGAGAGCCAGGCGCTCGAGGAGGTTTTGAAGTATCCCGATGTCCGGGTTGACGCCGTCGAACTCGACCCCGAGATCATCCGGATGTCCAGCCGATTCCTGGGCGACACAAGACGGGACATTCTCACCTCGGCAAGAGTCCGGATCTTCTCCCAGGACGGGAGAGCCTTTCTCAAAAGATCCAGCGATGAATACGAGGTCATCATCCTCAACCTTCCGGAACCGGCCACGGCCCAGATCAACAGGTTCTACACCCGGGAATTCTTCGATCTGGCCAGGAGACATCTTCGCTCCGACGGCGTTTTTTCCTTCTCGGCAACCTCCTCTGAGAACGTCATCGGTCCGGAACTCAGAAAGCTGCTCTCTTCTTTATATTCCACGCTGACGCATGTTTTCCGCGAGGTCAAGGTTGTGCCGGGAAGCCGGAACATTTTTTTGGCCTCCTCGAACAGCCTGACTATCGATCCCGCGGAACTGAGCCGCCGGATCGCCGATTTCGGACTGTCCGTCCGACACCTCGAAACCAGATCCCTCGAATCCCGCCTTCACCCGCTCCGGATCGAATACCTGAATGAAATGCTCGCCTCAGGCCCCCGCCGGATCAACACGGATCTCACTCCTATCAGTTTTTTCCTTCAGGCATCCCTCTGGAGCACACATTTCCGGGGACCGGAGGGCACGATCATGCGGATCTTGTCCGGGCTGCCGCCGGTCTGGCTTCTCGGGTGTCCGCTCCTCCTTTTCTCTCTTTTCCTCGCGGTTCTTTGGGCGAAAAAAAAAGAGACGAGTTTCAGCTTGATTCCTCTGGCCGTGATGGGCCTGACCACGATCGTCGCTGAGATCGTCCTCCTCGTCTGGTTCCAGTCCCTGTACGGCTATCTCTATGGACGCGTGGCGCTCCTGCTTTCCACTTTCATGCTCGGCCTTTTCCTCGGAGCTTTGTTCAAATCCCGGCCCGAAAACACAACCTTCGGCCGGCTGGCTGCCGTCCAAGCCTCCTTTCTGGCCCTGCTGGGCACATTCCGGCTTCTCCTCCCAACTCATCCTCCGGAATTCCTTGCCTATCTTCTCCTGCTGTTGTTCGGTTGCCTGGGTGGTCGTCTTTTTGTCGTTTCCAATTTGATTTTTCTTCGGACCAGAGCGGATTACGGGCGCGGCTACGGCTTCGACCTCATCGGGTCCTTCGCCGGCGCGTTACTGACATCCTCCCTGCTCATTCCCTTGGCAGGCCAAGCCCATGTCCTCGAATCGGTGATCGTCCTGAACGCGATCTGTCTCCTTTTTCTGCTGGCCCGGCCGAAATGCGCCCGCGATTCCAGTTGACTTCGCCCGCCCGCTATGTTAATAAATGGGGCCTTTTCATGAGGCCTCATTCAACTCCATGCCATAAAGACAACCTTGTTCTGGTCAACGCGTTCTTGACGAATAGCCTGGTCTTGAGAGGGCTGATCGACTACTTGGGGCGTTTTTTCCAGGTCCATTTCGTCGACCTCCCCGGCTTCATCAATCATATCCCGCCTCTGACCGAAGTCTCCCTGGAAAACTACGCCGGCTATGTCCGGCGCCGGATTGATGATCTCGGGTTGGAGAGCTACCTTCTGGGCGGCATATCCTTCGGGTTCGCCGTTATCTCTCATCTCCCCCCCGATGAACGCTGCCATGGGGTTGTCGCCATTACACCTTATCTCAGCTCACGTTGGCTCAACCTGGGACCGATCAAGAAATCGACCTACGCCTTTCTCGTCCGCCTGGCGCTGGTCTTTGATCTATCGACGAAGGTCTGGAACCATCGTTTTTTTCATCGTGTCTTTCACTGGTACAGTGATTATCCCGCGGAACGGATCGATACCCTGCTGAGCCAGATGGAAGGACGAACGTTTTTCGAGACCGCCCGGATCATCCTCAGCGAGCGCCGGACCTGCCGCTTCCATAAGCGGCCCCACGTCCTGATCCTCAGCCACTCGGACAGGACCGTCAAGAACGGCCCCCTGCTGAAGCTTTTTGAGGAGAACGTCGAGCGCTTGAAGGTTGTCCTCGTCGGCATCGATCATTATCCTTTAGAGGTAACAGAGGACTATTTCCGGAACCGATTTCCCCAGGAAGACATTCAGGAAATCATCCTTTTCTTCAACGGCGAGCCGTCGCCTCATTTTCTTGACAGGTGAAGAAAATTATGTTTTACTGGAGGGTCTTTTTGGGTTCGGAAATCCATTTCCATCCCATCTCGATCCTCTCCAACTTGAAAGAGACAAGGTACAATGAGAACGAACATCTCCAGGAACACAATCCGCGATGATTTTGTGAAGAAGATCGAAGAGATCAGCGGCCAGAAGCTCTCGGCCTGCTACCAGTGCGGCAAGTGCTCGGCCGGCTGCCCGGCCGTCGGTGACATGGACATCCTCCCTAACCAGGTTATCCGCTACGCCCAGCTCGGCCTCAAAGACGAGCTCCTCGAATCCAAGTCGGTCTGGGTCTGCGCGTCCTGCTATACCTGCAACGTGCGCTGTCCCAAGGGGATCAAGATTGCCGAGGTCATGGAAGCGGTCCGCCAGGTCCTGCTCCGCAAGAGAAAGGACCATGTCGAGGTGTCCAAACTCAGCAACGAGGAAAAGGCTTCCGTCCCGGCCATCGCCCTGATCAGCAATTTCCGGAAATTCACGTCTTGATAATTTCGATCATAAATGATGCGTCGATCATCCGACCTCATCCGAAGAAGGGATTCCCATGAAAGTCAGCTATTATCCAGGGTGCACTCTTAAGAGCAACGCCAAAAATTTTGAGGACTCCGCTCTCTGTGCGCTGCGCGAGCTGGGGGTCGACGTCAAGGAACTCTCACGCTGGAACTGCTGCGGAACCGTCTACTCTCTGACCACGGACGACCTGATGCGCCATCTCGCCTCCGTCCGCAACCTGATTCGGGTCAAGGAAGAACAGGCGGACTCGGTCATAACCCTCTGCGCGATGTGCTACAACACCCTCAAGCGGGTCAACGAACGGATCAAGGCCGATCCGGAGAGCCTGGAGAAGATCCATAAATTCATGGACGAGGAAAAGATCGCCTATCAGGGGGATGTGAAGGTCCGGCACCTGCTGGAGTTGCTCCGGGAGGATGTCTCGTTCGAGACGATCGGCAAGAAAGTCAAAAAGCCCCTTCGCAATCTCAAAGTGGCCAGTTATTACGGTTGTCTCCTCGTCCGCCCCAAAGAAATCGGCCTGGACGACATGGAGAACCCGACCGTCCTCGACGACCTGGCGGTCGTCCTCGGGGCGGAAGCGGTCGATTTTCCCTATAAGACGGAATGTTGCGGGGCCTATCAGACGGTCGACAAACCGGAGAATGTCGTTGAGCGGACCTACAGTATTCTGACGTCCGCGCAGAACCGCGGCGCCGAGGTGGTCTCGGTCAGCTGCCCCCTCTGCGCTTTCAACCTGGATTTCCGACAAAAGCAAACGGCCGAGAAGTATTCCGGATTCAAGGGTCTCCCGATCCTCTATTTCACCCAGCTTCTGGCCATTGCCTTGGGCTGCGAAGAGAAAGACCTTCGTCTTGATCTCCACTATGTCAATCCCAGGCCGCTTCTTGAAGAAAAGGGCCTGATCTGAGGGAACCATGACCATCCGTTTCGGCAATCTCAGAGCCAAAAAAGGCAATATCCACATCCATAAGGAAAGGTGCAAGGGCTGCGGCTTTTGCGTCGAGTACTGTCCTCGCGATGTCCTCGAGCTCTCCGAGGAATTCAACAAAAAGGGTTACCACCCCCCCCGGGTCGTAAAAGAAAACGAGTGCATTTACTGCCAGCTCTGCGAAGCCATCTGCCCGGAGTTCGCGATTTTCGTCACTCTCAAAAAAGAGGAGGAAGAAGGTGAGAAAAGTGAAAGCAGACCCTAAAGGAGTTCTGACCGGGTCCCATTATCTCGATGGAGACTTCGCCATCGCCGAGGGCGGGCTGGCTGCCGGCTGCCGCTTTTTTGGCGGATACCCGATTACCCCTTCTACCGAAACAGCTGAGCGCTTCTCTGAGAGGATCCCTTTGGTCGGGGGGGTTTTCATCCAGATGGAGGACGAACTCGCCTCGATAACCGCTCTGATCGGCGCCTCCTGGGGAGGTCAGAAAGCCATGACGGTGACCTCAGGCCCGGGCTTCTCCTTGATGATGGAAAACATCGGCCTCGCCGTGATGATGGAGACCCCCCTCGTGATCGCCAATGTCCAGAGGGGCGGGCCCTCCACCGGTCTCCCCACTCTGGCCGGTCAAGGAGACATGATGCAGGCGAAATTCGGTTCTCACGGCGACTACGAGATCATCGCCCTTTCCCCGGATTCTCCTCAGGAGTGTTTCGACCTGACCATCAAGGCCTTCAATCTTGCGGAGCTTTATCGGGTTCCGGTGTTTATCATGACCGACGAATGCGTCGGCCACATGCACGAGAAAGTGGTCATTCCGCCGGCCGACCAGATCGAAGTGGTCGAGCGGAAGTGGTATCAGGGGCCGAAGGACAAGTACCTGCCCTACAAGCCGGACAAGGACCTGGTCCCCTTCATGGTCAAGCCGGGAGACGGCTACCGCTTCCACACCACCGGACTCACCCATGATGAACGCGGCTATCCGGTGCTCAATGCCGAGGTCCAGGACTGGTGCGTTCATCATCTCGTTGACAAGATCCGGAAGAACGCCCATAAGATCATTGAGTTGCAGGAAGACCAGATCGACAATGCCGAGGTCGTGGTCATTTCCTACGGAATCACCTCCAGGGTGGCTATCAGGGCGGTCCGGCTCGCCCGCGAAGCCGGCATCAGGGTCGGCACGATACGGTTGATCACGGTCTGGCCGTTCCCCGAAAAAAGAATCAAAGAGCTGGCCGGGAAAATCAAGGCTTTTGTCGTGCCCGAGCTCAACCTCGGCCAGATCGGACGCGAGGTCGAGCGTTGCGCTTTCGGCCAAGCGCCGGTTATCGGCGTTACTCATTGCGGGGGTTGGGTCCACGATCCCGAAGATATCTTGAAAGCCATTAAGGAGGCCGTCCGATGAACCGCGAGGAACTCGCCGAAGAAAAAAACCCGATGGAGGATTTCCTCCGAATGGACCGGATTCCGCACATCTGGTGCCCGGGCTGTGGCATCGGCACGGTGGTCACTTCGTTCGCCGATGCCCTTAAAAAAAGTGAACTCGACCTCGACAAGGTCGCCGTTGTCTCCGGCATCGGTTGCACGGGGCGGGTGGCGGGCTATGTCAAGTTCGACTCCTTCCACACCACCCACGGCCGGGCCATCCCCTTCGCCACCGGGCTCAAGTTGGCCAATCCGGAGCTCAAGGTCGTGGTCTTCAGCGGCGACGGAGACATCGTCGGGATCGGCGGCAACCATCTCATTCACGCCGCCCGACGGAACATGGACATCGTGGTCATCTGCGTGAACAACTTCAACTACGCCATGACAGGAGGACAGGTGGCCGCCACATCTCCGCTCGGTGCCAATCTTTCTACGGCGCCCTACGGGAACTTCGAATACCCCTTCAACCTGCCCTACTTAGTCGAAACCTGCGGCGCCACCTACGTGGCGCGCTGGACATCCCTCCATATCCGGAGGGTCACCAAATCCATCCAGGAGGCGCTGGCCAAGCGAGGCTTCTCTTTCATCGAGGTCATCACTCCTTGTGTCACACTGTATGCCCGGCGGAACCGGCTGGGCGACGGCTTGAATCTGCTCAAGTACTATTATGACCAATCTGAAATTCAGCACGGCGCCGATACACGTACCGTGGGCATCGAATATCAAGGCAAGCTCATCGTCGGCAAGTTCGTGGACAAGGAAAAGCCAACATTTCTTGACTGCATGAACGCCCATCTCCAGAAGGCCCTGGGCGAAAAATATGTCCCCTACGGAGTGAAACCATGAGCGAGATCCGTTTTTCGGGTTACGGCGGCCAGGGAATTATCCGCTGCGGTTTGATCACCGGCAAGGCCGTTTCTCTCTTTGATAATAAGTTCGGAACCATGACCCAGAGCTTCGGACCGGAAGCGAGAGGAAGCGCCTGCAGTTCCCAGTTGGTGATCTCGGAGGAGCGCGTCCTTTATCCCTACATCACCCGGCCGGAAATTCTCGTTTCCATGTCTCAGGATGCCTATGAGAAATACGAGCCGGATCTCCGCGGCGACGGAACGCTCATCTATGACACCGACCTGGTGAAACCCAAGCCCGTGCGGGACGAGATCAAGTATTTTGGCGTTCCTTCGACCCGCTTCGCCGAGGAGATGGGCAACCGCATCTTCGGCAACCTGGTCATGCTCGGATTCTTCACCGCCATCACCAAGTTGGTCAGCCCGGAGGCCATGAAAAAGGCCCTCCCCGGCCTCGTCCCCAAGAGGTTTCTTGAGCTCAATATCAGGGCTTTTGATAAGGGCTATGACTATGGGATCGAGCTGTTAGCCAAGGAAAAGGAAAAACCTCCCACAATGATCAAGCCGGACGAAAAGCCGCCGGTCTCCAAACCCAAGAAGAGCGCTCCCCGAAAGGCAAAATCATGAAACGGACCGGAGTCTTTGTCTGCCACTGCGGCATCAACATCGCCGGCACGGTGGATGTGAAGAAGGTCGCCGAGGAGCTGGCCAAACACCCGGGGGTGGTCCACTCCGAGGACTATGTTTATATGTGCTCGGACCCCGGCCAAAACCTGATCGAGCAGGCTATCAAGGAGAAAAAACTGGACAGCGTCGTCGTCGCCTGCTGCTCTCCTAACCTCCATGAAACGACCTTCCGCAACGCCGCCAACCGCGCCGGCATCAACAGTTTCCGTTGCGAGATCGCCAATATCCGCGAACAGTGCAGCTGGGTCCATAAGGACAAGCCCCGGGCCACCCGGAAGGCCACCAAGATCGCTCATTCCGCGGTCGAAAAGGTCCGCCAGAACGAATCGCTGGAACCCCTGAGCGTCCCTGTGACCCGGAGGGCCCTCGTCGTCGGCGGAGGGATTTCCGGCATTCAGGCCGCTCTCGACCTGGCCAACAGCGGTTTCGAAGTGATCCTGGTCGAGAGGAGCCCCTCCATCGGCGGCCACATGATCCAGCTGTCGGAGACTTTCCCCACCCTCGACTGCTCTCAGTGTATTCTGACACCAAAAATGGTCGAGGTGTCCAAGCATCCCAAAATCAAGCTGATGACCTATAGCGAGGTTCAGGACGTCACCGGCTATGTCGGCAACTTCAAGGTCAAGATCTTGAAGAAACCCACCTATGTCGATCCGGCCAAGTGCACGCTCTGCGACGAATGCACCAAGGTCTGCCCGATCGTCGTGCCCAACGAGTTCGACCTCGGTCTGACGGGAAGGCGGGCGATCTATATCCCCTTCCCCCAGGCTATTCCGGCGTCCTATACTCTCGACGACAAAAATTGTCCAGACATCTCCACCACCATCGCCTGCGGCAAGTGCGCCGATGTCTGCAAGCCCAAGGCCATCAATTACGACCAGAAGCCCGAGGTCATCGAGGAAGAAGTGGGGGCCATCATCGTCGCCACTGGCTTTGACCTCTATGAGAAGGAAAACATGGCCGAATACGGCTTCGGCAGATACGCCGATGTCCTGGACGGCCTCCAGTTCGAACGGCTCCTCTCGGCCTCCGGTCCCACCATGGGCAAGATCCTCCGGCCGTCCGATCACAAGGAACCCAAAGAAGTCGTCTTCATCCAGTGCTCCGGATCGCGAGATCCGGAGAATCACTGTGCTTACTGCTCAAAGATCTGTTGCATGTACACGGCCAAACACGCCATGCTCTACAAGCACCACGTTCATGACGGCCAGGCCTATGTCTTTTATATCGACATCCGCTCCGGCGGAAAAGGATATGAAGAATTCGTCCAGCGGACCGTCGAGGAAGATGGCGTTGTCTATCTCCGCGGCAAGGTCTCCAAGATCTTCGAAGACAAGGGCAAGATCGTCGTTTGGGGGGTGGACACTTTGACCGGCAAGCCTATCGAGATCGACGCCGACATGGTCGTTTTGGCCCAGGCCATGCGCCCTTCTAAGGGCGCCCAGGAACTGGCCAAGAAATTCAAGCTGGCCATGGACAAGGACGGATTTCTGGCCGAGGCCCATCCCAAGTTGAGGCCGGTGGAAAGCGTCACCTCCGGCATGTTTCTAGCCGGAGCTGCCCAAGCTCCTAAGGATATCCCCGAGGCCGTCGCCCAGGCCAGCGGTGCCGCCGTCAAAGCCGTGGTTATCCTTTCTCAGGAGAGATTGTTCCACGCGCCGACCGTGGCCAGCGTCACCAACAACCTCTGCACGGGCTGCGGGATGTGTGTCGCCGTCTGTCCCTATGACGCTCTTTCCTTAAAAGACGGAAAAGTCGAGGTCAACGAGGTCCTCTGCGAAGGCTGCGGCACTTGCACGGCCACGTGCCTGCGGTCGGCCATCCAGGTCAAGAATCTCACCCAGAATCAGGTCGCCGAAATGATCAACGCGTGTCTCGGAGGATAATCATGGCCGAGGAGTTCGAACCCCGGATTGTCGCCTTTCTCTGCAAGTGGTGTTCCTCGGCCGGGAGCGACCTGGCCGGCGTCTCCCGGATGGAATACCCGCCCAACGTCGTCCCCATTCAGGTAATGTGCTCCGGGAGCGTCTCTCCACTCTATATTTTTTCGGCCTTCAACAAGGGCGCCGACGGTGTGCTCGTCTCCGGTTGCCATCCCGGCGACTGCCATTATATCAAGGGCAACTATTACGCCCGGAGAAGATTGAACCTCGTCAAGAAACTCCTGGAATACATCGGCCTTGAACCGGAGCGGTTCCAGATGTCCTGGATTTCGGCCGCGGAAGGAACCAAGTACACCCAGGTCATCAAAGACTTCGTCAAGGAACTGAAACCCCTGGGCCCCCAGTCCAAGCTGAGGAGAAATCCCTGATGGCCAAGATCGACACCCTTAAAGAGGAAGCCAGGAAACTTCTCCAGGACGGCAAGGTGAAATATATCATCGGCTATGGCGCGGGCAGCAACGGCTGGCCGGCCGCTCCGCTCTTCATCAAGCAGCCGGAGGACGTGGACAGGCTCATCTGGGACCCCACTTGCGTCCATAACCTTGTCCGTTTTCTGGTCGATGAAAAAAGGCGGAAGGGAAAGGAAAAGCCGCCCGACAAGAGGCCGGTTGGAATCGTCGTCAAGGGATGCGACAGCCGGGCCATCGTCGTCCTCCTCCAGGAAAAATTCATCGAGCGCGGCGACGTCTATATCCTGGGCATCTCCTGTGAGAAAGCCGGCGTTGTCGACGATGCCAAGCTGGCCAAAAAGCTGGCGGGCAAGAAGGCGAAAACAATCGAAGTCAACGACGAAAACCGCTTCGTCATCACGACCGCTGGCGGGAAGATCGAGGTCCCCGTCGAAGAACTGCTCGCCGAGAGATGCCTGGAATGCCGGGCCAATTTTCCCGTTATCTACGATGTTCTGAGCGGCGAAAAAACGAAGCGGCCGGTGGACAAGCCGTTCGGCTCAGTCGAAAAGATCGAGTCTCTCCCGGTCGAGGAGCGGTGGGCCTTCTGGAAAGAGCAGATCGACAAGTGCATCCGCTGTTATGCCTGCCGGTCGGCCTGCCCGATGTGCTACTGCGACGAGTGCGTTGTCGACAGCATCCAACTGGCCGTCAGCGCCGACACCACGGCCGATGAGAAGGCCCGGCGGATCAAATGGATCCAGCGGTCGGCGGCCCCGTCCGAAAACATGATCTATCATCTCGTCCGGGCCATCCATCTCGGCGGCCGCTGCATCGATTGCGGCGAATGCGAACGCGTCTGCCCCCTCGACATCCCCCTCCGGCTCCTCAATAAGAAATTGGAGAAGGAAGCCAAAGAGCTCTTTGACTATGAAGTCGGGTTCGACCCCGACCTTCCGGCCCTGATCTCCAGCTTCCGGGATGACGATCCTCAAGATTTTATCAGGTAGAATAATGGAAAAAACGCTTACCAAGAAGGACTTTCCCCAATGGGTCAAGAAACTGACGTCCTGGAAAATCTACCTCCCCAAAAACGACACTGAGGGCCGCTGGAACTACGCCGAAGCGGACGGGGACGGCATCGTTTTGGATACCCTCCAGACCACTCTTCCCCCGAAGAAGATCCTCTTTCCCCAGAATGAGGTCCTTCTTGAATTTTCCAAATCTCTCGAGGGAAACACGGAAACCCTCGAGCTGAAAGAGGTCCTCCCTTCGGCCGAGCCAATCGTTGTCTTCGGAGTGCGGCCCTGTGAAGCTAAGGCTGCCTGGTTGCTCGACGAAGTCTTTGCCAGCGAGCCCAAGGACGTTTACTACTGGAAGCGCCGCGACCAAACGACCCTCGTGTCTCTGGCCTGCACCCCTCCCCCATCGGACAATTGCTTTTGCACCTCGGTGGAAGGCTCTCCTCATGCCGAGGAGGGATCAGACATTCTGCTGACGGACCTCGGCGACAAGTACTATGTCCGCTCATTGACCGCGAAGGGAGAAGCGCTTATCAACGCCGCCAAGGGCCTCTTCGAGGAAGCGAAGCCGGAGGATAGGAAGAAAGTAAAGGTCATCCATACCGAGTCGGAGAAAAAGATCAAACGCGAATTGAAAGGGGCCAGGGCGGTCTCGGAGAAACTCAAGACCATGTTCGACTCCCCTTTCTGGGATGAGGAAGCGATGAGCTGCCTGCGCTGCGGCATTTGCACCTACCTCTGCCCATCCTGCCACTGTTTCGATATCAACGATGAGATCATCGACACCACTCCCCTCCGGGGAAAAAGGGTTCGCACCTGGGACACCTGTCAATTCCCCGATTTCACCATGCACTCTTCGGGACACAACCCCCGGCCCGACAAGGCCTCGAGGCTGCGGCAACGGCTGCTCCACAAGTTCCAGTATTTCGTCCAGGTCTACGACAAGTTCATGTGCGTGGGCTGCGGCCGCTGCATCACCATGTGTCCCGTGGGGATCGATATCATCAAAGTCCTAGACAAGGTGAGGGACCATGGAGCCTAACGTCTATCTCCCCAGACTGGCCAAGATCATCCAGGTCAAAGAAGAGGTCGGCGGCGCCCGGGCGGTCAAGACGTTTCGCACCGAGCTGGTCAACGGCGGCCGCTTCGACTATCGCTGCGGGCAATGCGCCATGCTGTCCGTTTTCGGCAAGGGGGAAGCGATGATCTCCATCTCCTCCTCGCCGCTGGCCAAGGACTTCATGCAGTTCAGTATCCTCCGTTCGGGCCGGGTCACGGCCGCCCTCCACGATATGGAGGCCGGAGACCTCATCGGCATCCGCGGCCCCTACGGGAATGGGTTTCCGATCGACGATTGGAAGGGGAAAAACCTGGTGTTCATCGGCGGCGGCATCGGGCTGGCGCCGCTCTGGTCGATCGTCCAGACAGCGCTACTTCGCCGCAAAGAATTCGGCGACCTGAGCCTGATCTACGGAGCCCGGACCTCGGCGGACATCGTCTTCAAGGACGAGCTGCGGGAACTGAAGAGTCAGATGCCCGTCCATCTGTCCATCGACGTGGCCGAGCCGGATTGGAAAGAGTTTATCGGATTCGTGCCGACCAATGTCATGGACAAGAAACCCTCCCCCGCCGGCACGATCGCCATTACTTGCGGGCCGCCGATCATGATCAAGTTCGTCATCAAGAACCTCAAAGATCTCAAGTTCGAGGACGAACAGATCTACACCACGGTCGAGAACAAGATGAAGTGCGGCATCGGCAAGTGCGGCCGCTGCAATATCGGTTTTCATTACGTCTGCAAGGACGGCCCGGTTTACTCCTGGGCGGAGCTCAAGACGCTGCCGCAGGAGTATTGAGGCTCGAACGGTCTGAATGAGAAGGAGATGAGATGACGCCAAGAAAGAAAGTACCAGCCAGAAAAAAACCCAAGAGCGCAAAGCCACGGAAGCCTGCGACCGAAAAAAAAGCCGCGGCTGAAAAGATGGTCACTGTCTATATCATGGGCAAGGCCCACAGGGTCCCCGCCGAAGCCACCATCATGGGGGCCATCGAATACGCCGGCTACCAGATCAAGCGGGGGGCCGGCTGCCGGGAAGGATTCTGCGGCGCCTGCGCAACCGTCTATCGCCTTCCCGGCGAATATAAAATATACACCGGCCTGGCCTGCACGACGCTCGTCGAGGAGGGCATGTGGCTGTCGCAGCTGCCGGTCATCCCCGCCCAAAAGCCCGTCTATGATATCGAGAAACTCCCGCCTGACGTCACCGCCTTTCAGGTTCTCTACCCGGAGATTTTCCGCTGTGTCGCCTGCAATACCTGCACCAAGGCCTGTCCCCAGAGCCTTGAGGTCATGGACTATATCCAGGCGGCCATCCGGGGCGATATCGAGAAGGTCATGGACCTGAGCTTCGACTGTCTGAGCTGCGGCCTCTGTGCCATCCGCTGCCCGGCCGAGATCGTCCACTACAACGTCGGGATACTGGGCCGGAGGCTCTACGGGCGCTACCTGTCCCCCAAGAGCCCCGAGCTCGAGAAAAGGCTCCGGGATATGAAAGATAAGAAGTTCGACAAGGAATATAAAGAGCTGATGGTCATGAACCGGGATGAGCTGAAAAAGAGATATTACGCCCGGGATACGGAATAAAGGAGCTGCCGATGTACCCAGAATACATGAAAGAATCCCTGAATCTTGTTGAGCAGACAAGGCCTAAACGGCTGGAGATCCAAAAATCGGGGAAGCCTGTCTTCCCGTCGATGACCGCTGAAGAGCGGGAAGATGTGCTGAATAAGTTCCATCCCGATTACAGGAAAGGATCACGCCGTGTCGTCCACATCGGACCCAACAAGGGCGAAGAGATCACGACGGAAGTGGCCGATATCCTGGAGTCGCACAGCCGGATAAAGCCGGAACTCTTTCAGCTTGAAAAACCCGACTACGAAACGGATATCCTGATCATCGGCGGCGGCGGAGCCGGCTGCGCCGCGGCCATCATCGCCATGCAGAACGGCGCCAAGAGCATCATCTCCACCAAGCTCCGTATCGGCGACGCCAACTCGATGATGTCGCAGGGAGGGATGCAGGCGGCGGTGACACCCCAAGATCCCCCGACCCGGCATTATCTGGATGTTATCGGCGGCGGACATTTCGACAACAAGCCGGAACTCGTCCGCGCCCTGACCGAGGATGCACCGGGGGTAGTCAAATGGCTGGAAGATCTGGGGGTAGTCTGGGACAAGAACCCTGATCATACGATGTATGTCCTTCACGGAGGAGGCACTTCCCGGAAGCGGATGCACTCCTGCCGGGATTATACCGGGGCCATCATTCTGCGGACGCTCATGGACGAGGTCCGCAATCATCCCGACAAGGTTACGGTCCTTGAGTTCATGCCGACAGTGGAGCTCATCCTGGACAATAAGGGCCGCTGCGCCGGCGGCATCCTCTACAACCTGGAGACCGAGGAGTACTTCACGGTCAAGGCCAAGGCCACGATCATCACGACCGGAGGCTACGGACGGCTCCATATCCGAGGGTTTGATACGACCAATCATTACGGGGCGACCGCCGACGGTTTGGTCGTGGCCTACCGGGCCGGGGCCAAGCTCTTGTACATGGACTCGGTCCAGTACCATCCGACGGGCGCCAGCTTCCCCGAGCAGATCGCCGGCTTCCTGATCACTGAAAAAATCCGCGGTGCCGGCGGCCAGCCGGTCAACAAGTTCGGGGAGCTGTTCGTCTTTCCCCGGGAGCCGCGCGATGTCGAGAGCGCAGCCTTCATCCGGGAATGCCTGGAGAGGCACAACGGGGTCCAGACCCCGAGCGGCCGGTGGGGCATCTGGCTGGATTCCCCGCTCATCGAGATCATCCAGGGAGCCGGGTATCTTTACAAGAACTTCCCGGCCATGGTCCGGCAATTCATCCGCTACCAGATCGACATCACTAAAGAGCCGATGCTCGTCTACCCCTCGCTCCATTACCAGAACGGCGGAATCGAGATCAACGCCAAATGCGAAACCAATATCCCCGGTCTGTTTGTTGCCGGCGAAGCATCGGGCGGAGTCCACGGCCGGAACCGGCTGATGGGGAATTCAGTCCTCGATTACAACGTCTTCGGTCGGCGGGCCGGCAAGTCCGCTGCGGAATATAGCCGACATGTCGCCCTCGGCAAACTGACGCTCGAGCACATTACGGCCTATGAGAATGAATTGAAGAAGGCCCGGATCAAGACGGATCGTATGGCTCCACTGCTTCTCCCCTCCTATACACCTGAGGTCGTCCGGAAGCGCCAGCTCACCGCCCACTACGAAGGCACGCTGCGCTAGCCGCTGACGAAGGTCTTTTTATCCCGTCGGCAGAGGAACTGGATGACGTTGCGGCCGGAAAGGGCCGAACCGGGAATGCCGCCGAATGTTTCCACCCACTGTCCGGCCATATGGAAATTGCGTAGGCCGGGCAGCGTTTTTGGTATGGATTTGGAAATCGTTTGGGGGGTCAGCTGCCAACCCATCATCCCGGCTCTCCAGTTCCCCGTGTAGCGCTCGAAGGTGAGCGGGCTAGCGATGTCACTCATCTCCACCTGGGAGGCGAGCCCAGGAAATCTTTTATCGAGCAGGCCGATAATCGTCTCGGCGATCTTCTCCTTCTCGGCCTTGTAGGCATCAGGCGCACCGCGCAGAGCATCCCAATATTCATAAGCGGCGGGAATCAGCAGCCGAATCAGAGTCTTGCCAGGAGGAGCCAGCGTGGAATCATAGTTATAGATCATCGGCCGGAGCTTCTGGAATTCTTTTCCGCCGATGTTGACCGGCTGCTCCAGGGGATAGACCGTTCCGGCGGCGCTCCAGGAAACCTCCGGGAAGGAGCGAGAGACACCCAGAGCGACAAGAATCACGGGCGAAGATACCGACCAGTTTTTATAGATCGTCCGGATATTGGCGTCGGTGTATTTTCCCCCAAGCCATTCAAAGATGGTCGAACGGCCGTCGGCCGCTGAGATGACGTCGTCGGCCGGCAATTCCCGGCCGTCTTCCAGCCGGACGCCGACAGCCCGGTCGTCTTTGACCACTATCTTGACCACGCGGGACCTGTAGTGGACTCCGCCCCCAAGCTCCAGAAAGCGGCGCTCGATCGCTCGGGCGAACTTGAGCCCGCCCCCGACAGGATAGCCGAAAGATTTCCTGTGGTTCCAGGCCACACTCAGCAGAAAGAAGGCCGCCGGCAGGTCCTCCGAAAAAAGCTGAGCGAATTCCTGTAAGGCCTCCCGCAGGATAGGGCTTTGAAACCGCCGGGCGATATCCTGGAGAGGTGTCTTCCCCCATTTTCTCATCGCCCAAATCAGGGGCAAACTGGACGTCATAAGCTTGATCTTGTCCCCCAGGCCGAGAAGCTCGGGGGCCTTCTCGATCGGAAGGTCGTAGCGGGCGAATACCTTGATTCCACGGATGAGTTCGTCAATCAGCCGGCCGTCTTCCGGCGCCAGCTCCTTCATGTGCCGTTCGAGACGTTCGATGTCGTTATGGAGATAGAAATTAGGGCCGCCCCGACCTTCAAAGATGATCATGTGTTCACAATCGACAATCCGGATCTCCGGCACTACGCCCAGCTCCTGCCAGATACGATGATAGGCGATGCCGGGACCGGAACCGGCGAGAAAGGCCATGTTCCCGTGGATGGTGTAGCCTTTCCGTTCCCAGGAGGTGCACAGGCCGCCCGGCCGCGTGTCCTGCTCAAGGATTTGCACCCGGTAACCGTTCATCCGGCCGTAGCATCCGGCCGACAGCCCGGCTATGCCGGCGCCAATAATAATCAGGGATTTATCCGGCATCACTCCTCCCCCCTGACGTTCATTCTCTCCGTCAGAGCCTTGAAGCGGGGGTGAGATCGGAAACTCTGGGACCAGGGAGTATCCGGGAAAAGAGTGGGAAACTTCAAATATCCTAAGAAATAATAATCCCCCCGCCGACGAGACTCTTCAAACCAGTCCAGAGCTTTCTCGGGTTGGTTCAGGCCGAAATAAACGAAGGCTTTTAGCAAGGGAGCAACATATTTCTTGTCCAGCCGGCGGAAGCGCCGCAGGCTTGGGAGAATACGGACAGCCATCTTTTTTAAAAAAGGCATATAAGGTTCTTTTTCCATGGCCTCCATCCGGGCCAGGACTTTCAAAGCTTCGTCTCTTTGGCCGGCAACGGCGTAGGCCAGACCCAACCATCCTAAACCGGAGGGAATGCCGGCCTCAGCGGCTTTCTTAAGGGATTCGACGGCTTTTCCCGGCACGGCATCTTTCAACAGATACGCCATTCCCAGGAAGAGGTAAGGCATCGGTTGTTCGGGGTTCATAGCAATGGCTTTGGCGATCTGCTCCCTGGCCTCTTCGGCCCGGCCGAGGCCGAACAAGGCAATGCCCTTAAAGGCGTACGCGAGTGAAAAGAGGGGGTCCGAAGCGATTGCCCGGTCAGCCTCCCGGAGAGCCTCCTCTGCCCGCCCCAGCGCGCCCAGCATAATGGCATACCAACCGTGAGCGTAGGTGTAATCCGGACTCAGGTCGATACTGCGAAGGTAATACTGCTCCGCCTTCGCCATGTCTCCTTCACAATACTGGGCCAAGGCCGCCAGCGAGGTGTAGAGCTCGCCGATCGTGTTGTCGATCTCCAGGGCCTTCTCCAACGCGGCCTTGGTGTTTACGTAGCAAATTTCGGGCGGCATAAAAGACCACAGACCGAAGATATGAAAGACATCCCCGATTCCGACATAGGGAAGAGCGTAATCGGGGTCCTTTTTTATGGCCTTCTGGTAGAAGGCGACCGCCTTGATCATATCGCCTTGATAACGGCGGTTGAAGTAGTAACGACCTTTTAAATAGAGTTGGTGGGCGGCTTGATTCTGCGTGTGCCGCTTGGTGATCTTCTCTTTCTCGCCCTCCCGCAAGTCGACTTTCAGCTTGTCCACAACGGCCATGGAGATCTCATCCTGGACGGCGAAGATGTCTTTGATGTCCCTGTCGAACCGTTCCGACCAGAGGTGAAACCCGTCGGCGATGTTGATGAGCTGAACAGTGACCCGGAGCCGGTTTCCCGCTTTCTGGACGCTCCCTTCCAGAACGGAAGCGACGCTCAGGAGGCGGCCGATGTCGCGAATGTCGGATTCCTTGCCCTTGAAGGAAAAAGACGATGTCCGGGCGGCCACGCGGAGGCCTTTGACCTGGGCCAGGGCGTTGATAATCTCCTCAGCCAGGCCTTCGCAAAAATAATCCTGGTCGTGTTGAGGGCTCATGTCCTTGAAGGGCAGGACCGCAATGGACTGCCCGGGCTCTGGCGTCGCAGTGGGCTCTTCAGCCAAGCCGAGGGTGGTCTTTTTTTCCGCCGGAGGTATTCGCTTCCCCATATGCTCCGCCTCGACCTCCAGCAACTCGGAGAGGATCTCGGCAGCGTGCTGGTAACGGTCTTCCGGCCTTTTCTCCAGGCATTTCAGAACCAGGCGATTCAGGCCGGGCGGGGATTGGATGTTTAGGTCTCCGGGCGGCGCCGGGATGTCGGTTTTATGCTTCAAGGCAACACTCAGGGCCGTCTCTCCGACAAAGGGGACCCGGCCGGTGACCATCTCGTATAGGATGATGCCGAAAGAATAGATATCCGAGCGGCGGTCGGTCGGCCGTCCAGCCGCTTGTTCTGGAGACATATAATCTGGGGTTCCGATCATCGTTCCGGCTTCAGTCAATTCCGAACCACTCAGGGGCCGGGCAATGCCGAAATCCATGATGTGGACGTTTCCTTCTCTGTCGATCATGATGTTGGCCGGCTTCAGGTCGCGGTGGACGACACCGAGGCGGTGGGCCTCGGCGAGACCGTCACAGGCTTGCCGGGCGACCGACAGGATTTTCTCGACCGAGAGCCGTCCCGCCCGTCTGAGAAGGCTGCGCAAGTCCTCGCCGGGGACATACTCCATCGTAATGTAGGGCAACCCCTCCTCTTCGTTCAGGTCATACACGCAGCAGATATTTTTGTGGATAATCCGGCGGGCCAGCTTCAGCTCGTTCTTGAAGCGTTCGATGGCCGATGGGTCGGGAACGACACCGGGCTTGAAGAGCTTGAGCGCGATCTCTTCTTGAATCTTCGTATCCATAACGCGGTAGACGGCGCCCATGCCGCCATCCCCTAGTTTTTCCACAACCTCGAACCGGCCGGCGAATTGGGTACCCCGGGGAAGATCGCCACGCTGGATCTGGAGAGTTATGGTCGAGGACGGCGGAGGGACCGAAGTCGCAATCAGGGAAGAGCCGCAGCTTCTACAGGCGGTCTGTCCGGGCGGGTTGTCATAAGAACAGCGGCTGCATTTCATGACCATGTCCTCGGTAGAAGCGCAGTGATTCCAGCATAGAACTCAAGCGAGAATAAGTCAACGGATTCCCGCCGCTTCCCGTTCAAGCAAAAGATGTCGCGAGACAGCCGGTTCAGTCCTCCCACCAGCGGGGCCGGCGCTTGGACTTCTCATTGATCGGATCGGCGTCGACGGCCCACATGCCGCGTCCATGCGTGGCGATGACGATGACGTTGTCGCGGGGGTGGATGATCAGGTCAAGGACATAGACCATCGGCAGGTTCCCGCCCAGCACGTTCCAGCTCTTCCCGCCGTCTTTGGTCGCATAGACGCCTCCGTCGGTCCCCACATAAAGGATGTTCTTGTCAACCGGATCCTCGCGGATGACATTCACCGGACCGAAGGGGATGTTGCCGGCGATGCTGACCCAGGTTTTCCCAAAATCGGTTGATTTCCAGACATAAGGGATGAAATCGTCGTCACGCTTTCCGTTTTGAGTCATATAGACCGTCCCTAGGTCAAACTTCGAAGCGACGATCCGGGAGACCCATTTCTGATACGGGAGGCCGGACATGATCTCCGACCACGTTTTTCCGCCATCCCGGGTGACCTGGACTTTCCCGTCATCCGTTCCGACATAGACAAGGCCGGCCCGGAGGGGGGATTCAGAGATGGAGAAAAGAGTGTGATACGGAATGTCTCCCATCTCCGCTGCCGCGTTGTACGTCAGGTCGGGGCTGATCCGCTCCCAGATATCACCCCGGTTATATGACCGGAAGAGGTGCTGCATCCCATGGTAAATCGTCTCATTGTTAAGCGGCGAGATGATGAATGGCGCCACCCACTGGCCCCGGAGGGGCGGTTCATCCGGGTAGGTGGCCGGGAGCAAACTCTTGGTCCGTTCCCGCTCCGGCAGCCTCATATCCGAGCGCGAGACGCGGCCGTAGAAGCCGGCCGAATAGACGATTTCGGGGTTGGTCGGATCGATGGCGTGGCTCGAGCCCTCGCCTCCCGGCGCCGACTCGAAGGCGACGGCCTGAAAACCCTCAAGAACTTTCCCCGTGAATCGCTCGCTTTTTCTGAGGACTTGTCCCCGATAACTCCCGTGGTCCTGCATCGACCCATAGACCCTGAACGAGGTTGCCATATCATAGGCGATATTGAAGAACTGGCAGACGGGAAGATTATCCCGAAACTGCCGCCAGTTCTTTCCCCCGTCATAGGAGATGACGATGCCCCCGTCGTTGGCGTTCACCAGGTAGTCCGAATTCTGCGGGTCGATCCACAGGCCGTGATGGTCCGCATGCATGCCCCGGAGTGTCGTGAAGGTCTTGCCGCCGTCCTTGGAGACGCTCAACGGGACGCCCATGATATAGACGGTGTTTTCGTCATTAGGATCTACTCGGACTTGCCCGAAGACCCAGCCATAGGTCCCGGAATGACGCTCCATCAACGTCTTTGTTTCCGGTGTTGTCGGAGCGACCAATGTCCAGGTTTCCCCCCGGTCATCAGATCGATACAATGTCGCACCTTTGATTCTCCCGCTGGAGGGACGGCCGTAAGAATCGGTCGCCTCCGCCGGAGCCGCCTGGGCGGCTTTTTCATAGTTATCAACCAGGGCATAGAGCACGTTGGGCTTCTTCAGGCAGATATCCAGCCCGATCCGGCCCCTGAATTGCGCCTCGGGAAGACCTGCATGGCTAGTCTTCCAGGTCTTTCCCGCATCGGATGTCTTATAGATGCCGCTCTCCGAATATCCCGGGAAATTCCGTGGATCGTTCCATTTGAGCCTGGTCCTCTGCCAGGTAGCCGCATATAGAGTATCGCTGTCCGCCGGGTCCATCACCAGATCGATAACCCCCGTCTTCGGGCTGATGTAGAGGGCCTTTTCCCAGTTTTTTCCACCGTCCGTCGTCTTGAAGACGCCCCGCTCGGCGTTTTCTGTCCATTCGTGCCCGGAGGCGGCCACATAAACGATATCCGGATTCTGAGGATGAAGGACAATCCGGGCGATGGTATAAGTATCTGCGAGCCCCATGTCGGCCCAGGTCTTCCCTCCGTCCGTTGATTTGTAGATTCCGCAGCCGGCCTGGGAGCTTCGGAAAATGTTGGCTTCACCCGTCCCCACCCAGACGATCTCAGGGTTGGATGGAGCAATGGCCACGTCCCCGATCGCCGTCGAGGCAGCCCTCTCGAAGATAGGCTCCCAGGTTATCCCTTCATTGACCGTCTTCCAGACACCGCCTGAGGCCGTCGCCGCATAGATCGTATAACTCTTTCCGCGAGGCCCCACGACGGCAATATCGGTCGCCCGACCGCTGACGTTGGTCGGCCCGATATGACTCCAGACCAATGACTGCAAGGGAGAGTTCTTAATCATCTCCAGATGAGCGGCAAAGCCTTGAAGCCTGATGGCCGGGTCGGTGGCCCGCACCTGGGCCGGCCTGACGGCCTTCTGCCCGGCTGCCCTTCCCGTCAACCCGAGACTGACACAGGCCAATAATCCGATAACGGCTAAAGGATGGAGATTATTGTGAGAGCGCATGTTCCTCCTTTCCGGGGATCCTGGCGAAAGGCCAGGGAAACTGTTGGGTTTGACTTGTCGAATCTCCGACACAAGGCTCGATTCTAAAGAAAACGGGTGTCTCTGTCAACCGAAAACTGAACCCTCCGCGGCTTTCAAGGAGGAGGCATCGCCAAATCTATATTCTTTCTGCCGGGCGCAGGAGACCTCCCTTAAAATATCATGTTTTGACTTTTGTCCAAGGATTGTTATATAAAATAGGACGGTTCGAAAAAAAGAGGGCCGCAATGGACGAAAACGAGATCGAAAGACGGTCATGCATCCGTTTCAAGATCCCGGGCGCCACGCTCAACTATCAGCGGAAATCACTCTTTCCCCTTCCCGCGTTCATCGAGGAGTTCTGCCCTATCCTGGACATCAGCCGCGGCGGCGTCCGCTTCCTGACCCAGAAAATGCTCAAGCCCGAGTCCGAGGTCGCGCTGCGGATTTCCGTGCCCGGCGAGCGTATCCCGTTCACGATGAAGGGGATCGTCAAATGGTCGTCCCCCGGCGAGGGGAAAAGCTACGCGTTCCAGGTGGGTGTCCAGTTCAATCCCTATGGGATGGACAAGGACCAAAACCTGCCCCAGAACATGGTGAAGATCATGGCTCTGGAACAGAAGTTCGCCGATAAAGAAAAAGAGCTTTCCGATCCCGAAAAGGACGAGTTCGAGATCTAAACCGGCGTCTCTTTCCTCTCCCCTTCAACGACAATTTGGGACCAATCCGCGATGGAGAGGAGGAGCCTGCTGATCCGGCCCAGAAGGCCGAGTCGGTTCCGCCGGAGTGTTCTGTCCTCGGACATGACCAGGACCTTGTCAAAGAACGCGTTTAGGGGCGACTGCAGCCTGAAAATCATGTTCTGCGCCCTGGCAAAATCCCCCGCTTCGATCAAAGGAAGCGCATTGTTTCTGACAATGGACAATGTCGACCAGAGCTCTTTCTCCTCTCTGTCTGCCAAGAGCTCCTCATTCACCGGATAGGAGGGGCTGTCGCGGAGGATGTTGTTGACCCGCTTGGCCATCAGGATGAAGGGCTCGAAGTGCGGGCTTTTCTTTAGCGCGTCGAGGGCCTGGAGGCGAAGCAGGGAGTGAGAGACGTTGTCAAAACCGGCCCCGAGAACAGCGCCGACCAGGTCATAACGGTATCCCTGGCTTTCATAGATGAAGCGGAGCCGTTGCTCGAACAGGGATCTGACATATTCGACGATCTCATGTTTTGGCCTTTCCAGAATATCTCCGTAGGCGGATACGGCCCTCTCCAGGAGAGGACCCAGAGCAAGATTGAGCTTCCCGTCCAGGATAATCCGGCAAATGCCGTTAGCCTGCCGCCGCAGCCCGAAGGAGTCGCTCGACCCGGTGGCCCGGATTCCGATGCCCACTGCACCGACGATCGAATCGAGCTTGTCGGACAGGGAAAGGAGCGATCCGGCAATAGAGGACGGGGGAGAGTCCTCGAAGCCGACGGGCCGATAGTGCTCATAGATGGCCTGACAGACCGCCGCCGGATATCCCTCCTCTTTGGCGTACAATCCGCCGACCATTCCTTGAAGACTGGGAAATTCCCGGACCATCTCGGTCAGAAGGTCGACTTTGCAGAGATCGCCCGCCTGGACGGCCTCTTTTTTGATCTTTTTCTCATCGAGCCTGTCACAGAGATAGGCCACCATGAGCTTCAGACGGACACGCTTGTCTTCATAACTCCCCAGTTTTTCCTGGAAAACGACCTGGTTCAGCGCGGCTGCCCTTTGAACCAGGGGAACCTTGAGGTCCTGCTCCCAGAAAAACCGGGCGTCCTCAAGCCTGGCTTTGAGGACCCGCTCATTTCCCCGGCGGATCAGCCGCTTCGGGTCCTTGAGTGTGTCGGCGACCCCAAGAAACAAAGGGAGCTGCCGGCTTTCCCGGACGACGGAAAAAAGACTTTGCCCTTCCCTCATGGCCGCACTGAGCACTTCCAGAGGGAGGCGGAGATATTCCCGGGGGAAATCTCCCCGGAAGACATAGGGAAATTCGACGTCGTAAGCCAGCTTTTCGAGGAGCGCGTCATCCGGAAAAATCTGGGCCTTGAGCGTGCCCAGGCGTTTGCCGATCTGACGGAGGATAAGACGTTTTCTGTCCTCGGCCGCTAGAACGACCTTGTTCCTTTTCAAGCCGGCCCGATATTCCCGGATTGATTTTACCCGGAAACGCCGAGGCGAGCGGAGTTTATGTCCGGACACAATGTCATTGGACTCTATCCCCTGGATGGAAAAGGAAAGGACGTGTCCATCCCAGAGCGCCAAAATATTTCTTATCGGGCGAGAGAAACGGAGATTGACGTCTCCCCACCTCATCATTTTAGGAAACGAAAGAGAGGTGATCATGCCGGGGAGCGCCTCGGCCAGGATCTCCCCCGTGGACCGGCCTGGAGTGGTCTTTTTCAAGCCGACATACTCGCCCTTCGGGGTTTTGATGACTTCAAGGCTTTCGAGCGAAGCGTTCTGGGACCTGGCAAACCCCCTGGCGGCGGGAGTGGGAGACCCATCGGGGGCGAAGGCCACATCCTTCGGCGGACCGATCACGACCTCCTCGCTGTCGTCTTGCCGGGAAGCGAAATCCCCGACGACGACCAGCCTGCGGCAGGTCCCGAAGGTTTCGAGCGACGGACAATCAATCCGGCACTCTTGGAGCGTCTTGCCGAGCCTATCTTTGAGCTGAGCCAAGCCCGTCTTGATATGCGAGGACGGCATCTCCTCGGTGAAGATCTCAAGGAGGAATTCCATCAGGACACGCCCTCTTGGCCGCAAAATCTCCGGGCGATCCGGTTCACCAGCGTCCGGATCTGGCCGATCATCTTGACCCTCTCGGTAACGCTGACCGCCCCGCGGGCGTCCAGAAGGTTGAAAAGGTGAGAACATTTGAGACACATGTCATAGGCGGGAAGAAGAAGCCCGCTGTCAATGAGCCTGGCCGCCTCCCCTTCCGCCAGGGCGAACGATTTCCGGAGACTCTCGATGTCCGCCAGGCTGAAATTGTACTCGGAGAATTCCCTTTCCTCCCGGAGCCTCAGTTCCCTGTAGGTAACATCTCCGGACCAGTCGAGGTCATAGAGATTGTCCTTCTCCTCGAGAAACATCTCCAGGCGTTCCAGTCCGTAGGTGATCTCCACGGGGACGGGAAAGAGTTCGATCCCGCCGGCCTGCTGAAAATAGGTGAACTGGGTGATCTCCAGTCCGTCGAGAACGACCTGCCAGCCGACTCCCCAGGCACCGATGGTCGGCGATTCCCAATCGTCCTCATCGAACCTCAGGTCATGCACGGCGAGATCAATTCCCAGGCTGGTGAGACTGTTGATATAAAGAGCTTGAATGTCGGGGGGGGATGGTTTCACGATGACTTGATACTGATAGTGCTTCTGGACGCGGTGCGGGTTTTCCCCATAGCGTCCGTCCGCCGGCCTGCGGGACGGCTGGACATAGGCAACCCTCCAGGGCCTCCGATCGAGGACGCGAAAAAATGTATCCGGGGTCATGGTGCCGGCGCCGACTTCGAGATCATAGGGCTGCGCCAGGTAACAGCCTTGATCGGCCCAATATCTCTGAAGGTTCATGACGAGGTTCTGGAGAGACATCGGGCTATTCGCTCGACTCCTCCCATCTCAGCACGGGGTTGCGGGCCGCGACGGTCTCGTCCAGCCGCCGCACATAAGAGACATGGGGAGCGGACTTGAGGATTTCCGGTTTTTCAATCGCTTCCCGGGCGATCGCTTTCATTGCTTCAATGAACTGATCGAGGTCCCGGCGGCTCTCGGTCTCGGTGGGTTCAATCATCAAGGCGCCCGGAACGATCAAAGGAAAAGACATGGTCGGCGGATGGAGGCCGTAATCGATCAGCCGCTTGGCGATGTCGATATTTTGGATGCCGCGTTCCTTCTGAACCTTGTCTGAGAGGACGCATTCATGGAGCGTCGGGGCAGTGTATTTGAGATGATAAATATCTTCCAGACTCTTGCGGATGTAGTTGGAGTTGAGGACGGCGATTTCGGCGACCTCCTTCAGCCCGGATGCTCCCAATGATTGGATGTAGGCCAAGGCCTTGAGCATCACTAGGAAATTGCCGAAGAAACTCCGTACCCGTCCGACACTCTTGGGACGCTCATAGTTCAGGGTGAATCCGGAGGGACTTTTATCCACGATTGGAACGGGCAGGTAGGGCTCGAGATGCGTCTTGACGCCGACCGGACCGGCGCCGGGGCCCCCTCCCCCGTGGGGAGTGGAAAATGTCTTGTGCAGGTTGAGGTGGATGACGTCGATTCCCATATCGCCCGGCCGGAACTTGCCCACCAGGGCGTTCATATTGGCGCCATCCATATAGACGAGCCCTCCCTTGGCATGGACGATCTCGGTGATTTCCAGGATGTCCCACTCAAACACGCCCAAGGTGTTCGGATTGGTGACCATCAAGGCAGCCACGTCCTCGGTCATCGCCTGACGCAACGAAACCAGGTCAATCGTCCCCTGCTCGTTGGATTTGACCTCTTGGACGCGGTAGCCGCAGATATGGGCGCTCGAGGGATTGGTCCCATGGGCTGAATCGGGGATCAGGACGATTTTGCGGGGATGGCCGCGGTCCTCGTGGCAGGCCCGGATGAGCATCATGCCCAAGAGCTCTCCCTGGGCGCCGGCGCTGGGTTGAAGTGTCAGCGCATCCATGCCGGTGATCTCGCTCAAGAGATCCTCGAGAGTCTTCAAAACCTCAAGATTCCCCTGGACGAGTCCCGGCGGGGACTGGGGATGGCAGTTCTGAAAATCCGGCAGCCCGGCGATTTTTTCGTTCACCTTGGGATTGTATTTCATGGTGCAGGAGCCGAGGGGATAGAAGGTCGTGTCGATGCAGAAGTTCGCCTGGGACAGCCGGGTGAAATGGCGGACCGCCTCGATCTCGGAAACCTGGGGAAACCCGCGGATCTCCTTTCTCAGGGGAAGACGTGACAAAGCGTCCTTATTTTCGGGCACATCGAGTTTGGGGAGAGCAAAGCCCTTCTTGGTCGGCGAACTGATCTCGAAAATCAAAGGTTCACGGTTCATCGGACGGCCTCCTCGACCAGTCCGGCCAGCCGGTCAATATCTTCCTTGCCGTGGACTTCAGTCACGCAGAAGAGCGCGCAGGAGTCGAGTTCCGGATAGTCCGGCCCCAGTTCCTGTCCGCCGATGACTCCGTTACGGAGGAGGTGGTCCGCGATCTTGGCATAGCCTCCCTCAAACTTCAGGACGAACTCGTTGAAGATCGGCCCGCTGAACTTCCGGCTGACCCCCTTAATGGCACATAGCTTATCGAGGGCATAATTGGCTTTCTGAATATTCTGGTAGGCCAACTCCCGCATTCCCTCCCGGCCGAGGGTTTCCAGGAAAATCGTCGCCCGCAGCGCGCACCAGGCCTGGTTGGTGCAAATGTTGGAGGTGGCTTTCTCCCGGCGGATGTGTTGCTCCCGGGTCGACAGAGTCAGGACAAAACCTCTTTTTCCTTCCGCATCCCTGGTTTCTCCGGCAATGCGCCCGGGGAACTGCCGGATGAGGTCCCGGCGACAGGCCATGAAGCCGAGATAGGGGCCACCGAAGCTCAGGGGAAGTCCGAGCGATTGGCCTTCCCCGGCAACGATATCCGCTCCGCTTGCGCCGGGCTCTTTGAGAAGTCCCAGCGAGACCGCCTCAGCGACGATGGCGACGGAGAGCGCCTGGCGCTGCCGGGCGATCTCGGCCACCCGGTCGAGATCCTCGACCACGCCGAAAAAGTTGGGCGATTGGCAGACCACGGCGCTCGTCTGGTCATCAATCTCCCGGCTCAGGGCATCGCTGTCGACCTGCCCATGGCTATCGGCGGCGATTTCCTCGATGCGGATGGGCAAATTCTTGACATAGGTGCGGATGACCTCCCGGTATTGGGGATGAAGGGAGCCCGCGATAAGAATCTTCGGCCGGCCCTTGACGCGCTCGGCCATCAGGACGGCCTCGGCGGCCGCAGAAGCGCCCTCGTAGAGAGAGGCATTGGCGATCTCCATCCCGGTCAATTGGCAAATGAGCGTCTGGTACTCAAAGATGACCTGGAGCGTCCCCTGGCTGACCTCAGGCTGATAGGGCGTGTAGGGACTGATGAATTCCCCCCTTGCGCTCAGATAATCCACGACGGCGGGGATGTGATGGCGGTAGGCGCCCGCCCCAAGAAAGGAGAGATAGTCGCCGGCCTTGTTCTTCCGGCCCAGGGCCTCGAAGCGACCAACGAGCTCGGGTTCGGACAAGGACTGAGGAAGACGCAACTCTTTCTTCAGCCGGATGCTCTCGGGAATACAGCGGAAGAAGTCGTCCGGCGAGGAGACGCCGATCCGGGCCAACATCTCCTTCTTGTCAGGATCGCTGAGCGAGATGAAGCTCATGGGGCCAAGCCCTCCAGGAATTTTTCGTAGTCTCCGGCCGTCAGCAGTTTCTCCAGGTCCCCTTTGTTCTTGAGCCGCAGCCGGATGATCCAGCCCTGGCCGTGCGGGTCCTGGTTGAGCGTTTCGGGAGAATCATTGAGGCCTTCGTTGACGGCGACGACTTCTCCGGAGACCGGAGAGTAGATGTCGGAAACGGCCTTCACCGATTCGACCACTCCGATCGTCTGATGGACATCGAGCGGCGCTCCGACGGCGGGAAGCTCAACATAGACGACATCGCCCAACTGTTTTTGGGCGAAATCCGTGATTCCGACGGTGGCCTCATCCCCTTCGATCTTGACCCATTCGTGGTCCTTGGTGAAATAGAATTCTTTAGGATACATCATCTGCCTCCTCTCAGAGAATCCGGCTGGAAAAGCCGCTGGCGGTCCTCTTTCTCAACAGATCACCTGAGGACCTCCATTTTATAATAAACCGCCTGGTTGTGGTAACCGGCAATGGGGCTGTCAAGGGTTCGTCTCCCGCCTGTAAAAGGGTGTCGGAACGACCACACCCGCAATCCTTTTATCCCTGATCCCGATTTCTATCTCGACTCCGTTCACAGCTTGCTCGACCGGTAGATAAACCAAACCGATGCTTTTTTTCAGATACGGGGAATATGTCCCGGAGGTGACTTCCCCGGCTTTCTGCCCTTTGACAAAAACCGGATAGTGCGGCCTGGGGATACCCTTCTCCCTGAGTTCGAATCCGACAATCTTCCTTTTGATCCCCTCCGCCAACTGCTTCTCCAGAGCGTCCCGTCCAAGGAAATCCCCTTTCTTGAACTTGACGATCCATTTGAGATCGGCTTCCAGCACGGTGGTCGTCTCATCGATGTCGTTTCCGTAAAGCATCAAGTTGGCTTCGAGCCGCAAGGTGTCCCTGGCGCCGAGCCCGACGGGAAGAAGACCGTGGGGACTCCCCGTCCTGATGATTTCTTCCCAGACGAAACCCGGCTCCGGCGCGGTCATGTAGATCTCGAAGCCGTCTTCTCCCGTGTAGCCGGTTCTCGAGATGAGGGAGTCAAGCCCGGCGACCTTCCCGGGTCGCGCCCAAAAACGCTTGAGTCCGAGCAGGTCGACATCAGTCAAGGTCTGAAGAATCTCCCGGGCCTTGGGCCCTTGGAGGGCGATTTGTGAATAGCGGTCGCTGGCGTTCTCAACCACCGCATCAAACCCGGCCTTATGGGCAACGATCCAGGCATAGTCCTTGTCCGTATTGGCGGCATTGGGGACCAGCAAATATTCCTCGGGCCCAAGACAATAGACCAAGAGGTCATCGACGAACGTCCCCTGCGGCGTTGTCAGGGCCGAGTATTGGGCTTGATAAGGGGCCAGCCGGGCCGCGTCGTTCGGAGTCAGGTACTGGACCAGGGGCAGGGCGTCTTTTCCGCGAATCAGGAATTCACCCATGTGACCAACATCGAAAAGCCCGGCGGACGCGCGAACCGCCAGATGCTCCGCAATAATCCCACTGTATTCGACCGGCATCTCCCAGCCGAAGAACTCGATCATCCGGCCGTTGAGCTTTCTGTGGGAATCATGCAGACGCGTTTTTTTCATGGCTTTTCTCCTCTCCGGAAGAATCTTCTTTTTTATCACAGAAACCGCCCCGGCGCAAGCGGAGTCTCGACCAAGCAAAATTCCTGTATTATTTGAAATTCTTGATGGGCAGCCCCCTGTGCCCATCATTCCGGAATCGTTATCACTCCTCAGTCCCTTGTCCAGGCACAAAATTTTGCTATAATTGTGGACTCCGATGATCAAGCTCAAAGACCGGCTGAAAAAAGATATCCTGGCCAGGGTCAAAGGGACCATGGCCCTGGACGACGCCGAGATCGAGATCGCCTCCACACCTCGGCAGATCTACGGAGATCTCAGCCTGACCTTTCCGTTCAAACTGGCCAAAAAGCTGAAGGCCGATCCCCGGAAGCTGGCCCAGGACCTGCTCCCTTTGCTGTCCGACCTCCAAGGAGTCGAGAAAGTCGAGGTCGCCGGGCCTGGCTTTATCAATCTATACCTGGACCGAAAAGCGTTCTTCCGCAATTCACTCGATTCGATCGACGCATCTTCCCTTTCCTCCGAACACTCCAAGGTCATTATCGAGCACACCAACATCAACCCGAACAAGGCCGCTCACATCGGCCATCTTCGAAACGCCTGCTTGGGCGACACCCTGGCCCGTTGCCTGAGATATAAGGGAGAGACGGTCGAGGTCCAGAACTACATTGACGACACCGGCGTCCAGGTGGTGGACGTCGTCTTCGGATTGATGGATTTGGAGAAAATGAGCCCGGCTGACCTCGAACACATCCCCGGCAAGTTCGATTATTTCTGCTGGGACCTCTATGCCCGGACCGTTTCCTATCTCGAAGTCCACCCCGGAGCCCAACCCAGAAGGGCCGAAATCCTGCAAAAGATCGAGCAGGGTGAATCGCCGGAAGCGGCCATGAGTCAGGCCGTCTCGCGGCGGATCATCACAGCCCATCTGGAAACAATGAGGCGGATCGGTGTCAACTATGACCTCCTCCCCTGCGAAAGCAGCATCCTCGGGCTCAAGTTTTGGGAAAAAGCCTTCCGCCAGCTCAAAGAAAAAAAGGCTGTTTACCTGTCTTCTCAGGGAGAAAACGCCGGCTGCTGGGTGATGCGGTTGGAAGAGGAGGCTGAACGGGAAAAGATCATTGTCCGCTCGGACGGGACGGTCACCTATGTCGGCAAAGACATCGCCTATCAGCTTTGGAAATTCGGTCTTCTTGGTCAAGATTTCTATTACGAGCCCTTCCTCCAGGAAAACGGCAGGACGATCTGGATAACGACGACGACGCCGAATGACCATGTCTTAGCCTTCGGCCGTGCCGGCCAGGTTTACAACGTCATCGACGTCCGCCAATCCTACCTCCAAAAAATCGTCGTCCAGGGCCTCCGCTCGCTCGGCTACCTTGAGCAGGCCGGCAAATCCATTCATTACTCCTACGAGATGGTCGCCCTTTCGCCCAAGAGCCTGCAAGAGCTCGGCTACGAAGTCTCGGAAAACGAGAAGGACCGCAGCTTCCTCGAGGTCTCGGGACGGAAAGGCCTGGGTGTCAAAGCGGACGACCTCCTCGACCGGCTGGCGGACAAGGCTCTGGTCGAGGTCGAAAAACGAAATCCGGACCTTCCTGCCGGACAGAGAGACGCCATCTCCCGGCAGATCGCCTGCGGGGCGCTCCGCTATTTCATGCTCAAGTTCGCCCGCAATTCCGTGGTCGTCTTCGATTTTGAGGAAGCTCTCAGTTTTGAAGGAGAAAGCGGCCCCTATCTGCAATACACCTATGTGCGTTTGAACAGCATTTTCAAGAAGCTCGAGGATCGAGCCGGCCTCGGGCCGTCCGAGCTTGAAGCACTGCGCAACCGGGTGGACATCCCGGTGTCGCGGCTTCAAGAAAGCGAGGCCGGCAATTTCTGGGACCTCATGCTGTATGCTGCGCAACTCGAAGAGATCATCCTCCACGCCGTCTATTCCCTTGAATTTTCGCATCTCGCCAAGTTCACCTTCAATCTCTGCCAGAAGACCAATGCTTACTATCATCTCTACTCGATCCTTGGCGAGGCCGATCCGGAGCTCCGGAATATCCGGATTTTGACGATTGACACCATCCGCAAGATCCTCAGAAAGGCGCTTTCCCTGATGGGCATCCCCCTGCCCGAGAAAATGTAGCCGGCGCCGGGAACCCGGAGGGCTTGACGGGTCGTTTTAAAAAGAGAAAGGAGGTCAGAGCATGATTGAAGTCGAGCAACTTACCAAGAAATACGGCGATCTTGTGGCTGTCCGGGACCTCAGTTTCAAGGTCGACCAAGGCAAGATCTGGGGACTGCTCGGCCCCAACGCCGCCGGCAAGACAACGACGATGAGGATCCTGACGGGCTACCTTCCCGCTACCGAGGGAAAAGCGGCCGTCGCCGGGTTCGACGTCTTCGAGCAGCCGAACGAGGCTAAAAAAGTCATCGGCTACTTGCCCGAGGTTGTTCCGCTTTACCCTGAGATGACGGTCACCGATTATCTGCATTTCGTTGCCGCCATCAAACAGGTTCCTTCCGGCAAACGCAAGGCGGCCCTGGAGCGCACCATCGAGATCAGCGGCCTCAAGGATGTCCGCAAAAGGCTCATCCAAAACATCTCCCGGGGCTACAAGCAGCGCGTCGGCATCGCCCAGGCCTTGATTCACAACCCCGCTGTCCTCGTCCTGGACGAGCCGACCATCGGGCTCGATCCCGCCCAGATCATCGAGATCCGCGGGCTGATCAAGTCTCTCAAGGGGGACCATACCATCATCCTCTCGACCCACATCCTGCCGGAGGTCACCCAGACTTGCGACGGGGTGGCCATCATCAACGAAGGCCGGTTGATGGCCTCGGGGTCTCTCGAGGAACTGACCGCGTCCTTCCGCAAAAAAACGGGCGTCATCCTGAGGCTCCGGAAAGCCCACGAGGAGGCGCTGGCGGCCTTGAGAGAGCTTCCCGGCGTAGAGTCGGCCGCCCGCCATAACGGTGAGTTGGCCGTCGAGTGGAGTCCGGACAAAGACCTGCGTGAGTCCGTGGCCAAACTGGTCGTGGAAAAAGGATGGGGACTCCTGGAGATGCGGACCGAATCTTTGAATATCGAAGATCTCTACCGCCAAATCGTTTCAGGAGGGATCGAACAATGAGAAATATCTGGTCGATTGCCAAAAAAGAAATCAAGACCTACTTCTCCTCGCCCATCGCCTACGTGGTCATCGCCGTATTCCTGGTCCTCACCGGCTTTTTCTTTTACAGCGCGCTCTGGTGGTTCAACTCTCAGGCCATTCAGATGGCCCAAAACCCCTACTACGCTCAGCAGATGAACATCAACCAGATGGTTTTCACGCCTCTCTTTCACAACATCAGCATCATCCTCTTGCTCATGCTGCCCCTCTTGACTATGCGTCTCTTTTCCGAGGAGATGAAGAGCGGAACGGACGAGCTGCTTTACACCTCGCCGTTGAGCGTCAGCCAGATCGTCCTGGGCAAGTACCTGGCGGCGCTCCTCGTGCTGGCCGCCATGCTGGGGTTGTCCGGTTCCCTTTCCGTATTCGCCTTCGCCTTCGGAAATCCTGAACTTCCCCAGATCCTGAACGGCTATTTGGGGCTTTTCCTTATGGGAGCCGCCTTTATTGCCGCGGGTCTCTTTTTCTCCTCGCTGACCAAAAATCAGGTCGTTTCAGCGATTTTGACATTCGGCGCGCTGCTTCTTTTCTGGATCCTGAACTGGGCTTCCTATTCCACCTCGGGGATCTGGAAAGGCGTTCTCAACTACCTCTCCATCTTCCAGCATTTCGACGACATGACGCGCGGCATCCTGGACACCAAGGATTTGGTGTATTACCTCAGCTTCGCCTTTTTCGGTATCTTTCTGACTCACTCCGTGATCCTGTCCCGCCGTTGGAGATAAGCCGTGGAAACCCTCAAGAAAAACCTCAACTCCATCGGGCTGATGATGGTGCTTCTGGCCCTGATGGCCATGCGCATCTGGCCGCACCGGAAATCCGCCGCCCTGGTCGTGCTCGGTCTCGGCATCATTGCCATCGGGGTTTACATCGCTCTCAACATCCCGACTCTTAAGAACACTCTCAGCCGCAAGTCCTTTCTCTATTCGTCGAATCTCGTCCTCATCGTCGTCATCGTCCTGGCCATCCTCGTCCTCCTGAACTCCTTCCTGTCCCGCCACAACTACCGTCTCGATTTCACGGAGTCCAAGCTCCACAGCCTCTCCGACCAGTCCATCCAGGTCCTCAAGAACCTGAAGCAAGACGTCCAGGTCAAGGGATTCTTTCGGGACGGAAATTACGGCCGCTCCAAGATGGAGGACCTGCTCAAGAACTATGTCCACTACTCCAGGAAGATCAAGTACGAATTCATCGACCCGGACAAGAACCCGGGGTTGGTCAAGGGTTACAACATCACCCAGGACGGCACGACCGTCCTGGAAGCGGGCGCCAACGAAAACCGGATCACGACCACGACGGAAGAGGACCTCACCAACGCCCTGATCAAAGTGACCCGGGAGAGCAAGAAGACCATCTATTTTCTCGAGGGCCATGGGGAGCACAGCATCGAGCAGGCCGAGGATCTCGGCTATTCTTTCGCCAAGGACGAGCTTCAGAAGCTGGGCTATGAGGCCAACAAACTGACTCTGGCGCTCTCCGAGACCTTCCCTCAGGACTGCTCGCTCCTCGTCGTCCCGGGACCTCAAAAGGACCTCCTGCCGAATGAACTCGAGACGATCGGCAACTATCTCAGAGACGGCGGACGCGTCTTCTTCATGGTCGACCCGGAGACCGCTCCCGGCCTGATCCCCTACCTCCTTCAATTCGGCGTAACGCTCGAGGATGACGTCGTCGTCGATACGATCTCTCGGCTCTTCGGGGGGGATTATTTCATGCCGGTGATCACTGAATACGAGATCCACGAGATCACGCGCAACTTCCGTTATGCGACCTTTTTTCCGTATGCCCGATCGGTTGAGCCGGCCGACCCGAAGCCCGTAGGGATCACCCTATCGGCCCTCGGAAAGACCAGCCCAAACTCCTGGTCTGAAAGGCAGCTGGACCAGAAGCAGGTGACCTTCGACAAAGACAAGGACACGCAAGGGCCCGTCTCGCTGGCCGTCGTGGCCACTCTCGAGGTGAAGCCGCCGGAGAAGAAAGAATCCTCTCAAGAACCGTCCGAAGAAAATATGGAGGCGCAGAAGGTGGAAGAGCCTCCGGCCGCCAATTCCAAGCAAGAAGGCCGGTTGGCCGTCTTCGGGGATTCCGATTTCGCCAGCAACCGCTATTACAACCTCTCCGGCAACGGGAACCTCTTCCTCAACACGGTCAACTGGCTGACCGAGGAGTCGGACCTGATCTCCATTCAGCCAAAGACGTCTTCTCCCCGGACCGTCCAATTCACTCCTTCCCAGGGGCGGATGATCTTCTTCGTTTCGGTCATCATCCTTCCCCTCATTATCCTCATTCTGGGAATTTCTGTCTGGGTCAGGAGAAGGTCGCTATGAAACCGAAGACTACACTCATCCTCCTTTTGATTTTTCTTGTTCTGCTCGCGGCCATACTGTTTTTTGATTCGAAAAGCAAGGCCCGCCAGGAGGAAAAAGAAAAGGAAAAAACGCTCGTCGACCTGGCCGCAGCGGATATCGAAAAGCTCACCCTGAAAAAAGAGGATGAGACCATCACTTTTGCCAGGGACGACAAGGGGGATTGGCTGATCTCGGAACCGCTTGAAGCCAGGGCCGATGCCTATGAGGTCAACCGCCTGGTCGACGATTTCTCCACGCTCAAGTTCGACCGGGTGGTTGAAACCGAGGGCGACCCGGCCAAGTATGAGATCCCCCGAAGCGAACTCACCCTCTGGATCAAGGGCAAAGAACAACCGGTCAAGATTTTCATCGGCATGGAGAATCCCCTCGACAATACACTCTTCGCCAAACGGGAGGACGATCCCCGGATCGTCCTGCTTTCCAGTACCCTCAAGAGCGCTTTGGACAAAAAGATCTTCGATTTTCGCCAGAAAGACATCTTCAAGTTCGAGTCCGCCGATGTAGTCGCCGTAAAGCTTGAGTCCGAGGATATCGCCTGGAAGGCGCTGAAGAAGGAAGGAGAATGGTATCTGGAGAGCCCGGTCAAGGCTCTGGCCAAGAAAAGCGGGGTCGAGGACGTGCTCCGGACGCTTTCGGGTCTTCGAGCCAAGGAATTCGTCGCTGAAGAGAAGCAGGAAGCGGACCTCTCGCGGTTCGGTCTCAAGGACGCCGCATACGTCGTCTCGCTCAATCTCCCTGCGGCCAACCAGGAGGTCGTTTTCTCCCTCCACAAGCAGGACGATAAGGTCTACGCGACGACCTCGCTCTCGACCAAGGTCGTCACCGTCGAAGACAGGGTCCTCACCGACATCGAAAAAAAAGTCGAGGACCTGAGGGAGAAGCAGGTCGTCGTTTTCAACAGCTGGGAGGCTTCCCGACTGCACATCAAACGGGGGGATCTCGAATTGAGCGTCGTCAAAGACGGGGAGGGGAAATGGCGGTTTGAGGATGCGGAGAAGGAAGAAGCGGACGGGGCCAAGGTCGAGAGTTTCATCCGGAAAGTGGAAAGCCTGGAGGCCGTTGAGTTCGTCGACTCCCCGTCCGATCTGAAGGACTACGGCCTCGCCGAACCCCAGGTAGAGGTGATGGTCCGGGTCAAGGAGGACGACAAAGACAAAGAATACAGAGTCCAGGTCGGCAACACAGACCCGGATAAAAATCAGGTTATCGTCAGGAATCCGGAACTCGAATACCTCTTCCGGGTGGATGCTGCATTCCTGGATGATTGGCCTAAGGCAGCCGATGACTGGAATATCCTTCCCCCCGAAAAGCCCGTGAAAGGGAAAGAAAAGGCCGAAGACACTGAGAAAGAGGGTTGACCGGCGACCCAGGACAGGCGGAACGTATGGCCGCAAAGAAGGCGAACCACACCCTGGCCCGAGAGATCCAGCGATGGTATAGGAGCCATCACCGCAAGCTCCCGTGGAGAGAGACCAAGGACCCCTACAGGATCTGGGTTTCCGAGGTCATGCTCCAGCAGACCACCGTTCCCGCCGTTCTTCCCTATTATTCACGATGGTTCAGACTCTTCCCGGATATCCATGCCCTGGCCCGGGCATCCCCCCGCAAGGTCCTCAAGGCCTGGGAAGGTCTGGGATATTACCAGCGGGCCAGGAATCTCCACCGGGCGGCCCGGACGATCTGTCGGAGATACGGCGGTTCTGTCCCGGGCGAATACACGGATCTCATCGCCCTTCCCGGTGTCGGCCCATATATCGCGGCGGCCGTCCTCAGCATCGCCTACAGCAAACCCTATCCCGTCCTGGACGCCAATGTCAGACGGGTGGGAATGAGGCTTTGCGCAATCCATAGGAAGGCCGGCACTCGGACTGATCATATCCTGCGGAAGAGGATCCGGGACATTTTCCCCGCCGAAAACGGGGGCGAATTCAATCAGGCTCTGATGGAACTCGGAGCGCTCGTCTGCCGTCCCCAGAACCCGAGATGTCTTCTCTGCCCGGTCCAGAGGTTCTGCCTTGCCTACCAAAAGGGGGAACAGGAGGTCATCCCTCCGCCCCAGAAAAGGTCCTATCAAAGCATCGAAAGCGTAGTCGGCATCATCACCGATCAGGGGAGGTATCTTATCCAGAAAAGACCTCCGGAAGGCCTCCTCGCCGGCCTTTGGGAATTTCCGGGCGGAAAGAGGGAAAAGGGAGAGACGCTCCGCGAAGCGCTCCGCCGTGAACTCAGAGAGGAACTTGGAGTCGAGGCGCGGCGCGCGAAGCTGATCCTCAAGGTCCGGCATGCCTACAGCCTTTTCCAGGTCAGCCTGTTCGCCTTCGAATGCGAACTTGACGACCCTCCCAGGTTGAGGAGTTCGGTCCACCGCTGGGTGAGCCTCCGCGCCTTGAAACGCTTTCCGTTCCCTTCCGGAAACGCCAAGATCGTCCGCTTCCTCGAAGACCTGGACTCCAAAAAACGAAAACATAACTTAGGTTGATTCTAGCGATGGAGATCATCTATGAGTTCGTCCCCTACGGCGAGCGTTTCGATCCCCGGCCGGCGACAATCGTCCTGGATGTCGGGATGCGGACCGTCCCGGGCGTCATCGACCATCATCATCCGGACGCCGAGCCGGAGTGCACGGCTTCTCTCATCGTCAAGTATCCCGGCCTGGTGCTCGATCACCTGCGCCCGTTTTTAGGCGCTCCTCGGGGCCCCGGACTTCCTCCGCTCCGGGTCATCACTCACCGGTTGCCCGATTTCGATTCTTTGGCCTCGATTTTCCTGACCCTGAGGCTCCTAGAAAAAGGGACGGTCGATTCTTCGATGCACACAATCGCCCGCTATACCCGCCTGGTCGATTCCGCCTCCCTTCCCGGAGAAATCGATCTGTCGGCGACCCCCTATTCCATTCTGCGGGCCCTCTTCGCCGGGGCCAGGAGAGAGGAAGAGGAGATCAACCGAACGCGGCTGGCCGAAGGCTTGAAGTTCATGCACTTCCTTCACTCCAAGGCGGATGAAGGCTACGAGATCGAGGAAAACCGCCCGCTTTTCTCCGGGATCGACCGCTACCAAAGGGCCATGCGCAAAGTGGAGAATGACCACTTTCATTATCTTGACGACCTGCAGCGGTCGGAAAAGGTCGTCCTGAACCTTCCCCTGGCGACCGGGTCGGCGGGCAGCCGCCGCGTCGATGGCCTCATCGTCCGCAACCCGACGAGCTTTCTTCTCAAGGAATGGGCCCGCCGCGACCGGAATCATTCATCGCTGGCAAATGGTTTCTCGCTGTTGGTCACAAGCTTCGGCGGCCAGAGAACCATCCTCGGCGTCGATCCTGCGAGAGAAGTTCATCTCCGTGGTCTCGGGCGATTGCTCAACCAAAGAGAGGAACAGATCAGGCTGGCAGCCGGCCAAGGCCTCACCCATCGCTGGTACGAAGGGAACTGCCCCTTCTTCAACTATCGGATTATCGACTCGCCGCAGGACGGGACGGCTCTTCGCCATCAGGATATCGTCGAGTGCCTGATGATGTTCAGCCGGGACCTCGCTCGACCGGATTGACGTTTTCGAGGACGAGGTCGGCCAGCCTTGCGGCGATATCCCGGACGGTCTCGTCGGGCACACCATCGGAGGCCGCCGACTGGAGACGCAGGTCGATCGGGTTGTTGACGTAATCTACGACCACGAAAACGCCGGCCGCGGTCAGCGCGATTTCAGTCGAGAAAAGGTCCAGGCCGCAAATCCCAGCAATGGTCATGGTGATCTCCGCGAGGGGAGAAAGTCCCAACTCCCTTTCCTCATCCTCTTCGACCTGGATATAAACGGGTTTGGTCATGTCCCACCAGAAGCAATAGGCCTTGCCGCTGCAATAAAGGACTCGGAACCATGCCCGCCGGCCGGCCAGTTCCGCTGGCGCGATGTGTGCCTGAAGCAGATAATGGTCGCCGGAAAACGCCCGTCTGGCGCCAAAAACCTGGTCGACAGACGAGACCTTGAAGACAACCCCTTCTCCTCCCCCGCCGTGCGCGGGCTTGATGATGAAGTTGTCACCGAGCGGGCTGGTATCGGGAGAATCGATCTGAGGATGTTCGTCATATGGCGGCAGAATGATGGTATAGGGCGTCTGGATTCCAGCCGTGATGAACTCCAGATGCATCGAGGCTTTGTTCATCGCATGAACGGCTCTGTCATGGGGATTGATCTGGCGGATGGAGTGCGCCTCGGACCATTCCACAAGGGACAAAAAACGGGCGTCCGCATCCGACGCTCTATCCAAAAATGTCTTGAATGTTGTCTTCCCTTGGTGCAGGCACTCAAGACCATCGGAAAGCGCCCCGGGCGGCACCTGCCAGAGGCTGAGGCCGCGGGAAGAACATGCGGCCTCGAGCAGACCGACGAAGTCGGCGTCGTATTCCCAGTTCCAAGCCAGACAGAGGTCGTGGACGCGCCTCATGATGGGCGGTAACAATTCGTCCGGCGCTCTCCTCACCTCGTTCTCTTGAGCATCCGGATATCATCCACCCAGACGGTGCCGGATCCTTCGCAGACGAGGTTCAACTTCACGTTGTCCGGGTTCTCGCCGCTTTTCAGCAAAAACGGAATCTCCAGCTGGGTCCATTTCATCGTTCCGCTCAGAGTCGCATCGAACCCGCGGGAGAAGAATTCTCCTTTATCCTCGAAATGACACCACATCTCAAGATAGACACGGCCCTGAAACTCCTCCGTTCGCAGCTTGGCCTGATAAACAAGGAAGGAGTCTTCGATGTCGATATCGCCGGTCTCGAACAAGCGGACGACGGCGGGCTCGGCGACGACGATCTTCAGGGCCCCCTGGCCTTCTTTCTTTATCCGGCTGTCGATCGTGACGCCCACCTGAGAGATAAGCCCGTCCTGGCTATCACAAGAAAATTTAGCCAGGACGAGGTCTTTGGCGTCCGGTCTCGAACACGATGCGATCAGTCCCGCCAGGAGGACGATCGCGGCCACCCACTCGTATCTCGACCTCATGATCTCGACCTCCTTTTGCAGGCTCTAGGAAAGCTCCTTTTCATGGGCCAGAAGCCACTCCTTCCTCCAGAGGCCTCCCCCATAACCGACCATCCGGCCCTCAGCGCCGATAATGCGGTGACAAGGTATGACGACGGCGACAGGGTTGTGATGGTTGGCCTGCCCGACTGCCCGGGCCGCCCCGGGCATTCCAAGCGCTACGGCCACCTCCCCATAGGAAGCCGTCAGACCGAAAGGAATTCTGAGGAGACGTCGCCAGACTTTCTTTTGAAAGGCTGTTCCCTCAAGATCAAGTTTCAGTCGAAAGACTTTCCTATGACCTCGAAAATATTCATCGATCTGCGAAACGGCATCCCTCAAAACGGGATGAGGCCGATCTTGACGACCGGGTTTCCGGCCGGTGAAACGGAGCGCCCTGATGCCCTGTTCAGTCCCGATAATTTCGATCGTCCCGATAGGAGAATGATAATAAGCGCGATGTGGGGACATGTCCGTCAATACCTCCAGCTGGTCAGGTCCGCTCCCGGGGGCGCCGACATCTTGATGCGCTCCATGATCTTGGGAATATGCATCTGATGGTAGCGCAGCCGCGAGATGGCGTTCGGCCGGGTATGATCGCCGTTCCAGCAGTGCTCGGCCCGGTCGCCGTAATCGACCTCGCCATCGTAGTACGGATCTTTGGTGCTTTCCAAGAACTCCTCCATGAGATAGACAGCGTTATTCAGGTAGTAGTTGTCCATGTCGCCGCAGTAGATATGAATCTTGCCTTTGAGCTTAGGGCCGATCTTTGGCCAGTCACGCTCGAGGATATAGCGGAGATCATAATGCTCTTTCCAGTATTGAGCGACCGAGGGATTGATCTCGCCCGACCGTTTGTCCCAGATCCTCTGGGGATACCCGTCCTCGCCGGCCGGTGAATAGACGGCCTCCCAGATGTCATATTGATCTCCCGAACGCGACTTCGTTCCTATGACCAGCTCGCGGTGGTTTGATTCCTCGAGAGTGCAGCTGACCTCGCCCAGACAATTCCGTTGTCCCGGCCGCGGCGTCCTCTTCCACCGGCTGTCGACATGGTAAGCGTTTTTATGCTCGTAGATGTTGACGATCGTGTAAGCCCGGAAATCGATCGGGTCCGGGCAGGCAGCCCAGCAGCCGTTGTACTCGTCGGGATAGAAGATCTGGACGCCCAGCGCTTCCCATCCTCCTGTCGAGCCCCCGTATAGAAAGCGCGCCCAGCCCTGCCCGATGCCGCGGAATGTCTCCTCGAGCGCCGGGATGAGCTCGTAGGTGATCGCGTCGCCATAGGGTCCCAGGTTGGCGGAGTTCACCGCGTAGGAATCGTCGTAGTACGGGTTGGCATGCTGGATCTCGGCGATCAAGAAACGCGGCGTGTCCTTGGCGATCCAGTACTTATAGAGCTCGTAAGCATATTCCTGCTGAATCCGGTTGTATCCTTCGAGCCGGAAGCGAGGACTGTAATCCGGCTCGAGTTCCGGGTCGGGAGGAGTCTCGCTAAAGCCGCCGAACGTGTAGGGGAAATGGCCGTGGTTGATGATCAGCGGATAACGGGCTTCGGGGTGCTCATCGAAACCTTCAGGAACCAGGACCCAGGCGCCCAGATACATCGGCCTCCCCCAGAACTCGGTCAGGAGTTTGCTCTGGATCTTGATATGTCGGATATATTTCGTCTCCGGCGGGTCAGGGATGGGGGGAATCTCCTGGTCGATGACGACCCTGATCAGCTCGTCCTTCCTGGGATCAAGCGTCATCTTGGCGGGCAGGCTGTAGAGATTTCCCGGTTTCCGACTCCAGCTCTGGCCTTCCCCTTTATCGGGCGGCAGCTGGACCGACTGGCCGCTGGCCAGATGAAAGGTCTCGTAGCGGTTGAGAAAAGCCTGCACCCAATACTCGCCGGCTGGAAGCTCAGCCAGGCTCTTTAACGGATGGCCGAAAACAGTCCCGTCGAAGACAGCCGTTTCTCCGGGCTTGAGCCCGTCGACGTCAAGGCCGAAAGCCAACTGGGTCCCCGCGCCGTCGCTGATCTGGAAGCGCGGCTCGGCCGAATCGTCCGCGGAGATGAGCAGGAGCATCCGGCCGTCGAGAGGCTCCGCCGATTTCTCCCCTGGGAAGGCCACGCCGAAACGGAGCCGGCATTCGTCGCTTTGGACCGCCGTCCGGCACGAGCCGATGACGATCACAAGGACAGCCAACACCATAAAAAGATTCCGATGTCTCCACTTTCTCATGATCTCTCCTTGTCAAAAATTACAGACCTCAATGGGCAAAAAGATTCTTGCTCGAGAACGTCGGGTCGCTCGTCAGGTTGACTCCGAGGCGCCTCAGTCCCGCCTCGTCGCCGGGAGTCGGGATGTGGGTGAGATGGACTTCACAACCTCTCAACTCAGGCAGCTTTTCCAGAGCGACCTGGGCCGTCGGGTTGGCGGAAGCGTTGATGCTCAGGCTGATCAACACCTCCTCGACGTCCAGGCTCACCGCCCGCGCACCCAGGATGTTCTGCTTGAGGTGTCGGATGGAATCGATGATGGCCGGAGAGAGGAGATGAATCTGATCCGGAATCCCGCCCAGCTTTTTGATGGCGTTCAAGAGAAGGCTCGAGGCTGCGTGCATGAGCGGCGAGTTCTTGCCGCTGATGATCGTGCCATCCGGAAGCGCGATGGCCGCTCCGCAGAAGACTCCGTTGTTCCCCTTCCCGTTTTCCCGGGCTTCCTCGGCCGCCCTCCTGGCCGGCAAGACAACGATCCGGTCTTGAGGTTCGAGACCGAGCTCTTTCATCAGTAGCTCCGCCCTCTCGACGGTTTCCTTGTCAACGACGCCGAGCGCATATTCGCAGCGGTAGCGGAAGTACCGCCGGATCAATTCCTGCTTGGCGGCATCTTGGATGACCGCGTCGTCGGTGATCGCTAGGCCGGCGCAGTTGACTCCCATGTCCGTCGGGGAAAGGTAGCGCGCTTGTTCATGGGTGATCTTCTCGAGGATCCGTCTGAGGACGGGGAAAACCTCGACATCGCGGTTGTAGTTGACCGCCGATCGGCCGTAGGATTCGAGATGGAAAGGATCGACCAGGTTGAAATCGCCGATATCGGCCGTCGCCGCTTCATAGGCGATATTGACCGGGTGCTTGAGCGGCAGGTTCCAGATCGGAAAGGTTTCAAATTTGGAATAGCCGGACCGGCTGCCCTTTTTATGGTCATGATACAATTGCGAAAGGCAGGTGGCCAGCTTCCCGCTGCCGGGCCCGGGACCCGTGACGATGACCAGGGGGCGATCGGTTTCGATGTGCTCGTTCGCTCCGTACCCTTCGTCGCTGACAATCAGGTCCACATCGGTGGGATAGCCCCGGGTGAAGCGGTGGGTGTAGACGCGGACGCCGCGCCGCTCCAGCTTGTTCTTGAAGACTTTCGCCGAGGCCTGGTTGTCATAGCGGGTGATCACCACCCCGGTCACAGCGACGCCCCAATCGCCCAGGTCGTCGATGAGCTTGAGGGCATCGACGTCATAGGTGATTCCGAAATCCGCCCTCAATTTCCGTTTCTCGATATCCCCGGCATAGATGCAGAGGAGAACATCGGCCTGGTCCCTGAGCTGCTGAAGGAGCCTCATCTTAACGTTGGGATCGAAGCCGGGCAGAACCCGGGCGGCGTGGTAGTCGTAGAGCAGTTTCCCTCCGAACTCGAGGTAGAGTTTGTTGTGGAACCTTTCCACTCTCTTCAGGATGGCTTCGGTCTGCAGGGCCAGGTAACGCTCGTTGTCAAAACCGGTCTTTGCGTTCATAAGAGCTTCTTTGGGTGTAAAAAATCTTATATCCAATGATACCGCTTCTGTCAACTCAAAACGGCATGGATGCAATGGACACAGAGAACATGTATGATGACAGAGAGAGGAGTGGAAGCGAATGGATGGAGCAAGCACGTTCTCTGGTTTTACGAAAGAGACGGTCTCTTTCTTTCGAAAGCTCAAGAAAAACAACAGCAGGGACTGGTTCGAAGCGAACCGGCACATCTACGACAAACATGTCCTGGCCCCGGCCAAGGCATTCGTCTCCGCAATGGGTCCCCGGTTGAAGAGCATCTCCCCGAACATCGTGGCCGCTCCCAAGGTCAATAAATCCATCTTTCGCCTCAACAGAGACACCCGCTTCAGCTTGGACAAGTCTCCTTACAAACCCAACCTGGGAATTTATTTTTGGGAGGGACCGCTTTCCCGGATGGAAAGCCCGGGTATCTATGTTCACCTCGAGCCGCCGGCGTTCCTTCTCGCCGCCGGCTATCATGTTTTTCCGGACTGGCTTATCGGGCCCTACCGCAGGGCGGTCGTCCATCCCAAATACGGGAAGGAGCTGGCCGCGATCCTCAAGACAATCGTCGAAGGAACGCATTTTCAGATCGCTGGCAAACACTACAAGCGAGTGCCTGCGGGTTACGACGCCTCCCATCCCAACGCGAGCCTACTGCTCCACAACGGCCTCCATGCCTGGCAGGAAACGAGCATTCCAGAAGAACTGTTCTCGCCGAAACTGGTGGATTATTGTCTCGAAAAACTCAAACCCGTGGGCCCTCTCCACCTCTGGTGCGTTGCCCTGCTGAGCAGGTCCGCCCCCCATCCGCCTCGTGTCCAGACCTGAAATCCGGCGGGGGGAGGATCACTCCGCATTCACGGAGGTCTAGACCGATAGGGCGAATAAGAGCTGAGCGGCGAAATACGTCCCCAGGATCAACGCCTGCGCCGGTTTGAAGGGCTTCTTGAAGCGGTTGACGGCATTCAACGAGTCCGACAACAGGAACAACCCGGCGCCGACCATAGCCAGAAGGCTTTCCTTCTCAAACAGGGTCTGATGCCTGTTGAAAGCCAGCCAGGCCATGGCCGATATGGCCAGGATATAGGCCAGCACGGGCCAGCGGTACTTGCCGAGGGAGCGGAACAGAAACAGGTAGACCAAGGCGCCGTAGCCAAGAACAATTAACATAGGCAAAATGGAGAGCGACCGGAGATCCCGACTGAAAGCGCAAATATAGAGCACCTGGGCCGCGAGAAAAGCGAGGAGCCCCGGCCGGAAGTATCTCGGCGGCAGCATCAGGAAGATGTCACCGAGAAGCGACACGCAGAGGCCGGAAAGGATGAAGTATCCATAGACCGAGGGCCAAGCCGTCACCCGCTCCCAGGCCAGAGAGATGATCAGGATCATGGTCAGGGGCTTGAAAGCGTAATGGATGAAGCGCGTTTTCCGGTATTTTCCCGAGATGGCGAAGGCGGCCGAGATAGAGATCACCAGCACGGCCAGCCACAGGTCCAAACTCACTGTTTTTTCTCCTGACCTGATCAGAGCCGGAAAAATGCCCCGGTTCACCAGGAACGGTTATTTTACAGCCCTGGACAGGACTTTGAAGTCCTCGAACAGGCCGTAGCCGACGAGGCTGTAAGCAGACCCCGGGGGATATCCGCCTTCGGCGCCTTTCTGGAACATCCCCGGCCAGGCCGTGCCCAACGCCGGGCTGTTGTGGTGAGGTCCAAGGGTATTCTTGAGCGTGCCGAAGACAATGGTTTCGACCGTATTCCTGCCGGCGCTCAGGGAGTCCGTGATGTCCAGTTCAAAAGGAGCGCAGACGACATATCCCGCGCTCTTCCCGTTGACTCTGACCTCGGCCACAGACCCCCGCCATTCGCCCACGCTGACAACAACGCGCTCTCTCCGGGGATCGGGAGGACCCAGCGTGTAGGTCTTGGAGTAGATCACACCGCCCGGATAGAACGGCCGCCCCTGCTCCGACCAGGGGCCGGGCTTCAAAGCAGCTGCCGGTACCAAAAGGAATCCTTTGTCTGTACTCTCCAGGCCAAAGTCACCCAATATGAAGATGGGCTCGAGTTCGGTGTGGATGGTGAAGGGAGAGGCTTTCAAAGCGACCCGGTTTCGTCCGGGCCGGCACTGGCTCCCTATCTCGAAAACTCCGTTGGCCCGGTCGAGCCACCAGCGGTCCGGGAGCGGCTCGACCTTCTGTTCGTTGACATAGACCTGATAAAGCGCCGGCCGTTCGACCACAAGTTCGAACGATGAAAAATCGAGCCCGGGCCCGACCTCGAACCAATAGGCGGCTTCAAAACCCGAGTTTGGCGCGAAGTCATCGAGATCGAGGATGTTCGTCCTATACTGCACGGCGCTGTCCCACGGGTTGCGGTCGAGGCCGTAGTGCTGGAATGCCCTCAGTTGGGCTTCGTAGAAATAGAGGCCGTTCACTTCACGGTCTCCGATCTTCAGGTCACAGTAATCAATGGTCAGGATATTGGGGGATTCGGCCCGGATGCTGAGTTCACCATCGGGGACGTGTTCTCCCCACTGGGATTCACTCTCCTCGAGGCGGGATCCCTTTTTCGGCCGGAGGCAGAACAGCCGGCTTCCGCCGGGCGGAATCTCGAACTTCACCGCGACACGCCCTTCCTGCGGCACGCCCGGATAAGGAGAGACCTTCCCCGTGAACGGATCCCAAGTCTCGACCGCTTGGCCCCGGGCCTCGAACTGCCCGCTCATTCCTTCAGTGGAATTGATGTTCGCCAGGAAGACCACCTCGGCGTCCGACAGTACCCGCCGATGATGGAAAAACATACTCGGGTCGCCCTCTATATTGGAGAAATGGATATCCGGCACGCAGGCTTCAGTGAGGTCCTCGACCGCTTCGTCGGACGTTTTAGATACCCAGTCCGCCGGATGGGCGGAAGCCAGCTTGTCCGGTCTGTCGGAGGGCCTACCGTCGATAAAACTGATCCTCTCTGACAGGCAGAGCACGCGCCCCCCTGCTTCGAGATAACGGGAAAGAAGATCCAGCGTCGGTTCGTTGAGATTTTCGATTTCCGCCGGGAGGACGACGACATCGTAGCTTCGTTCTCCGACCACTAGTTTCTGGTTTTCGGCCCGGCCGTGATTCCGGAGGATGTCTTCACTCCCTAAGTCGTATTCGACCTGGGTTGCCTCCAGCCGGTTGATGAAATCCGTGAAGCCCTCGCCGACGGCTGTCAGTCTCTCTGACGAGGTCCCCGGGGAATAATGCATCCAGGCGGTCGTCGTCGGCTCAAGGACCAGGATCTTGTTCATCTGTCCGCCCTTGCTCATGGCCACGGACAGTCGCCCCAGGTAATCGCCCATGATCCTGTAAGCAGGCCACCAGGGTTCGTGATAAGAAAAGGACTGTGGGTGATCGCGCTTCCGGGCACCCATGATGGTCATATAGGAGAGGTGCTGATTGATGAAGTTGATACCCAGCGCGAATTCCCAGTCGGCGATCCTCTTCTGGTCCCCGAAGGTGAGGTCCCAGCCTCCCGCGCCGTACGTTTCCGATAGAGTGCGCGGCCGGCCGAGCTGGCTGGCGGCCGAGCGGATCTCTTTGACGGCCCGGGCATTGCCGAACTGGGCGTGGGGACCCGTCTCCCATTGGTTCATCAGGCAGTCGATTCCGGGCATTTGGGCAAACGCGGCCATGGCCATGTTATCCGGGCTGAGCCTGGGAATCGGCCACTCGTGCTCCCAGTAATGCCCGGTCAACTGAAGGTTGTTGACCTCACAGTATTCGAAGTATGGTCTCGCCCAACCCTCGATGAAGAGCCCGAGCGTCGTCGCATAAAAATTGTGACGGACCATCAGCCAATCGCCGACCTCCTCAAAAAGCGAAGGCAGATGAAGACGCAAGTCGTAGCCCCATTTCTTTTGGAAGACTTCGAACAATTGAGGTGTGAAATTGACGGTGTCCGGTCCTCCCGCCGGGTGGATGTGGGCTTCGTCCTGAAAGCTCCCGGGGACTGCAGTGCCGAATTCGTCCCCGATGACCCTTTTATAGGCGTTGAGGGTGACATCCAGGAACTTTTCTGTAACGTCGCGGCGCATGAGGTCGACATAGGTGAATCCGCCGAACCAGGGAGAAAACTTGGCCTTCTGGGTGCTGAAAATATAGTAGATGCCCTCCCCGAAATTGTTTGCCTCCCCTAACTGGAGAGCCGGCGAAGTGATATCCTCGAATCCGGTGCCGCTTTTTCTCAAAACGGTCGCTGGTTTCACCTCAAAGGACCTCGGGAGTCGCTTAGCCTGAGACATTTTCAGCCCCAGTCCTATGGAATCGGGCATCTCTTCCGGGACAATCCCTCCCGCAAAGCCCGAAGGATAGGAATTCTCGTCATAGATCCAAACCTTCATCCCCAGAGATTTCCCCGTCATTACGGCGTGCCGGAAGAGCTCCAGCCACGCCTCCGAAAGATAGGGCGTGATCAGGCCAGGCCGGGGATGGATGAACACGCCGCCGATTCCCTTCGATTGGAAATCGGCCAGTTGGGTTTCGATGGCGTCCTTGGTCACCCGGTCGTTCCAGACCCAGAGCGGCGCGCTCCGGTATTCCGCGGGCGGATCCTGGAATGCCTTCCGCACTTCCAGATAAGAATTGGGGTCCGGGGGTTTCTGGCATCCCGGGACGAGAAGCACAATCCCAAGAAAGAGATATATCCAAGGGCGCCGCTTGTTCATTTTCTCCCTCCTCGACTGAATGGAAAGACCCGTCCCGGGCCGCCCACTCACTCTATTTCCAGAATTCCCTGGTGAAGAGAACAAGAACGGTGTAGATCTCGAGCCGCCCGGCCAGCATGCAAAAAGCCAGTATCCACTTGCCGATCACGGGCACGTGCAAGTAGTTGGCGGCCGGCCCCACGGTACCAAGTCCGGGGCCGACATTCCCCAGGGTTGCCGCGACCGAGGAGAAGGCGCTGACCAGATCGAGCCCCAGAAGGCTCATGATCAGGGAGGCCGCGACGAAGATTATGATGTAAAGAAAAATGAAACTGAGAATATTGATGACGACCGGCGGCTGGACAGGCTGGCCATCCACGCGGACGGAGACTACGGCCCGGGGATGGAGCAATTTTGTGAGCTCGGCTTTTCCCTGCTTGACCAGGATCATGATCCTCAAGATCTTGATGCTCCCCCCGGTGGAGCCCGCGCTCCCGCCGACAAACATGAGGACAAGCAGGATGATCCGGGCCGCCGCCGGCCATTGACCGAAGTCGAAGGTCGTGAAGCCTGTCGTCGTGGTGATGGAGACCGCTTGAAAAACAGAATGCCGGAACGATTCGAGCACCTTTGGGAAAAAAGCCAACGCGTTGGCGATCGTCATCAAGGCCGTAAAGAAAAGCATGATCCCCAAGTAGAACCTGAATTCTTCGCTCTTCCAATACGCCGAGGGCCGGCCTTTGATGCTGTGGAAATGGAGCGCAAAATTCGTCCCCGCCAGGACCATGAAAACGATGATGACCGTCTCGAGGTAAACGCTGCCGAAATAGCCGATGCCGGCGGTCTTTGTGGAGAAACCTCCGGTGGCCATGGTCCCGAACGTGTGGCAGAGGCCGTCGAAGAGGCTCAGGCCGCCCGCCATCAGCAGCCCGGTTTCGACAACGGACAAGAGCACATAGACTCCCCAGAGCGATGTGGTCGTCTGCCGGATCCGCGGGGTCAGCTTGTCCGGCGTCGGGCCCGGGATTTCCGCTTTGTAGAGCTGCATTCCGCCGACGCCCAGCAGGGGGAGTATGGCCAGGGACAGGACAATGATCCCCATCCCTCCCAGCCAATGGGTCAGACTCCGCCAGAAAAGCAACCCGTGCGGCAGGGCCTCGACTTCGGTCAGGATGGTGGCCCCGGTGGTGGTGAAACCGGACATGGCCTCGAAAAAGGCGTTGGTGAAGGAAGGAATGTATCCCGATATGAAAAAGGGCAGGGCCCCGAACAGGGCGGCGAAGACCCAGCCGAAAGAGACCGTGGCAAAACTGTCCTTGAGCCGCAATTCGCCCTGGAATCGTCCGAGCAAGCGCAATAGTAAGCCGACCGCAAGAGTGATCCCGGCGGAAATGAGGATGGGAACGACGTCGTCATCTCTATAGTTAAGGGAAAAGGCGATGGGCAGGAGCATGAAAAGCCCCTGGAAAACGAGCAACAATCCCTGAATGGCGACAACGGCCCGGAAATTCATCCTGTTTCTTCAGCGCATAAAGAGCTTTTCCACATCCGGCAGGACACGCGGCAGCGAAAAGACGACAACATGGTCTCCCGGCTGGATCAGGGTTTCTCCTATGGGAATGATGACACCGCCGTCCCGGGTTACGGCACCGACGATGGCATCTTTGGGAAAATCGATCCTGCTCAGCGGCTTCTTGGCGATCTTAGCTCCGGCGGGGACTTTGTATTCGACTACCTGCGCGTCGACTCCGGGCAGGCTGGCCAGAGAGACGACGTCGCCGCGCCGGATCAGCCGGAGGATGGAATTGGAGGTGATGAGGTTGATGTTGACGGCGGCGTTGACTCCGATCGGGGCCATGATAGGGAGGTACTCTTCCCGGCTGACCAGGGCGATCGTCTTGGTAACGCCCAGATGTTTGGCCAGGAGGCTGACCAGGATGTTGGTTTCTTCGTCGTCTGTGACGCTCACCAGGGCATCGGTTTCGAGGATCCCTTCCGTAGCCAGGAGGTCGAAATTCCTGCCGTCCCCCTGAATGACCAAGGTGTGCAGAAGCTCATCGGCCAGCCGCTGCGTTTTGTCGGGATTCGATTCGATCAGCTTGATTTCCAGGTCCTTCTCTTCTTCCAGGAGATGGGCCGTAGATCGGCCGATCTTCCCCCCTCCCAGGATCATGATGCGGTTCAATTTCTCGTCGGATTTGCCCATCAAGACGGCGATCTTTGGAATAATCTCCGATTCGGCCATGAAAAAGACCTGGTCCCTTTGAAGATAGAGATCTTGTCCCCCCGGGATGATGGTCTTGTTATTCCTTAAGATGGCGACCACCCGGAAAACATGTTCCGGATACTTCTGGCTGATCTTTTGAACCGTCTCGTTGAGGACGGGACAGAGCCCATCGAGACGGATGCCGATGAGCTGGACCTTGTGCTCGGCGAACTCCAAAACGTCCGTCGCCGCGCTCCGCTTGATCAGGAGGACGATCTCCTTGGCCGTTTCCATTTCCGGCTGGATGGCCACATCCACACCCCACTGGGACAGGTTAAAAAGCGGGGGGTTCTCATAGAACAGGGGATTGCGGATGCGGGCGATTTTACGCCCGACACCATAGCGCGCGGCCATCTGGCAGGTCAAGACGTTCTGATCGTCGTTCCCGGTGAGAGCGATGATCATGTCCGCCTGCCGGATGCCGGCCAGCTCCAGAAGCCGATGGTCTGTGCCCTGGCCGTGCAGAACCTGGACGTCCAGGTTTTCGCCGGCCTCCCGGCAACATGGCAGGTCGGACTCGATGGCGACGACGTTATGGTTCTCTCGGGAAAGCATCTTGGCCAGATAAAGGCCAACCTGGCCGAGCCCGACAAGAATAATGTGAAGGCTCATCTGTGAACTAGCTATATCAAAGGATATCCCGGTTGTCAAAACCGCCGGAAATGGATGGATATTTCACAATGATCGAACAGGAAGCTGGCGGAGAGGGTGGGATTCGAACCCACGGTCCCGGCGTAAACCAGGACAAACGCTTAGCAGGCGTTCCTGATCGACCACTCCAGCACCTCTCCGCGCCCTCGTGGCAAGCGTATTCTAGCATGTTTCCTCTCTGTTGAAAACAAAGACTGGTGTGCACGGAGGCGCCCTAAGGCCCCCGTAGCGGAGGGGG
>JBAUIH010000021.1:0-1643 GCA_049682755.1 Candidatus Aminicenantales bacterium | reverse complement strand
TCTGCGGAGGGCTGTTAATTTTTTCATGCTTTGCCCCACAAGTCCTGGAGGCAGACAAGCGACGGCGCGACCGTTCTCCTCATTTCGATGGCCTTGACCGCGGCGCTGGCCGAGGGCACGGTCGTATAGCAAGGAACCCTGTAGCTGAAGGCCACCCGCCGGATCTTCTGGGCGTCGCGCACCTCCTGGGTCCCGGCCGGGGTGTTGAAGATCATCCGCACCAGGCCCCGGCTGAGGTCGTCCAGGATGTTTTTCCGCTCCGTGGAGACCTTGCCGATCGTCTCGACCTTGAACCCGTGGCGGCGCATGTACTGGGCCGTTCCTTCCGTTGCCAGAAAGCTGAACCCGAGGAGGTCGAGCTTCTCGAGAAGCGGAAGGATCCTCGGCTTGTCCTCGTCGGTCACACTGACGAAGACCCGGCCGCGCTGGGGCAGGAAGAACCCGGCTCCCTCCTGGGACTTCAGGAAGGCCAGGGGGAACTCCGGGTCGATGCCGATGGACTCGCCGGTGGAGCGCATCTCCGGACCCAGGACCGGATCGACTTCCAGAAACTTATCGAAGGAGAACACGGCTTCTTTGACCGCGTAGAGGTCGAGCTTTCTCCGGGGGAGGTCGAGGTCCTTGAGTTTCGCGCCCATGATCAGCCGGGTGGCCACCTTGGCCAGCGGGATACCCGTCGCCTTGGAGATAAAGGGTACTGTGCGCGAGGCCCGGGGGTTGACCTCGAGGACATAGATCTTCGTCCCTTTCACGGCCAGCTGGACATTCATCAGGCCGACGACACCGAGCGCCTTGGCCATGACCTCTACCTGCCTCCCCACCTCCTCGATCACCCGGTCGGCCAGGAAGAAGGGCGGGATGACCATGGTGGCGTCCCCCGAGTGAACCCCCGCCTCCTGGATGTGCTCGAGGATGCCGCCGACATAGACATCTTCGCCGTCGCAGAGCAGATCGACGTCGAGCTCGACGGCGTTTTCGATGAACTCGTCGATGAGCAGCGGATGGTCCTTGAAATACTCACGGTTGGAGGCGATGTATTTGACCATTTCCAGTTCGTCGCGGACGACCTTCATGGCCCGCCCGCCGAGGACGTAGGACGGCCGGACGAGCACCGGGTAGCCGATCCGGTCGGCGATGCGCAGCGCCTGGGCGGGCCTTTTGGCCAGGCCGTTTCGCGGCCGCAGCAGGTCGAGCCGGTCCAGGAAGCGCTCGAACTTCTCGCGGTCCTCGGTCTCGTCGATCGCTTCCGAACCTGTCCCCAGGATGCGGGCCCCGTTCCGGGAGAGGCCGAGCGAGATCTTGAGCGGCGTCTGGCCGCCGAACTGGACGATCACTCCCTCCGGGTCCTCTTTCCGGTAGATAGCCAGGACGTCCTCGAGCGTCAGCGGGTCGAAATAGAGCCGGTCGGAGATGTCGTAGTCGGTCGAGACCGTCTCCGGGTTGGAATTGATCATGATCGTCTTGTATCCCAGGTCGCGCAGGGCGAAGACGCCATGGACACAGCAGTAGTCGAACTCGATCCCCTGGCCGATCCTGTTCGGTCCCGAGCCGAGGATGATGGCTTTCTTTTCCGGAAGCGGCGGCGCTTCGTCATCCTCTTCGTAGGTCGAGTAGAAATAGGGCGTCTCTGATTCGAACTCGCC
>JBAUIH010000020.1:0-3344 GCA_049682755.1 Candidatus Aminicenantales bacterium | reverse complement strand
GCCCAGAAACAGCAGGGTTACCACGCCGCCGCCCCCTATCTCAAGAGCGGCCAGATCCTCAACGAGATGGTGCGCTGGATCGCTCAGATCACGGGAGCGGTCAAATATGCGCATAGCGAGGTCGGCTATGTCGAAAGCGTCCATTCGGACCTTGAGGAGATCAGCGGCAAGCAGGCCGAACAGCTCGAGGTTGAGTTCACGCCGCGTCCTGCCGAAGAAATGGCCGACGCGCTCGTCCTGAGCCGCTGGCTTATCCGGAACATCGCCTATAAGTACGGCTGCGTGGCCACGTTCACGCCCAAAATTGAAGAGGGAATCGCCGGGAATGGCCTCCATTTTCACATGAAGCTTCTCAAGAATGGGAAGAACATCATGGCCGATGAGAAGGGGAAGCTAACGGCCCGGGCACGGCGTCTAGTCGGCGGTCTGTGCACCTATGCCGATTCGCTGACCGCCTTCGGAAACACCGTCTCGTCGGCCTACCTGCGGCTGGTGCCGCACCAGGAAGCGCCGACACGCGTCTGCTGGAGCGATCTGAACCGGAGCGCTTTGATCCGCGTTCCTCTGGGCTGGGGCAACCTGCGGGATCTGGGCAAACGGCTCAATCCCCAGGAGACGGCCGATTTTTCCGATGTCCAGAGCCGGCAGACGATCGAGCTCCGCAGCCCTGACGGCAGCGCCATTATACATCTCCTCCTGGCCGGGATCATGATGGCCGCCGATTGGGCCTTCCGGGAGGACGAATCGGTTCCCAAGAAAAACCGGCCGCTTGAACTGGCCGATCAACTCTATGTTCAGGGCAACATCTTTGCCGACGAGGATCTTCTCCGGAGGCTTCCCGCCCTGCCTCGGAGTTGCGTCGAATCGAGCCGGATTCTTCTCGAGAAGCGCGAACTCTACGAAAGGGACGGGGTTTTTCCGTCCAGCGTCATCGATTACGTGGCCAAGATGCTCCAAGCCGAGGATGATGAAACCATGAATCAAAGGTTGGCCGACCTCCCGGCCGATGACCGGCTGCATGAGACGCGAAGGATCATGCACAAGGACTTGCACCGGCACTGAACTTAGAGGAGATGAGCAGAGCATCTGGCGGGACGGGCCTATCCCTTTGGGATCGACGCCCATGCCTAAAGAGACAATGACCCCCAAGGAGAGATGGCTGGCCGTTGCCGGGCGCCAGAAACCTGACCGGGTGCCGATGGATTACTGGGGGACCGATGAGACCTCGGCCCTTTTGAGGAAACACCTCGGTTGCCGAACGACCCGGCAAGCGTTGGCCAAGCTCCAGGTCGATTATGTGGTGCGGGTCCACCCTGAATACCGGGGCCCTCGGCTTCCCCGGCGGACCGATGTCTTCGGCCGTGAACACGCCTCTCTGGGTTACGGGACCGGCTCTTACGATGAGTGTGTTCACCATCCTCTGGCCGCTTATCGGTCGGTCGGGGAGATCGACCGCCATTATCAGTGGCCGAACCCGGACTGGTGGGATTACAACGTCCTCCGGGGTCAGATCAGGGGACGAGAGATGTATCCCATCCGGGGCGGCGGCTCCGAGCCTTTCCTGATCTACAAAGACCTGCGCGGCCAGGAGCAGGCCTTCGTGGATTTGGTCGAACACCCCGAGATGGTCCATTATTGCCTGGGCCGGCTTTTCGATTTGGCCTATGAGGACACCGTCCGCACCTATGAACGGATTCCGGGGAAGGTCACGCTGACCTATGTGGCCGAGGACATGGGCGGCCAGAACGACCTGATGATTTCGCTGGACCACATCCGTGAGTTTCTTCTGCCGGGCATGAAGCGGATGATCGACCTGGTTCACCAGGCAGGAGCGATCGTTTTTCACCACAACGACGGCAACTGTCGCCGGGTTGTTCCTGATATGGTCGAAGCCGGCATCGATATCCTCAACCCCATCCAGTGGTGGAACACAGGAATGGACCGGGCGGAGCTCAAACAGAAATTCGGCTCAAAGGTGGTTTTCCACGGTGCCATGGACAACCAGAACACGCTTCCCTTCGGCCGCCCGGAGGATGTCCGCCGCGAGGCCCGCGAGAACCTGGATATCCTCGGGAAGGGGGGCGGCTACATCCTGGCGCCCTGCCACAACATCCAGCCGATCACCCCGGTCGAGAATATCATCGCCATGTACGAGGCCGGATACGAATTCGGCTGGACCTGAGAGGCGTGGCCGGGACTGAGGTCCCTTCGCCCTCATCCCGTCATTTCCCGATGGGCCCTGAATTCTTCGGATAGCGTCCTCCAGAGGGAGTTGAACCTCTCCTGGAGCGAATCATAGAGGGCGAGATTCTTCTTCTGCGGCTCGATGGCCGGCTTCTCCGTTTTGACTCTCTCAGCCACGACATCAGCGATGCCGACGCTCCGGCCTTTCTCATTTTCAAAACTCCAGATCGACTGCAGCGCCGCTCCATAGGCCGCCGCCTCCTGTTCGGCGAGGGTGACGACAGGGGTTTTGAAAACATCGGCCGCGACTTGAAGCCAGAGCGGGCTCTTGGCTCCCCCTCCCGTTGCCCTGATCTGGTCCGGCTTGAGCCCGAGCGCCCGCATCCGGGAGAATCCGTAGCCGAGATTGAGGATTGCCCCTTCCATAATCGACCTAGCCAGGTGGGCAGCGTTGAAAGTCCTCCTGTCGAGTCCGAAAATGACCGCGGTCGAAAAAGGCAGGGCAGGGACCCTTTCGCCGTCGATAAAGGGAAGAAAGACGAGACCGTCCGTGCCGGCGGGAGCCCTTGATGCGAGTGCTTCCAACTCCTGGTTGGAGAGCCCATAAATGGACTTGAAAAGCTCGGTTGTGTTGGTGACGTTCATGGTGCAGAGCAGAGGAAGCCAGCCGCCGGTGCTGTCGCAGAAAGCGGCGATCTCCCCGTCCGGGTCCACAAACGGCCTGTCGAAGTATGCATAGACCGTGCCGGATGTCCCCAGACTCAGGGTGCAAACCCCGGGCTTGACGTTGCCAGTCCCGATGGCCCCCATCATGTTGTCCCCTCCGCCGCTGGAGACGAGGACATCCTTCATCCCGAAGCGCTTGGCGATATCCCTCTTGAGCCCACCCAGGGGTTCCTCCGGATGACGGACGAGGGGGAGCTTTTCTTCCAGGGAGGGGTCGACGAGAGCCAGCACATCTCGATGCCAAACCCGCCTCCGGATATCCATCAATCCAGTTCCGGAGGCATCGCCATATTCCATGGCCGCTTTGCCGGTGAGCCAGAAGTTGAGGTAATTATGGGGGAGAAGAACGGTCTTGAGGCGCCTGTAATTTTCCGGCTCATTCCGTATCAGCCAGAGGATCTTGGAAGCGGTGAACCCGACGGCCAGGCTGATGC
>JBAUIH010000019.1:0-9991 GCA_049682755.1 Candidatus Aminicenantales bacterium | reverse complement strand
CTCCCCGGGAGCAGAAAATATGCATTCCCCCGCAGGGCGGCGCCTCTCCTGGAGCCGCCCTGGAAGGTTGAAGCGGCCGCTCCTGTTGTGATGGAGAAGCCGGTGCCACCGGTCGTGCAAAAGTCTGAACCGACTCTGCCGCCGGATAAGAAAAGGGAAACCGAACCTCGGGAAATCCCCGCTCCAAAACCGACCTCGAAAGAAAAGAAAGATGAAAAGCCCCAGCCCGAGGGAAAGCCGACCCAGCCTCAGATCGTCAAGCCGGCCCGGATCCCGGTTCAAAGAAAGGGACCGGGCGGTTTGTCTATCGGGCTCGGCTATGGATCGTCCTTCGGCGGGGCCGGGGCCTGCCTTCAGCTCTCCACCGGGGGGGGAGTCGCCGTTCATGCGGGAGCGGGAATGTTCCCGACGACACTCATCTTCTCGGAAACCGACTGGGTCAAGAACGAGACGTTATGGAGCGTCGGCCTGAAGTACTATCTTCCCGTCAAATCTCCTCTTTTCTTCCCTTATCTAGATTTCCAATACGGCGGCCTGAGAGTGGAGGCCGCCCAGGTAGTCATCGGCATCTGGGATTACGACTACGTTTTCAGCCGTGAACAAAAGTCCCTCTATGGCCCGTCCTTTCTCTCCGGAGTCGAAGTCCGCAAAGGACGGTTTGGTCTTTCCGGCGCTCTGGGAATCTCCTACGTGACGACCTCCTGGGAATTTCTCCAGAACAGAGTCCTGTTTTCGTTTGACACGAGCCTGGTAGTCCACTTTTGATAAAAAGAAAAGCCCTTGCTCTCGCCCTCGTCCAGGGGATTTTGGCCGGTGCGATCGCCGTCACGGCAGCGGGAGGACAGGTCTCGGGCGTCTCGCCTGCCCGGAAAGAAACGACCGTCCGCAACCTGACCAAAGAGATGGTCCGCTATTCGATCCGACAGCTCATCCGAGACAACCAGCCGACCGTCCGATATCTTAAGCCGAACGCTCTCGACCGCTGGCCCTGCGAGACTCCCCTGGACATCACGTTCGAGCGGCAGGGCCAACAGATCGATTACCGGCTCGAGTGCGGTCTTCCCTACACGTTCCGTTATGATGCGGACGACAACCTTGAGCTTTACAGCGGTTCGCACGGCCTCTTCGGCGTGGCCGACCTGGCCCCGTTCGTTCCCACGCCGATGGTCGTCGTCGATAAAATGCTTGAACTGGCCGGGGTCGGCAAGGACGACGTCCTTTTCGACCTCGGCTGTGGTGACGGCCGGATCGTCATCACGGCCGCCAGAAAGTTCGGCACTCGGGGCATCGGCATTGATATCGACCCTCAGCGGATTGAGGAATCCATCAGAGCGGCCAGAGAGGCGGGAGTCGAGCCCTTGGTGGAATTCCGGCTCCAGGATATCATGAAATCCGATATCAGAAAGGCCACGGCCGTTACCATCTATCTGCTTCCTGAATCCAATGCTTTGCTTCAGCCGATTCTCGAAGCGCAGCTCAGACCCGGCACTCCGGTCGTATCCCATAATTACTCCATCCCCGGCTGGGAAGAAAAGGAAGTCGATTATGTCACTCTCCAGGATGGAACGGGGCAGGAGCATACGATATTCGTTTATAAGAGATGATCGATGAAAGGCCAGCGGCCCATTCCAGAGGACGGCCGCCGGCGAATCGTTTACTGAAGTCGAAAAGGAGAGATCATGCGAAAGAGACAATTATTCATCCTGCTTCCGGTCTTACTGCTCCTTCTGGCTCCGTTCGGCTGCAAGGAAAAACAGCCCAGCCTCACCTACTCCGTGACCGCAAAGGGAGACGTGGTCGATGACTACTTCGGGGCTAAGGTTGCCGACCCCTACCGCTGGCTCGAAGATGACCGGGCTGAAAACGTCAAGCAGTGGGTGGAATCCCAGAATGCCGTCACCTTCGGCTATCTGGCTCAAATCCCGTTCCGTGATAGGGTCCAGGCCCGGCTGGCCGAGATCTATAACTACCCGCGCTATTCAGCGCCCTTCCGCATCGGAGAATATTACTTTTTCACCAAGAATGACGGGCTCCAAAACCAGAGCGTCATATACATTCAGAAAGGGCTGGACGGCGAGCCCCGCGTCTTTCTCGATCCCAACACGCTTTCCCCGGACGGAACAACCAGGGCCTTTCTAAGCGGATTTTCCAATGACGATCGCTATGCCTGTTATTCCCGTTCGGAAGGGGGGTCGGACTGGACGGAGATGCGGGTCATGGAGATCGAGACGGGCCGGGAACTCGAAGACCGCCTGCAGTGGATGAAGTTCGGCGGCGCGGCCTGGCAGGGCGAAGGATTCTATTACTCCGGCTTTGAAAAACCGGAAGAAGGCAAGGAGCTCACCGCGGCCAACGAAAACCAGAGAATCTTCTACCACCGGCTCGGCACCCCTCAAAACGAGGACGCGCTCATCTATGCAGACCCGGCGAATCCTCGGCGCTACTTCAATGTGGACGTCACCGAAGACGAACGCTTCCTCTTCCTGACGATCTCAGAGGGAACGCGGGGCAATGAGCTTTATTTCAAGGACTTGAGGGCGAAAAGGGCTGAGTTCGTTCCCCTTGTCCGGGGTTTCGAGTTCGACACCTATGTCATCGACAACATTGAAGACACGTTCATCGTCATGACCAACATGGACGCACCGAACCGAAGGATGGTGCTCATAGAACCCATGAACCCTGCCCCAGCAAACTGGAAAGTCCTCTTGCCGGAAAAAGCCGAGGTCCTGAACAGTGCCAGCATCGTCGGAGGCAAGATCTTCGCCTCCTACCTCAAGGACGCCAGCAGCCACATCTACCAGCACGATCTCGCCGGGAATCTGGAAAAAGAGATCGAGCTTCCGGCACTCGGGTCGGCCGGAGGGTTCCGGGGCAAAAAAGAGGACAATCTTACCTTCTACACGTTCACCTCTTTCACCTATCCCCCGACCATCTACAAATACGATATTCCGACGGGAAAATCCGAACTCTTCCGCAAGACCGAGGTCAAATTCGACCCCAGTGCTTTCGAAGCCAAGCAGGTTTTTTATCCCAGCAAGGACGGGACTAAGATCCCGATGTTCATCGTCCACAGGAAAGACCTGGAGCTTGACGGGGAGCGGCCGACCTATCTCTATGCCTACGGTGGTTTCAACGCCAGTTCTACTCCCTATTTCAACGTCTCCAACATCATCCTGCTCGAGAACGACGGCGTCTACGCCATGGCCAACCTGAGAGGAGGCGGCGAATACGGAGAGGCGTGGCACAAGGCGGGCATGCTGGAGGACAAGCAGAATGTCTTTGACGACTTCATCGCCGGCGCGGAATACCTGATCCGGGAAAAATACACATCCTCGGACAAGCTCGCCATCGCCGGCGCCTCCAACGGCGGGTTGCTCGTCGGCGCCTGCATGACCCAGCGGCCGGAACTCTACAAAGTCGCCTTCCCAGCCGTGGGCGTCATGGACATGCTGCGTTTCCACAAGTTCACGGTCGGCTGGGGTTGGGTCGTGGAGTACGGCTCGAGCGACGACCCCGAGCAGTTCAAGTATCTCTACGCCTACTCCCCTCTCCACAATATCAAGGACGGAGCCTGTTACCCGGCAACGCTGGTGACCACAGCCGACCATGACGACCGCGTCGTGCCCGCCCACTCTTTCAAGTTCGCGGCGACAATGCAGGAGAAACAGAGCTGCAAGAATCCCGTCCTTATCCGGATCGAGACCAAGTCCGGACACGGGGCCAGCAATATCACCAAGGCCATAGAACAATTGACGGATGTCTGGTCCTTCATGTTTTTCAACATGGGATTGGAAGTGAAATACTAGTGCCCCGATGACTCTCTTCCGATTCTAAAGCGGGAGTGCGGTTCCGAGGCCTTTTTCAACGGCTGCCCGGTAAACCAATGGCGCCGCTGCCATATCATCAAGCGCCAGGCCGAGGTTGCACGTCATGGTCCTCTCCTCGGGCCTTTCCCGGCCCGCCTTGCGCCCGGTCACGAGCTCACTCAGCTCCGCGTAAACCGGTGGTATGTCTTGGAAATAGCCGAGCGCCTTGTAATATTTGAGCTGGGGGACGTCGTCCGTGCAGAACTTGTCCACTTCTTTGAGGGCATCTCTGCTCCAATAAGAATCATAGTCGACGAGTGAAGCGAAAGCCCCCTCGGCCAGCCAGCCGGGCGGGATGGTCGCGTGGGGCGTTTTGAGGAGCGGGCCGGCCGTGACCACGATATCCACGACGACAACGGCCTGCCTTGGCGCATCGACCGGGATGACTTCCAGGTCGAGTTTTCTGGACATCTCCTCGGCATAGCGCTTGCGGGCCTGGAAATTGGTGTCATAAGCCATAACCCGCCGGAGCGGAAAAAGCGACTTTAAGGCCTCGAGGTTGCTCCTTCCCTGAACGCCGCAGCCGAGAACACCGACCGATCTGGAATCGGCCCGGGCCAGGAACTTGGCCGCGACAGCCGTGGCCGCGCCGGTTCGCATAGCCGTTATCCAGGTGCCGTCCATGATCGCCAGGGGGATCCCCGTCTCCGGATCATTCAGGACGATCAACCCGCTGATATAGGGCAGACCTTTGTTGATATTCTCGGGAAAGCCGCTCACCCACTTCATCCCCGCCGAACGGAGCGCGGGAATATAGGCCGGCATGGCATGGATGAATGAGTCCGGCCGGGGATGAATGCCGGGTTTGGGCGGCATCTCCACCCGGCCCTCCCCTTTCTCCCTGAACATCGCTTCGACGGCCGCGATAATCGGGTCCATCGGCACGGCGACAGCCTCCACATCGGCCTTCGAAAGGTACAGAATCTTCCGCTCCATAACGCGCCTCCTTTTCTTAACACATCCTCGCCCTGAGCTATTCAACGATGACTTTCCAGCCCCGCCGGCTTAGGTCCCTGTAAATAACCGCGCCGCAGACCAGCCCGAACGCCAGAAAGATGAACCCGGAAAGAAGCCGTCCGAAGATGATGTTCCCCGTTCCGAAAAGGAACGCATAGATCATGGCCACACCCAGGAGCCAATCCAGGAGGTTGAAGAGGCCGTCCTTCTGCGGGAGGACATCGGTTGCCTCTCTGGCTATCGGACCCCACAAAGCAGGACTGGGCCTCACCCGACGGTAAAACGCCAGCAAGACGTCTTTCGGCTCCGGCTTGGTCAGGAAGGTCGCGGCCAGCCAGACGACCGTCGTCACGGCGACCGTGAGCAGGACCAAATAGGCGAATTCCCGCGGCTCGCTTTCCTTGAGTCCGAATCCCACTTGGAGCGTGATGGAAGTCAGGAAGGCCGCCGTCATGGCAGCGACCTCGCTCCAGGCGTTGATCCGCCACCAGAACCAGCGGAGCAGGTAGACCAGACCGGTCCCCGCTCCGACGGCGATGATGAACTTCCAGGCGTCGGCGATCGACTCCATGAAGAAACTGACCACGGCCGAGAGGACCATAAGCGACATGGTTATGAGCTGAGAGACGACGACGTAGTGACGTTCGCTCCTCCGACGGGCCAGGAAGCGCCGGTAGAGGTCGTTCATCAGGTAGCTGGCGCCCCAGTTGAGCTCCGTGGCGATCGTCGACATATAGGCCGCGAAAAACCCGGCGATCATCAGTCCGCGCAGCGAAGCGGGAAGGTCGCTGATCAGGATCCGGATATAGCCTGATTCCGGGTCGGCGGCAAATCCCGGATCGTCGTGAAAACGGGCGACCGCCACAAGGCCGACCAGGATCCAAGGCCAGGGGCGGAGTGCGTAATGGGCGATGTTGAACCAAAGCGTCGCCAGCAACGAATGTTTTTCATCCTTGGCGCTCAGGATCCGCTGAGCGATGAATCCTCCGCCGCCGGGCTCGGCCCCCGGGTACCAGGACGCCCACCAGTTGACGGCGATATAGACGAGAAAGGTGATCAGGGGCATCCAGGCCGATCGGAGGTCGGGGACGAAGGAAAGCACCGATCCTTGCCGGCCGGCGTCCGCTTCGATCGAACGGATGGAGTCGACCAGTCCGCCCATACCGCCGGCGTTATGGACGGCAAAAACCGCCAGCACGACGACCATCCCCATGACTAGGACGAATTGGAACATATCGGTGACCAGGACTCCCCAGAGCCCGGAAAGGGTCGAGATACCGGCCGTAAGGAACATGACTCCGATGGTGAGCAGGAGGGCCTGGAGTTTGGTCACTCCAAGCACCAGCATCAGGATCTTCACCAGCGCCAGGTTGACCCAGCCCATGATCACCAGGTTAATAGGCAATCCCAGGTAGAAGGCCCGGAAGCCCCGCAGGAACCGGGCCGGGCGGCCGCTGTAGCGGAGCTCGGCGAACTCGACGTCGGTCAGCACCTCGGCCCGCCGCCATAGACGCGAGTAAAAAAAGACGGTCAGCATGCCGCTGAAGGCCATGCTCCACCAGATCCAGTTGCCGGCGATGCCGTTCCGGGCCACCAGCCCCGTCACGGCCAACGGCGTGTCGGCGGCGAACGTCGTGGCGACCATAGACGTCCCGGCCAGCCACCAAGTGATGTTGCGGCCGGACACAAAAAAATCGCTGACGCTCTGGGTTGCCCTGCGCCGGTAGTAGAGCCCGATGCCCAGGCTGATCAAAAAATAGACGACAATGGTGATCCAATCGACCGGGCTTAAACGCATCCCATTTTTTCTCCACGCGGAAGCTTAGCACAGACAGAGTCCGGCCTGTCAATCGCCTTGATTTCACCTCTGTCTTTCATTAAACTCCATTCCTTGAGAAGAGGGATTTCATGAAAGGAGGGACTTATGAAGGCCAAGGCCTGTTTTTTTCTTCTTCTTTCTCTCGGCGCTTTGAGCGTCGCCTCCGCCGCTGAGTTCGGATATCCGGTCGAGGGCGAGCCCTGGTACTTCATAAAAACACCTTTCGCCGACCTTTCTTTGCTCACGAAAGGCACCTGGAAGGTCACCCGGATCAGCGTCAACGGGGCCCGATGCCGCGACTTCATCCTCTTCCAAGAGGGAGAAGAGGTCATGGACAACGATCTTCGAGGCGGGCAGCCTTTCGAGGCCAAGATCCGGTATGGCTGGCAAGGGAATCAAAGCTACAAGATCGAGGCGCTGCTCGAGAATCCGAAGACGAAAAAGACGATAAGTCTCACCCAGAAGGTCACCTCGCCCGCCGGCAAAGGCTACTGGGATCCCGACTGGAAAAGCTATCTGGCTCTTGTCGTTGCTGAGGAAAGCGGCCTCGAGCGTCTCGACTATCCCATCCATGCCACAGTCGGCGTGCTGGCAGACTATCTCAGGTCGGGTGATGAGATCAGGGTCGTCAAGGCAGAACGCGCGGCGGGCGACATCACTTATGCGGAGATTCCCTCCCAAGTCTACGATCAAGTCACCTGGGCGGACCAGAAAATCCTGTCCATCGAGGAAAAGGACGAGAAAACCGGTCAAATCATCACCCGGTATCACCCCACGGCCTCGTTGAGCATCGCTTTCCTGGCCGACCTCAGGCCCCACGAAAGGGCCACCTATCTGGTATTCTATAACAATCCCGGTGCACCGCCGCCCGCTTACGCCAGCGACCTCAAAGTCCTCGGTGAGGGAATCGGCAAGACCATCGAAAACGGCTTCTATAGAGTGACCCTCAACAAAAAGAGCGGCGTCATCTATGAGATCATCGAGAAAAGCTCGAAGACCCGCCTGGAACACAAGCTCGAGACCAACGGATCGATCCACTGGAATCCCGGGATCTATTCCCCGCCGCACACCTGGACGCACACCTCGGATTGGGAAAGCCCGGCCTTTGAGGAAGTGAACGGGCCGGTCTTCGCCTCGTTCCGGATCTCTTCTCCTCTTCCCTATTATCCGCAGGTCCCGGCCAGCGTCACCTACTCTTTCTATGCCGGCAGTCCGTTTATCCATGTCGAGACAACGATCCATGTGACCGAAGACATGTTCGTCAAAGCTCTTCGCAACGGCGAGGTTGTTTTCAACAAGAAAGCGTTCCGGAGGGCCGGCTACAAGACGATCGACGGCCGGGTGGAAGAGGTCGACCTCATCCGCACCAGGATGCATCCTGAACACGTCATCGCCCTGCGGCCGGATACACCTTGGGTCACCTTTTATAACCGGGAGAAGGGCGTCGCCTTCGCCAACCTCTTCCTCGACCAGGCTATGACCAACCTCAGAGGGGGTCCCGCCACCGCCGTTCAGCCCTTTATCTATATCCAGCACGGACCCTGGTATTATGTGGCCCGGGGGCTCGTCTATTCCTTCGGGACCAACAACCAGACCCGGATGCTTCCGGTGCGCGGGGGGAGCGTCTACTGTGAAAGAAACGTGTTCTACCCATTCTCCTTTAAAAAAGATGAGGACTATTCAAGCCGGGTGGACAGAGCCTTCGCCATGCTCAAGCATCGGGTGAGCGTGCTGGAGTCGATCGAGACCTACGCCGAGAGCCCGGAGGGATGGCTCGTCCCCATCCTGACCGAGCCGTTCGAAGAGGGCGTCGAAAAGGCAATCGGAGGGAAAAAGAAAAAATGAACGACCGCATGATCGAGGATATCATTGCCGCTCACCGGGCCGGGATCGATCGCGGCCTCGCCGTCTCCAAGAAAGAATACGCCGACAACGGCTACCACGGGATCATGCGGCGGACAGTGAAAGTCGGGGCCGCCTGGACCCCCGGGGAGAAAGCCTTCATGCAGGCGCTGGAAGGTCTTTATCACACGGTGATCAGGGCGACGGCCGAGGCCGCCCGAAATAACCGGCCGTCCCAATTCATCGACGGGAAGGGCAAGGAGTACTTGGCCAGGATCAAAGTCAGGGACAATCGCGGCCGGCCGCGGACACCCCGCGAACCTTATACCTTTATCCACAATACCGGCTGTTCGGAATGTCAGGAAGGCTATGGAGCCGTTACCCCATATTCGGAAAATCCCCTCCCCACAAAGGCCGCGCTGATGCTCCATGTCGCCTTCCTCGGTTTCGATGGCCGGGGCAAGTTCGTCTTTCCTATCGAATACGCGGTCATCGAAGACGCCTTCTGGAAAAAGGGCCGGGATATCGGTGTGTATAACCGCTTGCCTCTTTCTGTCCAAGACCTGATGGGGAAAAACTTGACGGACATCCCGGCAAAGCAGGTCAATCCTTACCATCGACCGATATCAGGAAGCCGATGAAAAAAGCGCTGTTGGGGCTCATCTGTCTCGGCCTCTGCGGCCTTGCATGTGCCTTGGCTGAGGAGCAGCGGCTTGAGTTCCACTCCCCCTCATTCGAAGCGCCGTTTTACCGAATCCAGTTTCCATTCGAGATCGCGCCTGACGGGAACGCAGTGATCAAAGAGATCCGCCTCAACGGAACAAGGACGGGACCTTTCCTCGTCTTCCAAGATGGGACAAATATCCCTCTTTCCAAGCCGCTCGAGAGGGGTACTTATACGGTGGTTCTGGATTATGCCTGGGCGGCCAGGAAGGTTTCTACCGCATCTACCGGGTGAAGGAGCCAATCGGGTCGGAAGGATTTGGATTTTTCAGCTTGCGTCTCTATGCCGCCAACGGAAATTTTGAAATTCCCGGGGAATTTTTGCACCGGCCGGGCACGTATTTCTATGCTCCCTCGGACAGCCACTACGTCTACTGGGTGAGACCGCTCATCTATACCTGGGGCGATCACTTCACCAACTCAAGGAGGAGATGATGTATGCCGTCGGGATAGACTCGGGCACACAGGGAACTAAGGTCCTGATCGTCGATTTCAAGGGCAAGGTCAGGGGCCGCGGCGCCGCGCCGCACCGCCCGGTCGGCGGGCTAAAGCCTGGAGAAAGCGAACAGGACCCCCGGATCTGGGTGGAGGCCCTGCAAAAAGCCCTGACCAAGGCCCTGGCCGCGGCCGGCATCAACCCCAGGAAGATCGTTTCTCTCGGTATTTCCGGGCAACAACACGGGTTTGTTCCCCTGGACGAAAAAGGAAGGCCGATCCGGCCGGCTAAACTCTGGAACGACACCTCGACGATCGTCGAGACGGAATTCATCATCGAGGCGCTTGG
>JBAUIH010000018.1:0-16143 GCA_049682755.1 Candidatus Aminicenantales bacterium | reverse complement strand
CCTCCAAGATTGTTTGATATTCTACTTGAAGGTTGTAGCCCTTCTTTTTTGCCTTTGTCAAATGCCATCACGTAACCTTGGGACAAGCCCTAATAGTAACGGTCGAGCTGCGAGGAGTCGAGGCTTTCAGCCCGCTTCTCGATCAGGGCATCGAAGTCGTCGGTCTTCTTGAGGTCCAGGTAGTATTGGTGGTTATCCGGGTTGGACGAGATGAACTGACCGCTCACCGTCTTGTGGATTTCCCGCAGGACGGTCTCCACCTGGGAGAGCAGATCGTCGGCCGGATCGCCGCCCAGTTCCTCGATGCCGGGTTGAAAAAGGCACAAGCCGTCCCGTAGTTCCTCCGCTGTCGCGCCCAGGGGGGCGTAGATGTCGCCCGTCGTGAGCCGGTGGACCGACAGCGCATGGATGAGCTGGGTCGCCATCGGTTTGTATGCCGGACGGGTGAAGGCCTGCTGGATGCGCGACTCGAGCACCTGGCTGCAATCGATGACCGCCTTGATGTCCGGGACAGCGCGGAAGGACGGATTCTCGTGCAGGGTCGTCCAGTAGCCGTCATAGGCGATGACCCCGGGCCGGTCGTCGGGCACGTTCTGGCCGAGGAGCTTCTTCATGGCCAGGGAAAGGGTCTTGAGCACCTCGCGCTTTTCCAGTGCAGTGACCCGTTCAAAGGTGTCGATATAGTCCGGATGCACGGGAAAGAGGCGCACGAACTCGTCCATACGCTCGTTCATGCGGCCGTAGAACTTGGCGAAGGGAGTCAGGTACTCCCGTATTTTCACCTGCTGGTCGGCGGTCTTCTTGAGCAGACGCTCGGCCACCACGAACTTGACATCCTTGCGGGCGATGAGGATTTGCTCGAAACGGTCCTTCACCCGGCGGATGCTGTCGGCCACGAAGGAAAAACGAGGGCTGTCGAAAATGGCTTCCTGGACGCCGGCAATGAAGCGGAACCGTAGGTCCTTACAGACCTCGCCGATCTCGCGCAGGAAATTAAGGTCGAGGATCAGCTCCTGATCCTTGCGCGTGCGCAGGTAGTCGAGCAGCTCGTCCACCACCAGGAGCAGGCCGTGCTCGGGAAACTCCTGGTGGAAGGCGGTCATCATCTCTTCAAAGGCGCGCTTGTTGTTGGGCACCTTGTCCGCGGTCGGAAAGGAATAAGACACGCCCATTGCGACCAGGTGCTCCTCCAGTTCGGCCACGAGGATGTCGCGCAGGGACATGGTGGTCGCGCCGATTTCGGTCCTGACCACCTTGAAGCGGCTGCCGATCTTGCCCGCAGCTTTCGCCACATTCTTGTCGTTCAGATGGGTCGCGAGATCGCCGTTTTCAGCCAGGGCGGAGATCACGGACATGAGGTGCGACTTACCGGTGCCGTAGTTGCCGATGACCAGCAGCCCCCTGTTATCTATGGGCTGGTCGAACTGAAGCTGAGGAACGACCATGTTGACCAGCTTCTCGGCCATCTCCTCGGAGATGATGTAGGTCTGGACAAGCTGCCGGGCAGCAGCGGCCTCGTCGGCATCCCGCAGTTGCACTACCGATTCGATAGGCTCGAATTGAATCAGGTCGCCATATTTCATCGCTACTGCCCTCCTACGCTTTCGCTCCTTGTTTTCATGCAACAGCCTCCGGGCTCACTACCAGGAAATCTCGTATGGGATATCGTTTGTATTCGGTATGGTCCGGCGTCGCGTAAACCATGTGTTCGCAGTCGACGGAGCCGCTCCAGGCCGCGACCACCGTCTTGTTCCGTGAGAGCCCCTGCAGGAGCCGCAGCGGGTCCTGCCTAAGCGAGACATCAAAGAGAACCTCGATGTTGTCCAGCAGGATCACTTCGGCTGCGGACGTGCCCACGATTTCCGAGAGGAGACGGGGCAACTGCAGTACCCGCTGGCGCTCGGTGAGGTCGAGCATGCGCCGAGACAGCTCGAGATTGACGTTGACCAGCGGAGCCGCCGTGCGCTCATGCACATCCTGGAGCGCGGCGGTCTTGCCCGCACCGGCTGGGGCCACCAGTATGACGAGACGATGGTATAGCTCGGCCGCTTGGCCGATTCTTCGAATAACTCCGTCGGAAAGTGGCTCCGCCATTAGCGATCTCCTCTTGAATCAGGCTCGTTATCACCGACTCCGCCTGACTTCACCCACTTGTCCACTTCTTTCTTGTTGAACTTCCAAAGCCGACCGATTTTGTGGCCCGGCATCTGCCGTTCGCTAATCCACTTGTAGACCGTATCCCGCTTGATGCCGAGATGGTCAGCAATTTCATCCACGGAGAGCCATCGGTCTTCCATCATTCAACTCCATTCGCGTTTGGCCTCATAGGTTGCCTCACAACGGCCTCTTTCTTTTTGGTTGATCGGTGTCCCATGTTCCAGCCTTCGGCGCTTACGTCTCAACAAACCAAGACAAACAGAGTTACAATATATCAGCCGGAGGTCCATTGTCAAGCAGTTTGTCCGGTTATTTTCCGGATTTGACCGAGTGTAACCTAGTCAAGGCTATCGGGGCCATCGGGAGCACACGAGGGGCGTGAGCCTGCTCGAGATCGAGTCTTGACCCACATAGAGCCAGGCCGGAAGCACGGTTCCGAGGGCCTGCGCCGGAACCAGGACGCGGCGGTAGAGGCAGGGACCGCCGTGGATGAAACCCCTCCAGCCGGTCGATGGTTGGGAGGCGGGTCTCGGGATCGTCGAAGGTTAGAAGCTCCCCGTACACGAGCCCCCAGGCGTGCCCTTGGCGTTCTTCGGGAGCCGGTTGGGGTTTGGGGCATGCGGGCCGCGAAGCGCGCCCGTGTGGCCACGTCGGGACACAGGTCGGTGGTCCCGACGGCCAGAATGTCCTTCTCCAGGACCTGCAAGACCGGGATGCCGGAGGACGTCTCGAAGAGGCGGCCGCGGACCACGGCATCCTCAGCCGCCAGGACGCCCCGGCAGAAGCGGTGGAAACGATAAAACCCCGAGGGGTTCATCCCACGGGGTCTTGAGCTAAATAGGAACCGCCGAAATCGGCGGATTGAATTTTGGCTCCTCGGCCAGGACTCGAACCTGGAACCTAGTGGTTACAAGCGCCCCGGAATTTCTTCCGGGCTTGGACTATCTCTTCACCCGCTTCATCACCATGAAGGGAGGGTGTCGGGCGCTTCCCCTGAACCACGTTCAGGGTACGAGCACAGGCTCTAGTCTCTGCACCTTCCCCGACCGTTATCGTCCGGCCGGGGCTCGGCTCAGGGTTCCCATTTTCCGATTTCCGCGGAAGGCAGGCTTCCCTGAATTCACCCGATTTTTCAACCGCGATTTCTCGCGGAAGCTGCTATTTTACAGCCACCCGCTCTGCCAATTGAGCTACCGAGGAGCAGGCAGGGGCAATTTAACACGAACGGGCGGAAATTTCAATCGGCGAAGGCTCCAAAATTGGGGGGACACGATACCGATTTCAGAAAATCAGTTCATGTCCCCCAATTTTTAAAACCGGTAGCCGGCCTGCTTGGCGATCTTGCGGTAGTCGTCCCCCCAGAGCTCGACGATCTTGCACATCTCGTAAAGCCGCGACCGCAGCCGCACTCCGATCCGGTCGACAAGCGAGTCGCCGCCCTTCTTGTAGAAGGCATCCCGGCCGTCCGCCTCTTCTTCGGTGTCCAGGTAGTTCGAGGTGAAGATGGTCAGCTTTTTCTGGTTGTAGCGATGGTTGATGATGTAGAAGACCGTTTCCTCCACCCAGGCCGTGGTTCGCTTGGCTCCCAACTCGTCGAGCACCAGGACCCCGGCCTCAAAGACGGGACCGAGAATCTCGGCCTCGCTCAGGTCGGAATCCGGGGTGAAGGAACTCTGGATGTCCCGAATCAGCTCCCGGAAGTCGTAAAAGGCGCAGGGCACATTCTTCTTGCCGATGAGCTCCCGGATGACGGCCACGGCCAGATGCGTTTTCCCCACTCCGCACGGACCGATGAACAACAGCCCGACCTCCTGGGCCGGGTAGTTCTTGACGAACTGGCGGGAGATCTTGAGGACATCCTTGTGGGAATCGTTGTGGACTTCGAAATTGGCCAGCGAGCAGTTCTGGTACCGCCGCGGTATCCGGGCCTGTTCCCAGAGCGTCTGGTTTTGGCGCTCATGGTAACAATCGCAGCGCCGGGCCACGGACTTCGTATCGGCCTCCACGAGCACCCAGCCCGTTCCTTCGCATTTGGGACAAACCTTTTCGGCCATCAGTTAAGATACCCTCGCAATTGCTGGACTTGATGCGACCGCGAGAGCTTGCGCATCGCCTTTTGTTCGATCTGACGCACCCGTTCCCGGGTCAGGCTCAGCCGGCCGCCGATCTCCCGGAGAGTCTGCGGACGATCATCGTCCAGCCCGAACCTCAATTTTAGCACAGTCGCTTCCTTTTCATCCAGATCCTGGAGGATATCGCGGATCTGCTGCTGGATGGAGGACTTGACGATCTGGTATTCGACCGGCGGTGTTTTTCTGTCCTCGATTTGCCCTTCCACCTCCAGATCGCTATCGGACAGCCGGTCGCTCAGGTGGACGCCTCTCTCGGCCAGAACGAGTAGGTCCTCGACATCCTCCTGACTGATGCCCATACCGGCGGCAATCTCTTCCCGCGTCGGCTCCCGCCCGTGCTCCGTCTTGAGCTCGGCGATTTTTTTTTTCATCAAGGAGATCTGGTCGGAAAGCTTCTGGGGAAGGTTGTAAACTCGGGAGGATTGGGTCAGGGCATGGATGACGGCCTGCCGGATCCACCAGACCGCATAGGAAATGAACCGGACGTTGCGGCCGGGATCGAACCGTTTGGCCGCTTCGATCAGACCGAGGTTGCCTTCGTTGATAAGGTCGAGCATGCCCAACCCCATGCCCCGGTATTTCTTGACATAGGAAACCACAAACCTCAGGTTCGCTTCGACGAGACTGCGGAGGGCTTCTTTCTCGCCTTGCTGAGCCCGCCGGCCCAGCGCCTTCTCTTCCTCCTCCGAATGGACCGGAAATTTAGCGATCTGGCCAAGATAGAGCTTGAGGTTGCGCGAGTCGAGAAAATCCTCGTAGCTCATGATCTCCAGCCGCTATTCGAGCGGGTCTTCCAGTTTCACGAGATGAGTCTGGCTCACCCGGACAAGGCTCCGGTGCCGCTTTTCAAAGGCATCCTCATCGCCCTGGAAGTACTCCCTCTTGATGTACTCCAAGAGCTCGTTCACCTCGGCCTCCATCCGCTGCATCCTCTGGCGCATGTTGATGATGACTTCGACCCCGGCCAGGTTGACTCCGAGATCGCGGATCAAATTGAGGATGAGCTCGAGCTGCTTCAGGTCCTCGTCGGTGTAGAGACGGGTATTCCCCCGGCTGCGCGAGGGTTTGAGCAATCCTTCCCTTTCGTAAAGCCGCAGGGTTTGGGGATGAAGGTTAAACATCTGGGAGACGCGGCTGATATGGTAATACTCCTTGGTTTCTTTCTTCCTTTTCTTGCGCCCTCTCATCTCAATGATTCCCCATTTTTTCTCTTGGATTCTCTTTGTAAAGCCCGGCCAGTTCTTCCATCAAGCCCCTGACTCTCCGGTCCTGCGCCGGCGGCGGGACGATGGTCACCTCGACGAACTCATCCCCGCGCGTCCGTCCCCCCGGAACCGGCGCGCCCATTTGCTTGAGGCGGAGTTTCTGGCCGGATTTCGTTCCCGCGGGTATCTTGATCGTCGCCTTGCCGCCGAGCGTCGGGACCTCGATCTGCGCGCCCAGGGTCGCTTCCGGCACGGTGATCGGGACTTTCAACAGGATGTGGGAGCCATCACGGCGAAAAAGCGCATGGGGAGTGACCTCAATGGAAATGAAGAGGTCACCGGGAGGGCCGCCGTTCGGACCGGCATTTCCCTTTCCCGGCACGCGGACGCGGGATCCGTTATCGACTCCAGCCGGGATATTGACGGTGATCAGCTCCGTCTTCTGATCCAGCCCCCGGCCGCGGCAGTCGCGGCACTCCTCCCCGCGGCTGACACCCGTGCCCTGACAAGCCGGGCAGGTCGTGGCGAATTTCATCGACCCGCGCTGCAGGTGGGTCCGGCCGCTCCCACCGCAGACCGGACACCGGACCTTCCCGGACGAATGAAGATGGCCGCTCCCTTGACAGGCGGGACAGCGAACAAGCCTGGTCAACTGGATTCGTGTCTGCAAACCGTTGATCGCCTCTTCGAAACCGATCTTCATGCTGTAGTGAAGATCCTCACCGCGCTCCGGCCCGGCCTCGGCCGCCCGCCCCCCCCGGCCAAAGAGGTTTTCGAAGAAGTCCGCAAAACTCGATGTGCCGGTATCGGAAAAATCGAACCCTTCGAAACTCGAGCCATAAGCCCTCCGCCCCGCTCCTGGAGGCGGCTGGGCGCCGACGAACCCGAACTGGTCGTATTGGCTTTTCTTCTTGGGATCGATGAGAACGGAGTAGGCCTCCTGGATCTCCTTGAACTTGGCTTCGGCCGCTTTATCCCCGGGATTCAGGTCGGGATGAAATTTCCGGGCCAGTTTCCGGTAGGCCTTTTTGATCTCGGCGGCCGAAGCATTCCGGCCGATGCCGAGGATCCGGTAATAATCTTTCTCCATGCTCCATCCCGCCTGCAATCCAACGCCGGGAAAGCGACTCGGCGACTAGAGTTTAGCTTTTTTTGTCTTCGTCGACAACTTCGGCGTCGATGACCTCTTCGTCCCCGCCACCAGCCGCAGAGGAACCGGCTTCCCCACCGGGCTGTTGCTGCTCCTGCTGGGCCGACGCCTGCTGTTTTGCTCCCGCCTGCCGGTAGAGCATCTCGGTCAGCTTGTGCGAAACCTGCGAGAGGGCCTCCATTGCACCCTTGACTTGTTCGAGGTTGTCACTCTCCATGGCCCGCTTGGTGTTCTCAATCTCGGAGCGGACCCGGTGGGCCTCCTCCTCGGGAATGCGTTCCTTGTTCTCGCGCAGCAATTTTTCAAGGCTATAGACTAGCTGGTCGGCCTGGTTTTTGGCCTCGACGACCTCCCGCCGTTTCTTGTCTTCATCGGAGTGGGCATCGGCGTCTTTGACCATCCGATCGATCTCTTTCTCGTCGAGGCCACTGTGGCCGGTGATGGTGATGGCCTGCTGTTTTCCCGTGCCCTGATCCTTGGCGGAGACATGGAGGATGCCGTTGGCGTCGATGTCGAAGGTGACCTCAATTTTGGGAATGCCGCGGTGCGCCGGCGGAATGCCGTCCAGATGGAAACGGCCCAGGGTGCGGTTATGGGAGGCCATCTCCCGCTCTCCCTGGAGGACATGGATCTCGACGCTTGGCTGGTTGTCCGACGCGGTTGAAAAGATCTCGCCTTTTTTTGTCGGAATCGTCGTATTCCGGGGGATCATCTTGGTGAAGACTCCGCCCAGGGTCTCGATCCCGAGGGTCAACGGTGTGACATCGAGGAGAAGGACATCCTTGACATCGCCGGCCAGGACGGCGCCCTGAACGGCCGCGCCGATGGCCACGACTTCGTCGGGGTTGACGCCCTTGTGGGGTTCGCGGCCGAAAAAGCTCTTGACCAGCTCCTGGATGCGGGGCATCCGGGTCTGTCCGCCGACAAGGATGACTTCGTCAATATCTTCCGCTTTCATGTTGGCATCCGCTAAAGCCTGCCGGCATGGTCCGACGGAACGTTGGACGATGTCCTCGACGAGTTGCTCGAGCTTGGAACGGGTGAGCTTCATCAGCAGGTGTTTGGGGCCGGACTGATCGGCGGTGACGAAGGGAAGATTGATCTCTGTCTCCATGGTCGTCGAAAGCTCCATCTTGGCTTTCTCGGCCGCCTCCTTGAGCCTCTGCAAAGCCATCTTGTCCTTGCTCAGATCAATCCCCGCTTCTTTCTTGAACTCAGCCACAATCCAGTCCTGGACACGCTGATCGATATCATCACCGCCCAGGTGGGTATCGCCGTTGGTGGATTTGACCTCGAACACTCCCTCCCCCACTTCAAGGATGGAGATGTCGAAGGTCCCTCCGCCGAAATCAAAAACGGCAATGGTCTGGTCCTTTTTCTTGTCCAATCCGTAAGCCAAGGCGGCCGCGGTCGGCTCGTTGATGATCCGGACGACATCCAGGCCGGCGATCTTACCGGCGTCCTTGGTCGCCTTGCGCTGGCTGTCGTTGAAATAGGCCGGAACGGTGATGACCGCCTTCTCGACCTTCTCTCCCAGGTAATCCTCAGCCGCTTTGCGCAGTTTCTGAAGGATCATGGCCGAGATTTCGGGCGGGGCGTACTGCTTGCCCAGGGCTTCGACCCTAACGTCGCCGTTAGATTCCGGGGTGACTTTAAAGGGCACTTGCCTGATCTCCTGAGACACCTCGCTGAAGCGCCGCCCCATGAACCTTTTTATGGAATAGATGGTGTTCTCCGGGTTGGTGACTCTTTGCCTCTTGGCGACCTGCCCAACCAGTCGTTCTCCTTTGGTTGTGAAGCCGATAACAGAGGGGGTGGTCCTTCCGCCCTCTTCGTTGGGGATGACGGTTACCTTGTCGCCCTCCATAATGGCCACGGCAGAATTCGTTGTTCCTAAATCGATACCAATAATCTTCGCCATATTCTCCTCCTGATTAAATCCGAATGAAGTATAATATATGAGTATGAAATTGTCAAGTATATTTTATATAATTATTCTTCTTTTTAATCGACAAAACTTTGGTCAGGGCATCCGGTTAAAGGGGATATATCAATCCTTTTATTCCGTCAGGCAAAGCCCAATAGAGGGATTGAGCATCCTCCTTGTGGAGGAGTATGATTTGAAGAGCCGCGGAAGGTTTCTTCCTCAACTCGGAGGAAAGATTCGTCAGAGGAGCCCAGACATACCAAGCAAAAAAGTGGCCGAGGTTTCCCAGGCGCGGAAAAAACCCGTCGGCCTTCGCCCGGACATATATCCGCATTCCTGCGCGCAGATACAGAGTGAACCGGGCCGGCATGTCTTTGAGTTCCAGAGCCTCCGGCTCGAACGCCGCGGCCTCCTCCTCATTGGCGGCCGGCTTTATCCTCGTCCTCTTGGGTGGAAAGAGCGTGCTTTTTTTCTGGAGCGTCACGGACTCCAGGGGCGGGGAATCCCCCCAGGAATTGTGCTTTTCGATCCTCCATTCCCGGAGAATCAGGCCCCGGGACTTCAGAGCCAGCACGCCGGTCTGAAGATAAATAATAAAATAGAGGGAACGAGACCCGGCCAGTTGAAGCTCTTCTTTGGCCAAGCGGTTCTGGATCAAAGGGACTTTTTCCTGGGCGAAACCGCCGTGGAACAGACCGATGGCGACAATAAATATCAGCGCCCGACCCAGGCGGCGTTGCCGAGCCCTTCTCAACTCCTTCACGGCGTTCGCTTTGTTCAATAGATGTAGATCCTCGTCCCGATAGAAGCCGCCCGGTAGACGGCTTTCAGGTCCTCGTCCCCGACCCGGATGCAGCCGTGCGTCACGCTCCGCCCCAGGAGCCGGGTATAAAGAGTGCCGTGAATGAAGTATCCGTCACCGAACCCGAGCGCATAATCGCCCAGAACTCCGTTCTCCAGCCTCTCCTCCCGCTTCTTCGGGATCTCCTTTCCCTCCTCGATGAAAGCCCAGTCGGGTTTGACCCAGGTGGGATCGACGAGCTTGGATTTGACCTGGAACTCGCCCCTGGGCGTATCGAAGACCCAGGTCCTCTTTCCGCCGGGGTCCTCGAGGATACTGCCGCTGCCGCAGCTGATCACGACCGTGCGCAGGATCTCACTCCCTTTTTTGAGGGTCAGGGTATTTCGGGCCGAATCGATGATGATATGGACGCCTTTCGGCGATAGCGCCCGGATCCTCCTGCGGAGGGCATCCGTCTCCGCTTCGATCCCGGCGGGCGTCCGTTTCCGGCTGTCCACCTCGGCGATATCCCATCCGCCATCGTGCGCAGGTCTCGGTCGGGCGACAAAAAGGGCCGCCGCCTCGAGGAGCGCAAAAAGCGCCAACGCCCAGAGCAATATGGTGCGAAGAGATTTCCTCGTGCTCATGACCCGGATTTCCTGAACTCGGCCAGCAGGTTTTCGGCATTCTCCAACGAGCCGATGATCGTCACCGCTGTCCCGACCGCCACCTCGGGGAAGATCTTGTCCATGACCGAGTCCTCGACACCCACGCAGCCGTTGGTCAGAAAGTCGTTGCCTCCTCCATGGATCTCGATCAGTCCGCCAATAGAGGCTCGCGCCGAGATCAGGTTTTTTTTCTTAGCCAGGGAAAAACGCTTCCTGTCTTCTTCGTTGGGGTAATCGATCAGGAGCGCTTTGTGGTAGCGACTGTTCGCGTTTTTCTTGATGACTCTGTAGCGCCCTTCGGGAGTCGCCTCATCGCCGGCGAAGAGCTTATGGGTCAACCCGTATTTGCCCAGGCCGATCTCGAAGACGGCGACCGCCTTCCCCTTCTTCAGAAGCGTGAGTGTCCGCTCCAGCTTATTGACCAGAATGGCCGTTGTTCCCTTCCGGCGCGATTCGGCGATTGTCTCGTCGGCCCACTTCCTCCACCGGGCGACCTGGGCGTCGTCGGCATACCGGGCCAGGATCGAAAACAGGGCATCCTCGGCCTGGCGAATGTGTCCGTCGATCAGGACCAGCTTCTCGGCCAGCGCCGTATATTTCTCGTTCTGGAGGAAGGTCCTGGCTTCCTGGAAAGCGACTTCGGCACGGGCCAGGTTCTGCCGGACGGGGGCATGCTCGTTCATCATCCGGGTCAGTGCTTTGAGCTTCGCGATCCTTTCCTGGAGAACCACAAGCCCGGCTGAGAAATCCCGTGATTGTGACCGTTTTTCGGCCTCGACCTTTTGGTTGAGGGCGTCGCCCTGGGCCAGGATGGCGATATAGGCCGTTTGGGCCTCTTCGTAATTGCGGAACCAGCGCATCCGGGCGTTCTGCTTGATCAGTTTTTCCTTGGCGAGGCGAAGAGATTCGAGATAGCGGGCGTAATCAGACGGAGCATAAACGGGAGCGCCGGCCCTCCAGAGTTGATTCTCCTGTGTTTTTGCCTTCTCCACCTCAGAAGGGACAGGCGGAGTCCGGCACGCGCCGGCGCAAACAACACAGAAAACGAGGACCGCGGATTTTAGACCAGAGTTCAACCCGGGAATCAGACCTTCAGAGGGATCTTATCTCTTGCCCTTGACCTTTTCGATGGCCGCTTTCACCTGGTCGGAGACGACGGTCGCCTGCTCTTTGATCGTCGCGGCTTTGGCGGAAGCACCGAGATAGTCCTGGCCGTCGATGGCGGCCTGGATCTCGGCAAAGGAAGTCTCCAGGCCGGCCAGGTCGGCCTTCATGGCCTCGATGTCAGCCTTGGTCCCTTTGCCCATGGGGGCTTTCTCCAGCAGGGCCTTGGCCTCTGTGAGAGCGGCCTGGGCTTCTGTCTGGGCTTGCAGAGCGGCGTCCTTGGCGGCTTCTTTTTTGGCCGGAATAGTGGCCTTCAGGGCTTCCGCGTCCGCCTGCACCTTGGCCAACATCTCCTTGGCCGTGCCGAAGGACTTGAAGAATTTCTTGCCCTGTGTGCTGACCTCATCCATGGCCACCTGCAGGTCATCGTTCAGCGCCTTGAGCTCGTCGCCGGAGTAGATGCCCGCGCCCTCTGTCGAGGCCGCTTCGATAGCCGCTTTGGCTGCATCGATGGCCTCGGTGGGCTGCTTGGCGCAGCTCGAGAACAAAGCAACGACAAAAACACCCAGAATAAGAAACCTACCAAAATACTTCATGATGTGACCTCCTGATGATGAAAGGCTCTTAAATTCTACCTTTCTCTCTTGATCTGTTTTATATCACAGCGACATCTCAATGTCAATAAAGCGCCGGAATCACTGCCCGGAGCCCTAGGCGTCGGGATCGATGATGAACTTCTCTTTCATCAAGGTTTGGACTTGATCCCTCGCCTGCTTGATGATGGCCTCGGCGGTTTTGAAGCGTTCTTCGGCCGGAGCGCTCTTGCGGGCGACGCCCTGCTGGATTCCCTTGGAGCCGACAGCCACCGCCTCCCTTGGAAACACTTCCCACTCGTCCATATTGGGGACGATATAGTCCTCGCTCAGGCCGTGGTCCTCGGCCACCTTGGCCAGCTCTTGGGCGGCGGCGATGCACATCTCGTCCGTGACCGTCTTGGCCCGGATGTCCAATGCGCCCCGGAAAATGCCCGGGAATCCTAGGGAATTGTTGACCTGGTTGGGGAAGTCGGATCGCCCGGTGGCAACAATCCGGGCCCCTGCTTCCTTCGCTTCCCAGGGCCAAATCTCGGGAACCGGATTGGCCATGGCGAAGACGATGGCGTCTTTGCCCATGCTCCTGATCCAGTCCTTGCGGATCGTTCCGGGCCCCTGTTTCGAGGCGGAGAGCAGGACGTCCGCCCCGCGCACGGCATCGGGGATATCCCCCTTGACCTGCTTTTCATTGGTCTTGAGGCAGATGTCCCATTTCTCCTTGAATTTGCTCTGGAGGATATCCCGGTCGCTGCGGTCGCGGTGGAGGATGCCTTTGGAGTCGACGGATAAGATGTTGCCGGGAGTGACGCCGGCGGCCATGAGCAACCGCACGATGGCGACACCGGCGGCGCCCGAACCGATCATGACCACCGCGACTTCATTGATCTTCTTGCCGACGATCTTGAGGGCGTTGATCAGGCCGGCCACGGTGACGCAGGCCGTTCCCTGTTGGTCGTCATGCCAGATCGGGATTTCACATTCCTGGCGAAGAGTGTCCAGAATCTTGAAGCACTTGGGATGGGCGATGTCCTCCAGGTTCACGCCGCCGAAGGTCGGCTGAAGGGCCTTGACGATATCGATGAACCGGTCAGGGTCTTTCTCGTTGAGGCAGAGGGGGAAGGCATCGACACCTCCCAGATACTTATAAAGCAGGCTCTTGCCCTCCATGACGGGAAGCCCCGCTTCAGGACCGATATCGCCAAGCCCGAGCACCCGGGAGCCGTCGGAGATGACGGCCACAAAATTCCATTTGTTGGTGTAATCGTAGACTTTTTCCCTATCCTGATGGATCTCTCTGCAGACCGCCGCGACACCGGGAGTGTACCAGATGGCAAAGTCGTCGAAGTTGCGGATCCGGCACTTCAAGGTGACGCCGATCTTGCCCTTGTAATAGGCGTGAAGGCGCATCGCCTCTTTGGACGGTTTTTCGGCTTTCGCTAATAATTCCTCAATGGTGATTTCTTCCATCTGATGAGACCTCCTTTGATATGAAAGACAGTATTATAGCCCCCGAGTCGATAAAGTCAATGAACGCCCGTTAGTCCCTGCGGAATCGTTGCGTTAGTCCTCAACGGACCGGAATTCGAACTTGCCGTTTTTCCGCATCACCCGGCCGAAAAAGTGAACAGGGTCGTGGACGAAGGCCAGGATCCAGTCCTCGGCGATGGCTTGCTCGTAGAGCTTTTTTCTCGTCTCCAGGTTCTTGAGGGGGTATAGATCATAGCTCATGCCGTAGGCAAGTCCGATGTGCGCGGAGGTCGAGACCAGATCTCCGAGGAAAATGAGGGTTTTCCCCCCGCTCCTTATTTTGACGCATTGGTGACGAGCCGTGTGGCCGGGAGCAAGAACAACCTCGACTCCGGCCGTGACCGCAGCGTCCCCGTCGACGAGGTCGACAAGCCCGCGCTCGGCCAGCGGACGGAAATCGTCCGCCCGATAACTTTCCGTTTCCCTCTCGTGCGGGCTCAATGCCCATTCCCATTCCCCCTTCTGGATAATGTAGCGGGCCCGGGGAAAAGCCGGCACAACGGCTCCCTTCTCGTCCCGGACGGTATTCCCTCCGCAATGATCGAAATGAAGATGGGTGTTGATGACGAAATCGATGTCCTCGGGTTCGAACCCGAGACGGGCGAGAGCTCCGAGCAGGCCGGGGTCCTGCTCGACACCGTAGATTTCGGAGAGTTTGGGATCGAGTTTGGACCCGATCCCCGTCTCCACCAGGATGAGAGCCTGTGGAGTTTTTACCAGAAGGGAGTTGAGCCCCATTTTGATCCGGTTCTGCGCGTCGGCCGGGCATTTTCTTTCCCAGAGGATCTTGGGGACGACGCCGAAAGTGGTGCCTCCGTCGAGGAAAAAGAAACCGTCCCTGAGGCCGGTGACAACGAATTCTCCCAAGCGGAGGCAGTCGGTCGTCATTGGAGGAGCTTATCAAGGTCAAAGACGAGATCACGGCGGTCGGTCCGGGCCAGGTCGATCCTTCCGGAATCCATGCGGATCGCATCCTCAGGACAGGCCTCGACACAGAAGCCGCAAAAACAGCAGCGGCTGAGATCGATGATGAACTTGGCGGGGACTTTCTGGATCTCAGGATCGGGGTCCTCGGTGGCTTCGACATAAATGCACTCGGACGGGCAAACCGTCACACAGAGCATGCAGGAGACACAGCGCGGACGGCCGTCTTCCCGCTTCAGCAGCCGGTGGAGGCTGCGGTGGCGAAAAGCGATCTCTTTTTTCTGCTCGGGATACTGGATGGTCACCGCTCCCTTGCGCTTGGTCTTGATCCCGAGGACCTTGAGAACATGGAATCCCATGTTAACGACGAAATGACGGGTCGTGATCAGGCCGCCCCTGATGATCTCGACGAAATAGCCCAGCGCCTTGATCATTTCAGCAACCCCATCACGACCCCGGTCCCGACGATATTGAGCAGGCTCAGGGGAATGAGAAGTTTCCAGCCGAGGTCCATAACCTGGTCATAGCGGAAACGGGGATAAGTCCAGCGGATCAGGATCTGGAGCCAGCAGAAGAAAACGATCTTGACGTTGAAGGCTAGAAGCTGCAGCAGAACTACGACTCCATGGGGAAGGGCCCACTGACCGCCCCAGGGCCACTGGAAGCCGTCCGCGGCGAGCCAGGGAACCTGCCAGCCCCCGAAAAAGAGGGTTGTCAGAAGGGCGGAGACGATGATGATCTCCATGAAGTCGGTCATCATGAACAGGCCCCACTTGAGTCCGCCGTATTCAGTAAAAAACCCGATGATCTCCGACTCCCCTTCCGGCATGTCGAACGGAACCCGTTTGGTCTCGGCCAGGGCGGCGAAGAAAAAGACGACGAATCCGAGCGGTTGGAGCAGGACGCCCCACTTGGGGATGAAGCCGAGAAGAGTTTCCCCCTGAAACCGGACGATGCTCTGGAGGTGGAGGGAAGGGTAGACCATGATGACGCCGATGAGCGAAAGCCCCAGGGCGACCTCATAAGAGATCAGCTGGGCGGCGCCCCGGATGCCGCCGAGGAGAGTGAACCGGTTGCGCGAAGCCCAGCCGCTGAGGATAATCCCGTAGATGCCCAGCGAGAGCATGGCCAGGATGAAGAGCAGGCCGACATTCATGTCCAGGACCTGGAGGTTGATCTTCCGTCCGCCGAGGCGAAGCGTGTCGCCGAAGGGGACGGCGCAGATAGTGATGGCGACGAAAAAGAAAGAGAGGAAGGGCGCCAGGCCATGCAGAAAGCGGTTGGCGAACGGCGGGACGAAATCCTCCTTGAAAATCATCTTGACGGCGTCGGCGAAGGGTTGGAACAGCCCGAGCACCCGGAATTTCCAGATATTGGCCCGGTTGGCTCCGATCCGGTCTTGAATGACGGCGCTCTCCTTGCGCTCCAGCCAGGTGAGATACAGGGTCAGGATCAAAAACCAGGCCAAGGCCAAGATGATTTTAATGACGACAATCACAACGTCCATCGGCCTCTATTGAAAAAAAAGAATTTCTTTTTTCAGCGCTTGGCTGACCGTTTCCGGAGAGTTCAAAGGCCAATAATAGCGATGATCGATCTGCAGCTCTTTGGCCAGGTCCAGGAGGGCCTTCCACTCCGGGACTCCGTCGCCACAGAAATCCAGGGCCGGATAAAGGGCTTGGACCCGGCCGTCCACGTTGGTCAGGCTGCCGCCTTTCTCCGGGCTGACCGGCACGGGAACGATAAAATCGACGAGGGCATCCAAGACGCTTTGATGAGCGGCGAAGAGGACCTTGGTCCCAACCTTGTCCAGACAATTTTTCAAGTCGGCGGGACTGAAAGCGGAGGTCAGATAATGACCGAAGATCAGGAGCAGTTCCAGCCCGCCCACCGCCGCCAGGTCGACGGATTCGGCCGCGATTCCGATCTCCTGCCAGCCGCGCCGGTTGGCGGTCCGGTCCGCGGTGAGCAGGAA
>JBAUIH010000017.1:0-2591 GCA_049682755.1 Candidatus Aminicenantales bacterium | reverse complement strand
GAGAAAGTCGTTGGCATCGTCCTCAAGCTTTTCGGCTCGAACACGGCCAGGGTCATCGCCGGCCTGGAAGAGCGGATCGCCGAGATCAACCGCTCTCTCCCTGCGGGCGTCAAGATCGTTCCGTTCTATAACCAGGCCTCCCTGGTCAGGCAGTGCTTTTCCACGGTCTCCGTCAACCTGGCTCTGGGGATCGTCCTGGTCGTCCTCGTCCTTTTTCTGTTCATGGGGGATTTCCGCTCCGCCGCCGTCGCGGTCTTGTCCCTGCCGTTCTCCATCCTCTTCTCCTTCCTGCTGATGAACCGAGCCGGACTCGCGGCCGACTTGATCTCGTTCGGGGGCCTGGCCATCGCCATCGGCCTCATCGCCGACGCCTCCATCATCTTCGTCGAAAACGCCCACCGCCATCTCCGGATGGAATGCGAAGACAAAGGCAAAGCCATAGTGACCGCCGCCGAAGAGGTGGGTCAGCCGCTCTTTTCGGCGATCTTCATCATCATCCTCGTCTTCCTCCCTATCTTCACCTTGACGGGGATGGAAGGGATCATGTTCCGGCCCCTGGGTTTCGTCATTTCCTTCGCCCTCGCCGGCTCGCTTCTTTTCGCCCTGGTCGCGGCTCCCGTCCTGGCTTTTTTCTTCATGAAATCGAGTCCGGCCGCCTGCGCGGAAGAGCCCGGCCTCATCCGCCGGATCAAAAAGTTCTACCTGCCGTTCTTCGCTTTTTGCCGCCGGCACAGAAAAGCGGTCTTCGCCGTCACCCTGGCCGTTTTCGCCGCCGGCTTGGCCGTGCTTCCCTTCACGGGCAGGGAATACATCCCCTACCTTGAGGAGGGAACCCTTCATTTGCGGGTGACTTACGATCCCAACATCGCCCTGGATGAAGTGATAGGGAGGACGACGGAAATCGAGAAGAGCTTGGTTAAGATCCCTGAGGTCACCGGCGTGCTCAGCCGGATCGGCCGGGGCGAAGTGGGAAGCCACGCCCATTTCATCAATGACGCCGAGATTCTCGTCCGCCTGAGGCCCGCAAGGAAGTGGAAGGCGTTCCGGAACAAAGACGAGCTCATCCGCCGGATCGAGCACGACCTGGAGGATGTTCCCGGAATCAACCTGGCCGTCACCCAGCCCATCGCTCACAACCTGGATGAGCTGCTGACCGGGGTTAAGGCCCAGCTGGCCGTCAAGGTATACGGGGAGGATTTCGACATTCTCAAGAGGCTGGCCGGAGAGATCCTGGATGTGGTCGGCAGCGTTCGGGGCGCCGCCGACGTCCAGGTCGAGCAGTTCACCGGCCAGAATCATCTCCGGATCCTCCTCGACCGGCAGAGGATCTCCCGTTACGGGATCGATATCGGCGACATCCAGGACACCATCGAAGCCGCCGTGGGGGGGATCACCCTGGGCCAAGTTTACGAGGAGCAGAAGCGCTTCGACATCCTTCTCCGCTACCGACCCGAATACCGGAGCGACGTCGACGAACTGAGGAACCTCTACGTCCCCCTTCCCGGAGGAGGGCAGGTCCCTCTCGCCCAGCTCGCAGTGATCGAAGAGGTCGTCGGTCCCCGGTCCATCAGCCGGGAGGGCAACAAGCGCTTCATCACCATCCAGAGCAACATCCGCGGCCGGGATATCGGGAGCTTCGTCGGGGAAGCGCAAGAAGCCCTTCGGGAAAAGGTCAAAACGCCGGCGGGCTATTTCATCAAGTGGAGCGGTCAGTTCGAGCTCCAGCAGCGGGCTTCCCGGCGGCTCAACCTGATCACTCCGCTCACGCTTGTCCTGGTGGCGTTGCTTCTTTTCACGGTTTTTCGCTCCACCCGGGAAGTCGCCGTCATCCTGATCAACATCCCGCTGGCCTTGACCGGAGGGATCCTGGCACTGAAACTGTCCGGACAATACCTGAGCGTTCCGGCGTCCATAGGATTCATCGCCATCTTCGGGATCGCTCTCGAAGACGGGCTCGTCCTGATGACCGCTTTCAGCCGGAACCTCAGAAGCGGCCGGAGCCTGGCTGAAGCCGTCGACCAGGGGATCGCGACGAAATTGAGGCCGGTCCTGATGACCTCGTTCACGACGGTTTTCGGCATCCTCCCGCTGCTTTTGGCCAGGGGGCCGGGGGCGGAGATCCAGCGTCCCCTGGCGACGGTCGTCGTCGGGGGGCTCTTGACGTCGACCTTGGTGACCCTGGTCGTCCTTCCGCTCGTTTACGAGACGGTCAAACGAAACGAGCGAAGGCCATAACATCATATCTGGTCCATCACTTCATTTTTCAGATGGGTGTATCGACAATCAGACTGTAGCCATGTCTTTTCATTGGCCTTCTCATCCGGAAACAAGGCCCGTGTCGCCTATCGCCTGCTTGAATCGCCCCCATCATCAGGATTATCATTCGCCAGGCAAGCTTGTCATTTGCGGAATTAGGAGATGATTATGAAATTCCACACACACTATCATCCCTTCTCCTTGCGCGGGCTCGCCGCCTTTGCCGTGTTCAGTCTTTTCGGATTGTCCGGCTGTCAAAGCGAGCGCCCCGCTTCGCCGGCTCCGGGCGGCGTCCTTGACAGCCTGGCCCGGCCCCAACAGGGACGCTCCATGCG
>JBAUIH010000016.1:0-7369 GCA_049682755.1 Candidatus Aminicenantales bacterium | reverse complement strand
CCGTAGCGGAGGGGGGACCCATCGCTTTGATGGGGGGAACCGACGGGACTGGTTCCCCGGGGTGCGGGGGCTGAGGGCGGCCTCCTGCGCCCCTCGCGACCAATAAAACGGAAACGCTTTCTTCCTCCCCTTGTGGATTGCAAAAAAAGCGCCGCTGGTTTATTTTGCTAGAGGAGAAAGATGGACGTCGTCTTCTTCGGCGCCTATGACCCGGCCTATCCGCGCAACGCGGTGCTGCGCCGCGGGCTGTCGCTCAACGGCGTCGAGGTCTCGGAATGCCGGGTCCGGCCCGGGCCGAAGTTCTGGCTCCGCTATCCTCTGCTTCTCTCGCGCTGGCGGCGGCGCTCAGGAGAGACTGCCTCAGGCCCCAAGTTCGTCTTTGTCCCCGAATTCGCGCAGAAGGACGTCCCTTTGGCCCGGCTCGTCGGCCGATTGGCAGCGAGGCCGGTCGTCTTTGACCCACTGGCCTCTCGTTACGAAACGAAGATCCTGGACTGGAGGAAGAAACCTGAAGGGTCGTTATCCGCCCGCTGGAACAGGGCCATCGACGGGTGGGCTTTTCGCCGGGCCGACCTCATCCTCTCCGACACCCGGGCCCATAAAGATTATTATTGCCGCGAGTTCGGGCTGGCCCCGGAGAAAATCGCCGTGGTGCCGGTAGGGTTCGACGACCGGGTTTTTCCTCGGTCTCTGGCGAATCGGAGGGCTAAGAAACCCGGCCATCCGGGACCGTTTACGGTCCTCTTTTTCGGCTCTTTCCTTCCACTCCACGGCGTCGACGCGGTGATCGAAGCGGCCCGCGAGGTCCGCGGAATGGACACGACCGTCCGATTTGAATTCATCGGCTCCGGCCAGACCTTCGACCATATCCGCGCCTTAGCCTCAAGCTACGACCTGGACAACGTCGATTTCGACGGCTGGCTGAGCCAGACCGAGCTGGCGGGCAGGGTCGCCGAGACGGCGGACGTTTGTCTGGGAATCTTCGGCCGGACCGAGAAAGCCGAGCGTGTTGTCCCCCACAAGGTCTTCCAGGCGATGGCCCTGGGCAAAGCCGTGATCACGGCCCGGACACCTGCTGTCGAGGAGTTTTTCAGTCACCGGAAAGATATATTCCTTTGTAACGGGCAAGACCCCGGTCGCCTGGCCGGCGCTGTCCTGGAGTTGAAAGAAAATCCCGGGTTGAGGGAGACGTTGGCCCGAGAAGGCTTTGACCTGGTGTGGGCAAAGTACCAGCCGGAGGCCATCGGTTCCGAACTCAAAGGAATCCTGCAAAACCTGCCCGGGCAAGACTCATAAGCAGGGTGGGCCGCCGCAGCGAAATGAAGAACAAGAACGGCTTGAAAAAGCGGACTCTCATTTTTGACGAGTACCGCGGTGAGGTGGCTCCCGAGTTCGACGACCTCTCTTTTCTCGATGCTATCTCCCGTCCCGAGGAGCTCTGGATCCGCCCGGATATAGAGATGCTTCTCGACGCCAGAAACCGCGTGGGCGCGGTGCGATTGCCGCTATCCTCCGGTCCGTCCAGAGAAATCGTGGTCAAAGAATTCAAACCGAGGGGATTTGTCCGGCTCAAATCGCTCTCCCAGTCCTCCAAGGCGGCCCGGGCCTGGCGGGGAGCCTGGGCATTGAAGGAGAGGGGCCTTGAGACGGCCCTGCCCGCCGCCTATCTGGAAAAGAGGAGACGGGGGCTGGTCGAGCGCAGCTATTTCCTGGCTGAGAGGATCACGGGCGCCGGGGAGATCCGCGGGCTCTTCCGCCGGCTTGGCCCGGAGGAGCTCGAGCCGCTGCTCGACGCCCTGGCCGGCCATCTTTCTCTCTGCCACGATCGCGGCATCCTCCACCGCGATCTCTCGGACGGCAATATCCTGGTGAAAAAAGACGACTCCGGGCGGTTCAGTTTTTACCTCCTCGATACCAACCGGATCCGTCTGCGCAAAAGAATGGGTGCCTTCCGGCGCGCCAAGAATCTCATCCGGCTCGGCGTCCCCCCCGCCCTCCAGAAAAAATTCTTGTTGAAATACGCAGGGGCCAAGGGGTTCCGGCGAGCCCACTGGTTCTGGTATAAGTGGAACAAATCGGTTTTTACGGCTTCCCTAGGTCTGAAAAAAAAATTGCGATTGCGCCGGATCGCCCGTTTCTTGAGGATCCAGTGAGATGAGCTTCCCGTTTGCCTGGAACGAGTTGGCCGACCAGCCGCACAACGTCGCGCCCAAGAAGGAGCGACTTCGCCATCACTTCAAACATCTGGGGAGCTACCTGGGTTTGGCAGCCGTCAACGCCGCTCTCGCCCCGCCCGTCCTCCGCCGCTACCGGAAGTACAGGAAAACGATGCACCGGCGCCCTGTCGAGATCGGGTCTCCTTTTGCCGTCTCCTGCTCTCCGGCCGGAGACCGCGATGATGAGGTCATTGAGAACCTCAAGGCCGCCGGGATCCGTCAGACATTGGTCCGCGTCCCTTCCTGGAAAAGAGATGAGCTTTCCCGCTACGAACGATTCATCCGGCGTCTTCGCGGTGAGGATTTCGATGTGGTCGGCGCTCTGCTCCAGCGCCGCGACGACGTCCTGGAGCCGGCTTCCTGGGAGGGCTTCCTGGCGGATGCATTTTCGGGGCTCTCTTCGCTCTGCTCGCATTTCGAGATCGGGCACGCTTGGAACAGGACCAAGTGGGGAGTGTGGGACCACAAGGAATATATATCCTTGGCTGGGGCGGCAGTCCCTCTAGCCGCCCGTCACAAAGCGCGGCTCGTCGGGCCGGCCGTGATCGACTTCGAATTCCACCTCTACCCCCCAACACTTCGGGCCATCTCTTTCGACAAGATCAGCTCCCTTCTCTATGTCGACCGGAGCGGCGCCCCGGAAAACGCCCAGTATGGCTGGACGACGGCCAAGAAGGTAGCCCTCTGGAAAGCAGTCGTGGACGCGTCTCTCGGCGAGCCGAGAGAATGCTGGATCACCGAGATGAACTGGCCGCTCGAAGGAGCGGGGGAATATTCCCCGGCGCCGGGCAAACCCTGTGTCAGCGAAGAAGACCAGGCGAATTATCTCGTTCGCTACTTCATCATCTGTCTGGCCGGCGGCCTCGTCGAGCGGATCTACTGGTGGCAGCTTGTCTCTCCGGGTTACGGCCTCATCGACAGCCGGGAACGGGCGTGGAGGAAGAGGCCGAGCTATTATGCCCTTAGCCAAATGGCCATGCTCCTTGAGGGGAGCCGTTTTGAAGGCACAGAATCCTCCGCTGGTGGGGAGGTTTTCCTGTTTCAAAAGGGGAGCCGGGAATTTGCCGTCTGCTGGACGAAGACAGGCGCCGTCGAGCATGAATTCAACCGGACGCCCGTCCAGATCATTGATCGGGACGGCCGGGAGCAGCCGGCCGGATCGAACAGGATCAAGATCGAGGAGAAGCCCCAGTATGTCTTCTTCCGTTAAGCTGCCGTTTCAGGATCGTGAAGTTGCCGATTACGAGCGCCGGCGTTACCGCGGGCTCGACCAGAGATGGGTGCACGGGAGAGAAGTGCGGATCTTGAGGAGGGCGTTGCGGCTCATTCAGGACGAAGAGCCGGGCTTATCTGCGGACCTGGCCCTGGATGCGCCCTGCGGGTACGGCCGCTTCTCCGCCCTCCTTATCGAAGCCGGTTACCGCCCGGTGAGTTGCGATCTGTCGCCGGCCATGGTCCGGCGGGCCCGGGCCAAAAATTCAGTTTCCCATACTCCTATGGGAATAGTCGCTGATTTGACCCGGGGCTTGCCCGTCCGGGCCGGCGTTTTCCGGCTCGTCTTCTCGCTGCGCTTCTTCCATCATCTTCATCAGCCGGAAGAAAGGCGGGCCGCGCTCCGCGAATTCGCCCGGGCTTCGGCCGGCTGGCTCATTCTCTCCTTTTACCAAGCCAATCCCCTGCACCGGGCCCAGCGGGCGCTCCGCCGGCGGGTCAAGAAGAGCCGGACGCGCATCAAGATGATCGGATCCCGTGAATTTCGGGAAGAAGCGGCGGGAGCCGGCTTCCGGGTGGCGCGTGTTTTCCCCCTGTTCCGGGGAATCCACGCCCAGCACATAGCGCTGCTAAAGAAGATTTAGTGGCGCGTCTCCCAACTGACTTGGCTTCAGAGTGATCCCTAAAGCCCAATCCTGATTCCCAGCTTCAGGCAGAAGCCGGAGAGGTCGAGCTCGGCCTTTCGAACAGAGATGACCCCGGCCTCGGCCGGTCTTTTCTCCCGGACGAAAACCAGCGGAACGACCTCCGCAGTGCCGGTGTCGACCTCTATATAGTAGAGTTTTCCTTCTTCGATCGATTCGTAGGCGCTCGACTCCTTGTAGACGTCCTTGCCCCCGAGGTCGGCCAGCCGGCTGTGCCGGTAGACCGCCTCGGCCGTCAGGGACACCCTTGAAGCCAGGTTCCAGTCGAAACCCAGCCCGGCGAGATAGCCGAATCCTGAAGAACCGGCTTCACCCGTCCACTCCTGCCAGGATTCGGTCATCAGGCGGGGATCGGCCTCGGTCAGACGATAGGAATAACCGCACCGGGCGAAGGTGTAATCCACTCCGGCCTTCAGGTAAAGAACGGGCATGGGATAGTAAACGAGCGAGAGGCTTATGGGGATGGCCCGGACCCTGGGCTTGGTCTCGAACGTCACCTCTTGGGAGCCTTCCACAAAGAAAACCGAGCTGGCGGTCTCTCCGGAGCCGTATTCTGTTCCCAAGCAGAGATAGAACCCGAAGGCCAGGGGCAGGCGGACCTCGGCGCCGAGCAGATAGCTGAAATGGAGAGCCTCGACGTCCCCTTCTCCGGCGGCGGCGAGACGAGTTTCATAATAGCGGGCCAGCCCTTTGGATCCGTCGTTCAAGTCGCCGACGGCGGCATACCGCCCGCCGAGCCAGAAAGCCACCGCCAACCGGTCTTCTTCCAAAGCAGCGGCCGAAGCGGGACGGACAGGAGGCGGAACAAAATGGGGCTCCTCTTTGACCGGCTCGGCCGGCTTTTGAGCGGGCCTCTCGCGAACTGTCTTTGTTTCCTCGGCCTGTTCTTCCCCTGGAGGTTCTGCCGGCTTGGCCTCAAGAACCACGACCAGGCTCTCGTGGACATACCCGATGACCGCTCCGCCCTCGGCCTTTTCCACCAGGACGGCGAACCACTCCCCTTCTTTTCTCTCGGCTTCCAGGATCGCTCCTTCTGGGAGCTGCTGGAGGAGAGGGCTCGTAATATCGGGTTTTTCGCGGATGTTTGCCTGTTCAGCCGCCACCCGGAGCTTGATTCCGTCCGCCCCAAGGTCCGCCGCGCCGACTAACTGAGTGAGGAGACAAAACAGGACGAGTCCTGTGATCAACCCGAACAGGCTTGATTTTCTCATCCGCGTTACTGTCCCTGAGATTATATCTGCTTTGATCGCGTCTAGCAATGGAGAGGACGGCCTCCTGCGCCTTTCCCTGGCTTGCGAAGAGGGCGGAAAAAGTGTACATTCTAAAAAGCGAGGTGGAGATATGAACAGACATCATGCCCAGAAATTCGCCGTGGCTGTTATCGTCCTCGCGATTGCTCTTTTCTTTTCCGGGGCGGTCCCCGCGGCCGCCCAGCCCAGAATCAGCTTCAAAGAGACGTCCTGGGATTTCGGGAGAGCGAAACAGGGAGATCTCCTCTCCCACGAGTTCGTCTTCAAAAACGAGGGGAATGACACTCTGGTTATCCAGAAAGTCACCAGCACCTGCGGGTGCACGGCGGCCCTCCTCTCCGCCGAAAAGATCCCGGCGGGAAAAGAAGGCAAAATCGAGATCAAGTTCGATACCCGCGGCTACGGCGGCAGGGTCAGCAAGCTCCTCTATGTGGACTCCAATGACCCGAAGCAGGCCCGGCAGCAGCTCCAGGTTACGGCCGACATCGAGACCCCGCCCGCTCCGAAGATCGAACTCGACCCCTACAATTATGATGCCGGACTCATCGTCGAAGGCGAGGGAATCCTGGCCAACCTCAAGGTCATGAACAAGGGAGAGCTGGAGCTCAAGGTGGAGTTCAATCACCGGAACGCGGCTTATGCGAGCGGTGGCAAGCCTGTATCGCTGCCGCTCAAGATCGCCGCCCGAAAAGAGGTCACTGTTGAGGTCCGGATCCCCACGCAGGACAGGAGGGGTGTTGTCCGGGAATACCTCCTGATCAAATCCAACGACCCGATGCGGACGACTCTGTCCTTGTACATATCCGGCTACATCATCTCCAAGGAGATGCTGCGGGAGCTTTTCGCCCGCTATAAAGATATCCTTCGCTGAGGCGGTGGGCGTGATCTTGCTCGGGAACACGGTGGCGTTTTTAGCAAGGCTTCTCCACGTCGGCCTGAATATCTATCTCTGGATCATCATTCTCCGGGCGATCCTCTCCTGGATCTATGTCCCCTCGCTTCATCAGGTCGTCCGGGTCCTCTACAGCTTGACCGAACCGGCGCTCCGGCCGGTGCGCCGCTTTGTCCCTCCCTCCAGATTCGGGGGCCTGGACATCAGCCCGATCATCGTCTGCATCCTCATCGTTTTTGTCGACAGCGTCCTGGTCGATTCTCTGGCTCGCTATGCCCATCGGCTTCTCCGCGGGCCGGAGGTCAGTTTCTGAATAGCGAGCGGTTTTTTGGTCGCAAAGAAGGCGGGTGGTTTTCGGGAAAGGCTCCTGACCGTGCACGTCCACCCGGGTTCCCGGCTGACCAAGGTCGAGAAGCTGGCGGACAATGAATACAGAGTCCACGTTCCCTCGCCGCCGGAAAAGGGCCGGGCCAACAGGGATGTCTCGGCTGCTCTGGCGGGCTACTTCCACTTGCCGGCCGGTCGTGTGCGGATCGTCCGGGGCGAAAGGTCCAGGGTCAAGCGGGTCGCCCTCGAATTGGACGGCTAACCATGGATATCGGAGAAAGAAGAGAACGGCGAGATGGCCGGAATATCGGGTGGATGGATGATCCATGAGCTCTTATAATCTGGTCAGTTTTTTGGGGATTTTTGCCATCGCCGGCTTCGCTTGGCTTCTCTCGGCCAACCGGAGGGTGGTCAATTGGCGGGTCGTCGGCTGGGGGATCGGCCTGCAATTCCTGTTCGCCTTTTTCGTTTTCGTCATACCCGTCGGCACGAAGTTCTTCCTCTTTGTCAACCGCGTCGTGATCAAGCTTCTGGACAGCGCCACGGCCGGGACGCGCTTCGTCTTCGGCCGGCTGGCCCTGCCTCCCGGGGCGACGAACGATGCCGGCGAGGCATCCCTGGGGTCCATTCTGGCCTTCCAGGGACTCTCAACGATCATCTTTTTCGCCGCCCTGATCGGGGCCCTCTATCATCTGGGTGTCATGCCCTTTTTTGTCCGCCTCTTTGCCCGGGTGTTCACCCGGCTGATGAAGGTCAGCGGTGCCGAGT
>JBAUIH010000015.1:0-3835 GCA_049682755.1 Candidatus Aminicenantales bacterium | reverse complement strand
ATGGATGAGAACCCTTTTTCCGTGCCAGCTCTCCGGAATCATGAAGGTCCGCTTGTACCAGACCGCCCTCATGAAATCGAGGTGACCGATACCGGAAAGAACGCTCTCCGGAGCAAAGGGCACCAGGATTTTCTTGTCGAATCCCCGACCCTGCCCAAACTCGCGCTCCTCTCCGCTGTCGGAAAGGTCCAGGGCGAAATCCCAGAGGCCGTTGAGGTTCAACCACTCGGACCGGACCATTTCCGGCCGCGGGTATTCTGGCCGGGGAATCTCCTGGGCCGGTGCGGATGCGGCGACGATTCCGACGGCCAGAAAAAAAAGCGCGGTCAGACTGAAGCCTCTGCCTTTTTTAGCTTGCATGTCTCCTCCAATGATTTCTTCTTCTCGTCAACTTTCGGCGGGAAGCCTCTCTTTTCAAGTCATGGACAGGCTCCATAATTTCGGAATGTGAGCGCGCCCGCTCAGCTCTTTCACGCCGTTCCCGAGGTCTTTTCCTTTCCCATGTTATCTATCACACGCACCATATCCGTCGCGCTTCCCAAGCCCCGTGACTCCGGCTTCTACCGGACCGCACTCGAACGCAGCGCCCGCGCCCGCTGCTCGGTCTCGATGAACCTGGCCAGAAAGCGCAGCGCCTCGTCGGACCGCCTGAAGACCGGGACGCCCGCGTCCTCAAGCATATCCGCCAGCGGATCGTAGAGCGCGCCGGCGTCGATGTTGACGATAACCGGTTTCCCCGTCCGGCGGAAGATGTCGACAAGACGCCGGCCGACGCTCCCGGGGCTGAAGATATTTTCCGCGTGGCCGTCCCCGGGAGGAAGCGTCTGGAGGGCGGCGGTCATGGGCACGGGTGAGATGACCGCGCAGTCGACGCCGGGATCGTCGAGCAACACCTCGACACAGCCGGCAAAGGCGGCGTCATCGGCCACCGGCGTGAGGTCCAGCGGATTGCGGATGTCCTGCAGCCGGTCGATGCCCAGCGGTTTGAGGATCTCGCCGATCCTCGCCCGTGACGGCCCGCTCAGCTTCGCGAGCTCCAGTTCAAAGCCGTTCTTCAGGTTATCGGCCAGGATGACGCACTCGAATCCCGCGTTGCTGATCAAACCGACGCTCCGGCCGGCGGCCTTCTTTTCGGCCAGCGCCGGGAGAACCCGGATCGCGCTTTCGAAATCGGCCAGGGTATCGGCCACGAACACACCGGCGTTCTCCAGCACGGCCCGGCAGACCGCATAATCGCCGGCCACCGAGGCCGTGTGGCTCGAAGTCGCCTGCCGCCCCTCGGGCGACCGGCCGCTCTTGTAAACGACGACCTGCTTCCCCCGACGGGCGATCTCCCGGGCCGCTTCGGCCAGAGCCAGGCCGTCCCCGGGCTGGAAGCCTTCGAGGTAAAGGGCGTAAAGAGAGGCGGAGTCCCGCTTCCTGAAATAGTTCAGGTAATCGGAGGCCGTCAGGTCGATCTGGTTGCCGAGAGAGATGCCGTAAGCCGCCTCGACGCGGAGGATCTTGCTCATCCGAGAAGCCATGAAAGCGCCGCTCTGGCTGATATAGACGAGCCGGGGATTCGACTTCCCCGGGCTCGCCAGCTTATAGACCGGGATGAAGGTGGTGTCGTATCGTCCCGGCCCGGAATAAATCCCCAGGCAGTTCCCGCCGTTGACGATTGGGGTCGGGTGTTTTTGCCGCCGGTTCCGACGCAGGAGCTCCCGAATGCTCTCTTCGATCTTTTCCGTGCCTTTCTTCTCGCCGAGGCCGCCGGCGATGATGATGACCGAGCGGGCCTTCTCCGACTTCACTATCTCTTCCATGACGCCGGCGCTCTGGTCCGCGGCCAGGGTTAGGACGAAGAGGTCCACCGCCTCCGGAAGCTCGGCGACCGTCGGAACGCAGCGGCAACCTTCGATCCCGGCCAGCCCGGGCTTGACGACATAAACCCAGTCCTTGGGAAATCCTTCCCGGAGGATGTTATTCAGGATGATGTGACCGAGGTTCATCCTCTCGGAGACGCCGATGAGGCCGATCGAACGGGGGTGAAGGAGATATTCGATGCCTTGGTGAAGGCGCGGTCTCCGGGCGGCGCGGCTCCGCGAAAAACGGCACATCCCGTCCAGGGGGACGAAACGGCCTTCCCGGATGACGAATGGATTGACCTCGGCTTCCTCGATGACATAGGCCGATTTCCGCGAGTACGGGGAAAAGCGAAGCGCCAGCTCGCTGAACCGCTCGTAGGCGGCCGCCAGTGTTTCTTTCGAGACGGCCGCCGCCTTCCCCCGAAAATCCTTGACGAGCTTGTCGAAAACGGCCAGCGGCTTGAGGAGAGGTATGATATCCTCCCTCCGCAGAAGGTGGGCCGAGCCGATGGCCAGGGCTTTCCGTTCTTTCAACCTCTCGTTCAGGTACTCGACGTCGAGCCCGCCCAGGCCCGCGGTCACGACCGGGCCGAATTCGCGGGAATGCCGGATCCCAAGTAGGAGCTCGGAGCCGAAACCCAGGTCCTCGTGGGCGACCTTTTCAAGGACTAAAATTCCCCGGATATCCGGCGCGGTCCCAGCCGCCTCCGCAGACCTCTCCGGAACATCGCTCAACATCCGGGCGATCGCCCGGTTGACCGGGCCCGGTTTGTTCTCGACAAAAGAGACTCCGCCGACATCGCTCTTGTGCACGATTTGGGGAGAAACGATCTTGAGCACCGCCTGGCGGCTCTTCAGCCGGGCGAGCTGCACGGCACTCGCTTTTGTCCCTTTTTTTATGAAGACGAAACGGGGCGCGGCGATGCCGAGGTGTTTCAGAAGGGCGTAGACCTCATGCTCCAACAAAAAATCCCGACCGTCCTTTTCCGCCCGTTTGAAGATCTCTTCTATCCGTCCGATTCCCGCGATCATTGCTTTTTTCTCCAAGTCAGACTCAAAAGCCCGGTCATCGTTAGAAATCTCGATGGGCGATTCACTCTCCTCCGCCCTGCTTCCGACCGCGCGTTGAAACAGCACCGGCCGCGGCGGCGGCGGACTGGCCCAAGGCGAAGGCCTTGAGGTTTGAGGCGACGATGTTCTCACCGTGCCGGGCGAAGAGAACCCCGATGAATTTTTTAAGGTTGTCCTCCCTCACCATCAACTCCCCGGCGGCGGCGCCCAGCATGACCATGTTCTGGGTCCGGGAAGACCCGGCCTGCTTGGCCAGGTTCTCCGAGTCGATGACGAGGTGGCGCGGGATGGATTCGATCCTGGACAGGACCGTCTCCACATCCGGGTAATCCGGGATGTTGACGAACGGAGCGCGGCTGGCGATGATCATCCCGTCCGGCCGCAGGAAGTCAAGATAGCGGAGAGATTCGAGCGGCTCGACACTCAAGATGAGGTCGGCCTCGCCCCGGGGCACAAGATCACTCCAGATCCGTTCCCGGGAAAGGCGGAGGTGGGACTGAACGGCTCCGCCGCGCTGGGACATGCCATGAACTTCAGCCTGTTTGACCTCGAACCCCTCCTCGAGCGCCGCGCTGGCGATGACGAAGGCGATAGAGATGATCCCCTGTCCCCCGACGCCGGCCAGGATGATATCCTGCTTCATCTACCCTCTCCTCCGCTTTTTCTTGGTTTCCTCGAGACACTCGCGGACGGCAACGATGACCGAAAGCCCTTTGTGCTCGATCTCCTCCTTGATGATCCCGGCGTTCTTCTCCAGGTTCTTGGGCAGCGGCTCGATCACCCGGAGGTGCTCTTTGGGAACACCGAGGCCTTCGATCACTTTCAAGAGGCGCTCGCCCGAGGCGTAGCTCGGCTGGCCGCCGGTCATGGCCACGGTGCTGTTGTCGAGAATGATGACGGTCATGTCGGTGTCGGCC
>JBAUIH010000014.1:0-1882 GCA_049682755.1 Candidatus Aminicenantales bacterium | reverse complement strand
GATATAGGCTATATACAGTATTTTGATTTTCAGAATAAAGGTGCGCAACAACTTGACAGGGAGATTCAAAAGTTAATTGACGGTGGTGCTAAGGGAATAATTTTAGACCTGAGAAATAATCCAGGCGGTGTACTGGATGATGCAGTTGAGGTATGTGATTTATTTTTAGATGAAGGCATAATTGTTACCATAAGAGGAAGAATGGAAAATAAAGAAAGAATTGATAAATATTTTGCCAGAGAAGGAAAATACACTGAAATTCCCTTAGTTATAATGATTAATGAATTTTCAGCAAGTGCTTCTGAGCTGGTTGCCGGTGCGTTAAGAGATAATAACAGAGCTATTTTAGTTGGAGAGAGAAGTTACGGAAAGGGAGTTGTTCAGGTGATTTATGAACTTTCAGATGGTTCAGGAATCAAGTTTACAACTGCAAAATATTTCCTGCCTTTAGGTTCTTTCATAAATGGGGTAGGAATAAATCCTGATGTATTGGTTAAATTGGAACTAGATGCTACAGAAGATGTACAGTTAAATAAAGCTATTGAGGAAATAAAATCACTTATAAGTGAAATTGAATGAACAGGTTAAAAAAAAAGAGTGGTCCTGAAGAAAATAAAATAATAATTGCCCAGAACAGGAAGGCTTTAAGGGATTTTTTTATTTTAAACACCTATGAGGCTGGTATAGTACTGGAAGGGTGCGAAGTCAAATCTATCCGTAACCACAGGCTTAATTTAAAAGATAGTTACGGCAGGATAAGAAATGATGAGCTACTTCTTTATAATATGCATATATCGCCCTACAGCAAAAGCAGGACTGAAGATATAAATCCTACAAAGACCAGGAAGCTGCTTATGCACAGGAGGGAGATTGGCAGAATAGCAGGGAAATTAATTGACAGAAGCCTTACCCTGGTTCCGTTAAGAGTATATATGATAAAAAACAAAGTTAAGGTTGAACTGGCACTGGCCAAAGGCAAAGCTAAAAGAGATAAGCGTAGAGATATACAGAATAGAGAACATGAACTTGAAATAAAGAGAGCTTTGAAAAAATATTAGTTTTAGTATAGAATAAGCTTGCGTTAAATCTGAAGTTCTGCCCATAATTAAAGGGGGCGATCTGGATTCGACGGGGATAGGTTGAGCTTAAATTGCAAGTCGAGTATCAGAACTCGTAAATAACTGAACTAAACATAAACGCTAATAATAGTGAATTAGCATTAGCAGCTTAATTTAAGCTGCTACGTCTGCGAAAAGTTTCCTGTGCTTTTCGACAGGCGCCGGTTAACAGGATACTCTGGTATGATTTGTCTGCAGTAGTACTGGAGGAAATTTAATGCGGGCTGGCTTTTTTGATCGTGTCCACACGAGCATAAAAAGTGAGATTTAAAGTATGGAACAAGCTTGTAGATATTTAAGTGACAATGTCTTCGGACGCGGGTTCGATTCCCGCCGCCTCCACCAAAGATGGAAAAAACAACAGTATAATCACAACAATGAAAACATGCTGGATGCATGTTTTCAAAGGAATCGAAAAGACGGACTGAAGCGAAAGCTGAAGGAGTCTGCGGCTCTGCAGCGAACAAAGTGAGACGAAAGACCGATTCCCGCCGCCTCCACCATTGTTTGATTGCATCTGTATAGAAGATTCATATGCTTTGGCACCGGTTTAATAGTAAAATACCCATTTGATGTCACGGATTTGTCACGGATTAACTTAAGATTATAAGAGAGGGACAATTCCAGGCGCTGGTAGTTGTATCAGTTTTAATACCTTATGTCTATTGAGTAGTGAAGTGTCGCTTAAAAATGATCTATAGCATTGCTATTTTTTAGCTTTTTTTTAGCGACTAGTTTAATTTTGGCTGGCCCAGGTGTGAAAT
>JBAUIH010000013.1:0-16877 GCA_049682755.1 Candidatus Aminicenantales bacterium | reverse complement strand
CTAAGATCCAGCGGCGAAAAATGATCCAGGCGGCGATTCCCCTTTTACTGTCGGTTTTCGCGCTGGGAATCGGATATAGCCTGCTCGTGCCGGACATCTCCCGCCTCCGAACTGAAGCGCCGAAGATAACCGCCTTCATGAAATATCGCCGGGCCAAGTCCGTCCAAGAGGGCAAGAGTTATTCTGTTGATTACAAATGGATTCCGCTTGATTCTATGTCATCGTATCTTCTGCATGCCGTTGTGATCGCCGAGGACGACAAGTTCTGGAGCCACAGCGGTTTTGACATCGAGGCCATCAAGCTCGCCCTCGAGAAGAACATGCAGCGAAAGTCGTGGCGGCATGGAGGGAGCACGATCACCCAGCAGTTGGCCAAGAACCTCTACCTATCCCCATCGAGGAATCCGCTCCGCAAATTCCGGGAATTCGCCCTGACCTGGAGACTCGAAAGAGCGCTGTCAAAAAAGCGGATTCTCGAGCTTTATCTCAACGTCGCCGAATGGGGAGACGGCATATTTGGAGCCGAGGCAGCCTCCCTCCATTATTACGGCAAGCCGGCGTCGGCTCTCAATCCGCGAGAGGCGGCTCACCTGGCCATCGTCCTTCCCAGCCCAAGGAGGTACAATCCCCTGAGCGGGACGAGGTTCATTGAGAATCGGGCTAAGGCCGTCCTCGAGACCATGATCAAGCGGGGAATTGTCCCTCAGGAAGAGGAAGAATAGAAGCAGAGGAGCGTCAGGATGCCCAACCGTCTGAAGGAGCTGTTCGCCGAGGTCGCTCCGACCTACGAACGGGCCAACCATATCCTGACGTTCGGACTCGATCGACTTTGGCGGCGCACCGCCGCGCTATGGGCGGCCAAATCGGGAGGCCGCCTTTGGCTGGACGTTTGCAGCGGGTCTGGGGATATGGCCCGGGCTTTGCTTTGCCGCGCCGGCGGAGAGACACGCGTCGTCGCCGTCGATTTTTGCCTCCCCATGGTGAAACAGGCCGTCGGGCTGAAGCGAACGTTGCGGCCCCTGGCCGTCGGCGGGGACGTCCGCTGCCTGCCTTTCCCCGATTCGGTTTTCGATTTATTGACAATCTCATTCGCTACCCGCAACATCCACCTTTCCCGTGGAGCATTACGGGACACTTTCGGGGAATTCGGTCGCGTCCTGAAGCCGGGCGGCGTCTTCATCAATGTCGAGACAAGCCAGCCCAGTTCAAGACTCGTTCGCGCCCTCTTCCATACATACGTCAAGGCAGCGATCAAGCGGGTCGGTTCCCGGATATCGAGTTCTCAACCCGGCTACGCTTACCTGGCTTCTACCATCCCCAGGTTCTATCATCCCGAAGAGCTAGCCGGCATTCTCGAGGAAGCCGGCTTTTCAGAAATAAACTGGAGACGGCTCTTCTGGGGAGCCGCGGCGATTCATCGGGGCGTCAAACCGCAGTGTAGCCCCCCAAGGAGGAATAAGTGACCTTTAAAAAAATGCAAACTCTCGTTTCTGTTCTTGGTATCGTCTTCCTGATGATTTCTACCCAAGCCCTCCGGGCTGCAGTCCGACTTCCGGCCGTTATCGGGGATCACATGGTGCTGCAGCAGAGCAAGCCTATTCCGGTCTGGGGATGGGCTGAACCTGGGGAGAAAGTTGCTGTCCGGCTGTCCGGGCAGGAAATGACTACCCATGCTAGTGAAGACGGGCGTTGGCGGGTGGTCTTCCCGCCGCTCCAGGCCGGAGGCCGCCCTGTAGAGATGGCCGTCCGGGGCGAAAAGGGCCCGGAGATCTCCGTCCAGGACATCCTAGTTGGAGAAGTCTGGGTTTGCTCCGGACAATCCAACATGGAGTGGCCCCTCTCGCTGACTACTAGCTCGACTCCGGAAATCCTGCGGGCCGACCACCCGGGCATTCGGCTTTTTCTCGTTCCTCAACGGACGGCCGACCGGCCTCAAGAGGACGTGGAGGCGGAATGGACGCTCTGCACTCCAGAAACGGCCGCACCCTTTTCGGCCGTCGCCTTTCATTTCGGCCTTGAACTCCATCATAAACTGGGGATACCCGTGGGTCTGATCGAGGCGGCCTGGGGAGGAACGGCCATCGAGCCGTGGACTCCTCCGGCGGGATTTTCGGCCGTTCCCGAGACCGCGGCCATAATGGATGAGCTCGAGCGCAGGAATGGGGAATACTGGCGCCCTATAACTATGCCTATAACAGGGAAGACCCGGGGGGAGACGTTCCGGATTTCCTCCGCCTGCCTCTGATCTGGGAAGCCCAGATGCGGATTCTTCGCCTGCCCGCAACGGGGATGGCGGTGACGACCGATATTACCGATCTCAACGACATCCATCCCCGGAACAAGAAAGACGTCGGTAACCGGCTGGCCCTGTGGGCCCGGGCCGGGATATATGGAGAATCAAACGTCTGTCCATCCGGACCCCTCTATAAGTCAATGTCCGTCGAGGGAACCCGGATCCGGATCGTCTTCGACCACGTGGCCGGCGGTCTGATCTCAAACGACGGCCTGCCCCTGAAGTGGTTCGAGATTGCCGGCGCAGACCACATTTTTTATAAGGCCGCAGCGGAGATCGATGGGGAAACGGTGATCGTCAGCAGCCCGCGGGTTGCCGCTCCGAGGGCGGTCCGGTTCGGCTGGCATCAGTCGGCCATTCCCAACCTGGCGAACAGAGCAGGGCTGCCCGCTTCTCCCTTCCGGACGGACACCTGGTAGCTCCTGGCTTCGTTTAGATGATTTCCAGCTTGTCCTTGAGGGACAGACCTTGATGGCCCTACGATTCGGCGGCGAGATGAAGCTCATCTTTGACCTGTTTGAAAGTCTCCAGGACCTTATCGAGATGGGCGTCCGTATGGGTGGCCATGTAGCTCGTCCGGAGAAGGGCGAAATTAGGCGGGACCGCCGGGGGAAGAGCGACGTTCGTGTAGATCCCGGCATCGAAGAGGATCTTCCAGGCCCTGATCGTGTTGAACTGGTCGCCGATGATGATGGGCACGATCGGCGTCTGGCTGGGGCCGATGTTGTATCCCATGGCTTGAAGCTCTGTCCTCATCCTCTCGCCTATCTTCGACAAGCGCTCAACCCGCTCCGGCTCCTCTTCCAGGACTTCTAAACAGGCCAGGACCGCAGCGACGTTCGAGGGAGGCAGGCTGGCGCTGAAAATGAAAGGCCGGGAGAAATGTTGGATCCAATGGATGGCCTCCTTGGGGCCGGCGATGAAGCCTCCCACCGAAGCCAGGGATTTGCTGAACGTTCCCATGACCAGGTCGACGTCCTGAGGGCAGCCGAAGTGATGGGCTGTCCCCCGTCCTCCCCCGAGCACACCCAGCGAGTGGGCGTCATCGACCATGAGCCGCGCTCCGTGGGCTTTGCATAGGGGAATGATCTCGGGTAGAAGAGCGATATCGCCGCCCATGCTGAACACCCCGTCGACGATGATCAGCTTGGCCGGCTCTGGTGGGCAGGCCTTCAAGATCCTTTCCAGGTCGACCGGGTCGTTATGGCGGTAATAGCGAGGGTGGATATTCTTTTGGACCTTGGCCTGGCGGACGCCGTCGACGATGCTGGCATGGACCTCCTTATCGGTGATGATGATGTCTCCGCGGTCGGCGATCGCCGGGATCGTGCCGAGGTTGACCTGGAAGCCGGTGCTGTTCACCAGGGCGGCCTCCTGGCCGACGAATTTCGCCAGTTTTTCTTCGAGTTCCAGGTGTATGCTGAGGGTGCCGTTGAGAAATCGGGACCCAGTGCAGCTCGTCCCGTATTTCCGGATGGCTGAGATGGCGGCCTCTTTGACCTTCGGGTGAATCGTTAAACCGAGATAGTTGTTCGAGCCGATCATGATGAAGTGCTTGCCCTGGATAACGGCTTCGGGTCCCTCAGCCTGGTCGATGGGTATGAAATAGGGATAGAGCCCTAGGGATTGGGCGGTCCGGGGGTTGGTGGGGTAGCCGTATTTCTGGGCGTACTCAGGATCATTATAGAAACACCTGCATTTCTCAAAAAGATCCATCACAGTCTCCTCTCATTTTCCGTCTGACTCGATAAACGTTACCTCGGAATGGCCTTCAGGGCTCCTTTTTCGCGGTATTCCAGGAAAAGGCGCCCCCACTCGGAAGAAGCCAGCCATTTCTTGAAGATGCGCCCTTCCCGGAGCGGCCAATGGATCACATCATGATAGATGAAAGAGTAGAGATTCAGGAGGTAGAGAAGCGGCGGTCGGGTCAGGATCTTTTGGAAGACGCGGGTGGGTCCGAACCAGGTGAGCCAGCCGGCAAAACGGTGGAAAGATTGGCCGACCCGGAAATCCCAGTTCTGCGCGGCCAAGTCAGGATCGCCGACTATCTGGATCTCTTCGGGCCTTCCGACGCCCAGCCCGGCCTCGTCGGCCAGACGGATATAGGCCAGGTCCATCGGTTTGAAACCCATGAGCTTGGCGGCGACGGCATCGACGGCCACCTGGTCCGCGCTGGCCAGAAGAACGTTCTTGGTGACGGGTTTCATGATCCGGGGGCCCGGTCCATTGCCGGCGGTCGTGCCGTCCATGATGCAGAAAATCCCCGAATGGATCTCCCGCTGGATGGCCAGCAGGTCGACCAGGGTTTCATGGATGTGAGTATGCGTATAATGACGCTTATGGGTCAGCAACCCGCCAAAAGCGTTCTTCATGGCGCCGGTCGTCGTCGTATAGATATGACACTTGACGGTCGGCAAATGGACGATGTTTTTGCCGACGAAGTATTCGGGAATCCGGATCTTATTTCCATAGATCTTGTCCAGGGCGAGCATCTTGCTCTTGGGTGTATAGGCTATCCACTTGATGTCCTCTTTCCGGAAATTGTAGAGGTTCTCGATGCCGTGGGCCTCGAAGATAGGCTTGTAATTGTTGAGGTCTTCGCCCTTGAAGGCGTTGGTGACTTCGGTCTTGTTCTGGACGCAGCTGATGGCCGAAAAGCCGTTTTTCTTCAAAGCCAGGATCGTCCCCTCGAGCTGCCAGGGCGTTGTGTTTGCCGAGGGGAAGGGATAGTGCCAGGAGATATTGTCTTTGAGGATGGTCGGGCAGGCCTTGTCGAGGGCTTGGGGTCCGCCCGCCAGCTCAAACAACCGGCCGACGTCGTCCAGCACGGTCGACGGGGACGTCTTCAAAAGAGCGACTTTAGATTTTGTCAAGCGGTCTTCCTTTTCATATCGTCCTCATGATTGTAATTGTTTGCGGCCGGTCTGGCAAGGACTCTCGTTTGTTATTCCGCCGCTGGAGGCTGGATACGGCCAGGTCTGAGCTCAACCGGAACTGCTGATGAAAGTTCGAGCTCCCGTTTTCCTACGTTTTAAAGGCTGAATGAAGAGAGGGATTTAAATCGAACGGTTGCGTCCCGAGCGACGAATAATTCTTATTGGGCCGGGGCCAGCTTCACGTCCACCCAAAACGAATATTTCTTCGGGCCTTTGGCGACATCAGGGACCTGGCCGGTGTAGCTTCCCGTCGTCCTTTCGGTGGTCATGTCCGTTCCGGGCATGCCGCCGCCCCGGCCTCGCATCGCCGCTCTCATCTCTTCGGTCATGCCGCCCCATTCGAATCCGAGCTTGACGTTCTTTCCCGGATCGGCTCCGATTCCCGCCGGGTGATGATCCCGTGAACAGAGGGGGATCCGGAGTTCGTAGACAATCAGATCCTGCTGTCTCCCATACCTGAAACCGGGCAAATCGACATCCGGGACAGGGCCGGCAGGGAAGATCTCTTCTCCCTTCTTGTTGACGGCGGTGGCCGCAAAAATAATGAACTGCGGCTTGTCTATGATCTCTTGTTTTCTTTCTTCCGAAAACGGCTCCCCCTGTTTTTCCATGTAGGCGATGAGTTCCTCCCCGCTGACCGTTTTCTTGACATATTTCACAGCGTAGTCTTTGTCTTTTTTGCCCGAGGTGCTGGCATACAAGGTCATCCCTGTCATCTCGATGGAGCTCAGATGCTTGGGATCTTTGAAAATGAAGAGAACATAAAGATTGCTTCCGTCGTTGCGCAGGGCATATTCAACCCCCACGTTTTTCTGGAAGGACATCGTGTCGCCCTGCCATTCCTCGATCTGACCATCGATGGTGGGAGGCGGGACCGCCCATTGGCTCTGGACGATCTGGTCAGCGGAAATGAGGGCTGGAACGATGAACAACAAAGCGGAAAGCTGGATAAGGCCGGCAAAAAAACGGAATGTTTTCATATCTTTTACCTCCGGGCTTTTTTTTCTATTTTACAGCAACCATCGGGCCGATTCAACCTCGCTTTAAAAAGCTCTCCGCCGTCACCTGGGAGAGGTGCCCGAAGGAACTCTCCGGAGCCCGTCTCCGGGGTCCTATTGCTTGGTCAACTCGAACGTGCCCTCGGAGCCGCCCTGGGAAAAGACGCCGCTGATCTTGGTGCCCGTTTCATCCAGAGTGCCTTCCAACTTGGGATCTCCGGGGACGTTGGGATCGTCCACGCCGAAGGAAATCTTCTTCCCCTCGACCGTGATACTCGCCAGTTTCAGCCCGAAAGCCCCCTGGGTGGGAGAGTCGATCGTGCCAGTCAGGTTCCCATCCGCATCCAGTTGAAAATGACAGACGATATCAATGTCTGCCTCGGGCACTGAGACGGCACCCTTCCAGTCCCCGATGAACGCCTTGGCCTCTTGGGCGAAAGCCGGTCTCGGTCCGATGACAAGAAAGGCCGTGATGAGCAGCGGGATCCCGAACCTGAAGATTGATTTTGACTTCAACGGTCACCTCCAAATAGGAATGATATAGAAGAATACGCAATATTGGAGACAAAGTTATTCTGGTCGGTCACCGATTTCAGGCCTGGATGGCCGGGTAGCGGCGGAGGGCGAAGCGCCGGATAAGGACAAAAGCCAGCCAGGCCAGGCTCAGGCTGAGAGCGAACAGGACGCTAAGGACGGGGGCCAGACCGAGTCCGGACTTGCCCAAGGCGACGAATAGGAGCCCGAACAGGAAGAGGAATCCCAGGTCGAGGAGCATGGCGATGAGGACATTGAGGTTCTGTTTCATCGCTTTTTGGGGGCTGATCCAATCAAGCAGGGGGCGGGAAAGGTCGATCGTCAGGTTTAGGAACGTCAGGAATGCCGTGACGGGCAAGGCGAGGGCAAGAGCGGGCAGCCATTGACCCGCCGGGAGTTGAAAACGAAAGATCAGGACCGCCGTTGCGCTGGCGATTCCCAGCAGGGCTACGCTCCAGCAGTGCATGAACTTGGCCAGGACCTGCTGACGGTAATCGACCGGGATAACCTTGGAAGCCCAGAAATTTCGTCCTTCCCTGGAGAAGGAGGATGAGGCGACTCCGCTCACCGTGGCACAGACGATCACGAACATGGTTGTCACCAGGACTGCTGTCACCGGCTTCGCCGTCGTCATGAGGCGAAGAATCGCGGCGCTATCGCTTGTTGACCGGCTCGAGCTCAGGGTCAGGGCAAAGACGATCGGAATCATGAGAACACCCAGGACGCCGTTGAGCAGGAAGATCGGCGTCCGGTTCATCAGGCGAAACTCCCGCAGGAAGATCGCCCGAACAGGATGGCAGCCGGAAGAGATTTTGAGCGCCGTTCGTACTTTTGACCTCCGGGTAGAACCGCCGCTGCGCTCGCTCAAGCCGACCAAGCCCCTGTAGAAGAGGTGTTGGGCGCCGGCCATGAGACCCCCGAAAAGAAGGAGCGACAAGCTCGCAAACAGGGCCAAGCCGGATAACCCTGAGCCGGTCATCAGACCGTCATGAAGAAAGCGCGTCGCCCAGATAGACGGTGGAAAGCGGCGGCCGATCGATTGGACGAGCCCGTCCGGGGAGGCGATGAGGGCGATGATCTTCTCGCTGTCCACGTCCTGAGCTCCGGCCGCTCGACTCAGGCCGAACTGAAGAAACAAGGCCGCGGCGATGAGCACCAGCGATCCGAGGACGATCAGCAGGTCCTTCTTGCGGCCGATGTTGACCAGGCGCATCATCCCGACGACAACCAGGCCGGCGGCTGCCAAGGGAATAACCGGGAGAAGAGCATAGGCCAGAAGCAGGGAGATCCAATAAGCCAGGCCGCTTCCGCTCTTGAAACCATAGACGATAAGGACCGGCAGAATGATCGGGGAGATGGTCAGGTACTCGTTGACCAGGACGACGGTGAACTTGGACAGCATGACCTGGAACGGCTTGAGAGGGAGGGACACCAGGTACTCCAGGTCTGTGGAGAAATAGAATGTGGCGATCAGATAGAACAGTCCGAATATGAGGATGATGAACTGGCCGGCCAGGACCGCCAGCGTCAGCAGGGCCTTTTCCTGGCCGATGGACTTGAGGAGGTCAAAGACATCACCTATCAGGCGGACATAAAGCACCAGGACCGGCACAACCCCGGCCACGCCGAGCAAAACAAGGGGGATCATCCAGAGGTCACGGCGCTGGACAAGAAAACGGTGGCGGAGGATCGTCCAGCCGAAATTGGAGTTGAGCGCGGCCTTGACCAGGGCGGCGGTCGGGTTCATGACTCGGTCAGCTCCAGGAAAATATTTTCCAGCGAGGCCTTGTCTTTCGCCTGGTCCCGGAGCTCGGCCATTGTCCCCCAAGCCGCCAAACGTCCTTTGTGGATGATGCCGATGCGGTCGCAGAGGCGCTCGGCGATCTCCATGATGTGGGTGGAGAAAAAGAGTGTCCCGCCCTGATTGCAATGCTCCCGCATGGCTTCCTTAAGGAGATGTGAGGACCGGGGGTCGAGACCGACCATCGGTTCGTCGAGAACGAACACCCGGGGTTTGACCATGAGCGCGGCCGTCAGGATGATCTTCTGGCGCATGCCGTGGGAGTAGGTCTGGATCGGATCGCCGACCGCCCGGGAAAGTTCGAAGGCATCGAGCCAGCGCTCGATGCGCTGTCGGCGCTCCGGTCCGGCGACGCCATAGACATCGCCGATGAAATTCAGGAATTCGATGCCCTTGAGTCGCTCGTAGATTTCCGGCTCGTCGGGGACATAGACGGTCATAGCTTTGCAGCGAAGAGCTTCGGCACGGCTGTCCAGGCCGTTGATCCGGATCGTCCCGGCGTCGGGCTCGAGGATGCCGACGATCATCTTGATCGTCGTTGTCTTACCGGCCCCGTTAGGTCCGAGAAAGCCGAAGATCTCTCGCGGCGGAACGGTCAGCGAAAGGTCATCGACCGCCCGGACAGCGCCTTTGTTGTAGCTTTTGGAAACGTGGTCAAGCTCGATCATGGGGCCATCTCCGCATTATTCAAGACGCTATATTAATAGGAAAAACGGGCAAGTGCAATGGCGTTGACGATGCTTTTTGGCTGTGATATAAGCCCGAGAAGACAGCGGTTTCAAGGCATGAATTCGGCTATCCACAGACGGGAATTCCTGAGAAGAGCCGGCTGGAGCGCGGCCGCCGCGGCCTGGCCCCCTCTGTTCAGCCGCTGCCGGCGCGCGGCGGCCAAGCCCAATATCATCTATATCCTGACCGATGACTTGGGCTACGGAGAGCTGGGCTGTTATGGCCAACGCAAGATCCGGACCCCGCACATCGACAGGCTGGCGGCGGAAGGGATCCGATTCACCCAGCACTATTCCGGAAGCCCCGTCTGCGCCCCCACCCGGTGCACGCTTCTGACCGGGAAACACACGGGCCGCGCCTATATCCGGGACAATGACGAGATGGAGGAGCGGGGGGATGTCTGGCACGACCTCAGCCTTGAAGGGCAGAGGCCGTTGCTCCCGGGGATCGTAACCATCGGGACCTTGCTGAAAGACGCCGGCTATGCAACGGGAGCCGTGCGAAAGTGGGGTCTGGGCGGTCCGACGACGAGCGGGCATCCCAACCGCCAGGGTTTCGACTTCTGGTACGGGTACCTCTGCCAGCGGGTGGCCCATAATTATTATCCACCCTATCTTTGTTGGAAGGCTATCCGGACGGTTAGCGACGAGAAGTGGGAGCTCTATAACCTGGAAAACGATCTTGGCGAGACCAAAAATTTAGCCTCGGAAAACCCGGCCGTGATCAAGGAGATCGCCAAGGTCATGACAGAATCCCGCACGGAATCTGCGCTTTTCCCGCTGGTCCGGCAGAAAGGCGGCGGATAAGGTCAAGCCGGGCCGGGAATGACTTTCGGCACGACAAAACAGGGTCGCGCGGAGGCGGGAACGTTCCCTTTATTTTTGCCCGGGCAAGGCTTATAATGCCCCTTTCATTCATATCCGAGGAGGAATAACAATGGCCATCATCATTGACGGAGATAGCCTGACCATCGAACAGGTGGTCAAGATCGCGCGGGAAAACGAGCCGGTCGAGCTTCATGCCGATGCCAGAAAAAAGATCGACAAATGCCGGGCTCTGCTCGAAGACAAAATCCAGAAACGCGAGATTATGTACGGGGTCAACACCGGAATCGGCGAGCTCTCTGAAGTGGTTCTGACCCAGGAGCAGCTGGAACAATACCAAAAATACATCATCTACAGCCACGCCGCCGGCTACGGTAATCCTCTCCCCGTCGATATCGTCCGGGCGGCCATGCTGAGCCGGATCTCCTGCCATTGCCACGGGCATTCGGGCTTGCGGCTGGTAGTGACGGAAACGATGAAGGAAATGCTCAACCGCGGCGTGACTCCGGTTGTCTGTGAAAAGGGTTCGGTCGGCGCCTGCGGCGATCTTTCCCCGATGTCCCAGATTGCGCTTGCCGTTATGGGAGAAGGGGAGTCGTTCTATCAGGGTGAGCGTCTGCCCTCGGCTGAAGCGCTGAAACGGGCGGGAATCAAGCCGGTCGTCCTCGCGGCCCGAGACGGTCTGGCCATGATCAACGGCTCGAATTTTCTCACCGGGCTGGGGGCCCTCGAGATTTACGACTCCCACCACTGGCTCAAGAACTCCGAGATCGCCGCGGCCATGACCCTTGAGGTCCTCAACGCCAACATGAAGGCTTATGACGAACGCATTCACCAGGTGAGGGGTTATCCCGGCGCCCTGGAATCCGCCGCCAATATCCGAAGGATCACCGAGGGCAGCGAGCTTTTGGCCAAGATCGGCAAGAAGAAAGTCCAGGATGCCTACAGCCTGCGGAGCACTCCCCAGGTCACCGGATCAGCCAGGGATGCTCTCCAATGGGCCCGCTACATGCTCGAGATCGAGATCAACAATGCCGCCGACAATCCCGTCTTTTTCCCCGACGAGCAGCTCGTCCTGACGGGAGCGAACTTCCAGGGCACGCCGCAGGCCTTTGCCCTCGAGCTCCTGGGCACGGCCATAACCACGGTTGCGGTGCTCTCCGAGCGCCGGCTCAACCGGCTGATGAATCAACACCTCAGTGTCGGGCTGCCGGCCTTCTTGACCAAGGGAGCGGGAATGTTCTCGGGGCTGATGCTCTCCCAGTACACGGCCGGGGCGCTCGTTTGCGAAAACCGCGTCCTTTGCCATCCGGCAGCGACGGGCTCAATACCGGCTGCCGCCGACCAGGAGGATTTTGTCAGCATGGGCTGGACGACAGCGCTCAAGACCCGGCAGATCATCGACAACGCCCAGGCCGTCCTGGCCATCGAGATGATGGCGGGCGCCCAGGCCGTCGATTTCCGGGCGCCCCTCAAGCCGAGCCGTGGCGTCCAGGCGGCTCATGAAATCATCCGGAAATACGTCGCCCATCTCGAGGAAGACCGGCCGCTTTATAACGACATCAATACGCTCAAGGATGTCGTCAAAAGGGGAGAGGTCCTCGAGGCCGTAGAAAAGGCCGTTGGCGAGTTGAAATAGCCCTGCGGTCTTAACGACGGGTATGCTATTCTAAGCACAATTGTCTATGTTGTCTTGTCATTGCGGGCGACCTTTGGGAGCGAAGCAATCTGGCCCCTAAAGTGAGGGATCCCATCAAACGGAAACTTATATTTTTCTTCTTCAGATTGGAGCACTGCATTGTATAAGGCTTTAATCTTTGACATGGACGGATTGATGGTTGATAGCGAACGCCTTTATTGGCAGGTCGAAAAAGGCATGGCCGCCCAATTTGATAAAAAGGTCAGCGAGGAGACGCTCTGGAAGATGATGGGCCGGCGGCCCATCGAGGGAATGCGGATTTTTGTCCAGGACGTGGGGCTCCCCATTTCCGCTGAGCGGGCTTTGGATATGCGGGATAACCTGATGCGTGATAAATATAAGAACGAGTCCGAGCCGATGCCGGGATTGACCCATATTCTGGATACCTTCCACGGACGATTGAAACTGGCCGTCTGTACGGGAGCCCAAGGTGAATTCATGGAGATCGTGGTCGACCGGCTGAAGATCCGGGACAGGTTTGACGTCCTCCAGGCATCCGATGGGATCAAAAAGGGAAAACCGGACCCGGAAATCTATCTCGCGGCCTGCGCGAAGCTGGGCGTCGCCCCCCGGCAGAGCATCGTCCTCGAGGATTCGGCCAACGGCTGCCTCGGCGGAAAACGGGCGGGCTGCTACACGATCGCCGTGCCCTCGGAATATTCGAAAGGGCAGGATTTCGGCTGCGCCGATTTCATTGCCGCCGACCTTTACGCCGCCGAGCGGCACATCTCTGGCTTATTGAGCTAGACTCCCCAATTGTCGCCTGTTTGATCGCCGTTCTTGGATACGCTTTTCTATGGCCGTCACGGCACACTCTTGGCTGGGTGATCGTGTTTTCGGTGATTGCCCATATGATGGTCCTTACCGAAGAAGAACACTTAGGCAGTGTTTTTAGAGAGACGTATCCTCAATACCGCGCTCGTGTTCCTCGGTATCTAGGCATCCGATGGCCTTTTTTTCGTCTTTCGATATAATGGAGCCGGCTATTGAATCAGATTTTTCGTGAGGTGATGCTGTGAATAATCGTTTTGCCCTGGTCACCGGGAGCAGCCGGGGGATCGGCCGGGAGATCGCCGTCCTTCTGGCTGAGGACTCTGCCGGCGTAGCTGTTCACTACAAAGAAAACAAGCAGACCGCCGCTGAAGTTGTGTCTGAGATCGAGAAAAAAGGAAAATCCGCCAAGGCGTTTTCCGCGGACCTGACCTTCGAGAAGGAAACGAGGGGGCTCGTCCGCGGCGTCGAAGAGCATTTCGGGCGGCTGGATGTCCTGGTCAACAACTTCGGTCCGATCATCGTCAAGCCCTGGCAGGAATTGACGACCGGCGACTGGGAAGAGATGTACCGGAGCGTTTTCCTGAGCGCCGTCTGGGGAATCACGGCCGCGCTTCCGGGAATGAGAGAGCGCGGCTGGGGCAGGATCATCAATATCGGATACAACCGCGTCGAACAACTCACCGCCTTTTCCAAGATCACAGCTTATGCCGTGGCCAAGACGGCTCTCCTCATCCTGACCCGGTCCGCCGCCGCCTCTGAATTCAAACTGGGGATCACGGTGAACATGGTCTCGCCGGGTTTGATCGAGGGCGGGATCATGCCCGCGGGCGGGAAGATCTCGGCTGAATATTTCGGCAAGAAGACGGATGTGGCCGAGGCCGTCCGCTTCTTGGCGTCCGACAGGGCCGCTCGCATCACCGGCACGAATCTGATCGTCGCCGGCGCCTGGAAGCTTTAGAGCTTGCCCCGACGGGATTGCTTGAGCCTCTCCAGAAACGGCCTGTAAAGAAAACTCCACTCAGGCGGGATTATGTGTCTCCGGCCATGGGGGCCCTTTTATGGCATGCCCGGATTCTTTTGACAAGAGCCCGGGAGGAAGGCCTATCGGGCAGCCAGGGAATTGCCCGGCAAAAAAAGCTTGACAGGGATGAAATAAGCATGTAATCATATACGTATAGGTTTAGAGAAATATAGAAATAATCAAACGCACAGGTACAGCATGAATAAGAATATCTTCACCCGGGACGAATTCATCGCCAAATTCGAACTCGAGGAGACATCTCTCCGGGAATGGGAGAGGGCCAAACTCTTGAGGCCGGTCGGATTCACCGACGACAAAGCGCCTCTCTACTCGGAAGAGATGACATCGAGGATCGCCCATATTCAGAAGCTCACTGACCTGGGGTACGAAACCGAGGAGATCCAGAAGATCCTCAAGAAAGTGGGGCTGCCGAAGGCCGTCGAGAATAAGAAAAGGCCCGAGGATCCGGACCAGTACCTGACTATCGGGAATCTGGCCGAGCGCGTCGGGCTGAGCCCGCGGACGATCAAGCACTGGGAGGACAAGGGCATCATTGAGCCCGATATGCGCAGCGAGGGCGGTTTCCGGCTCTATTCGGGAGTCTATATCTATCTTTGCGAGCTCATCCGGGACCTTCAGCTCTTTGGCTACACGCTCGAGGAAATCAAGGAGAGATCCGATTATTTTCGATATTTCTTGGCTATCCAGGAAAATCTGGAGGCCTTCCCCAAGCCCGAGGTTACGAGCAAGCTGGACGCTATGCTCATGGAGATCAAGGCGCTTTCCGATAAGATGAAACTTCTCGATAAGGGCATCAGGCGGTGGGAAGACCTGCTCAAGAAGAAAAGGAAGGAAATTCTGGGCCTGAAAGCCAAGAATCTGAAGAGGGACGGCAAAAAAAACAAAGAGAGAGTAACATGAGCAAGATTGTTTTCATCGAACCCAAGGCTCCCAACCTGCACATTTTTTCGCGTTTCCCCCTGCCCCGGCTGGGCCCGATTATTCTGGGCACAATGATGAAGCAGCGAGGCTGGGAAGTGGAGATTTTCGTCGAGGAAATGAGAGAGATCGATTTCGGGATCACAGAATCCGCCGATCTGGTTGGAATTTCGACGATCACTTCGACCGCCCCCAGGGCATACGCCATAGCCGATCGGGTCAGGGGAAAAGGCGTTCCGGTCGTCATGGGAGGTCCTCATGTGACCTTCCTGCCCGATGAGGCCCTCCAGCACGCCGACTTCGTCATCCGCGGGGAAGGGGAGCAGACCCTGATGGCTTTTATCGACGCCTGGGAAAAAGGCGGAGGCTTCTCGGATATTCCCAACTTATCTTACAGAGAGAACGAGGAGATCATCCACAATCCTCTCCGGCCATTCATCAAGGACCTCGATCAGATCCCGTTCCCGGACCTCTCCCTGCTCCAATCGACGAAAAAGGGGATAGCCGGGTTAAGCAGCATCCCTGTCCAGACGTCGAGGGGGTGCCCGTTCGACTGCTCTTTCTGTTCGGTGACCGGCATGTTCGGCAAAAAATACCGGTTCCGCTCGACGGAAAATATCATCGAGGAACTGCGGCGCTATAATGACCGCAAGAACCTCATTTTCTTTTATGACGACAATTTTACCGCCGACCGCAAGCGGGCCAAGGATTTGCTGGAAACGATGATCCGGGAAAGGTTCAAGTTCAAGTGGACGACGCAGGTGCGGGCGGACGTGGCCAAAGACCTGGAGTTGGTCAGGCTGATGAAGAAGTCCGGCTGCCATACGCTCTACATCGGTTTTGAGTCGGTCAACCCGGAAAGCCTGAAGTCTATGAAAAAAAAGCAGACGGTCGAAGAGATCACGGAGGCCATCAAAGTCCTCCGCAAACACCGGATCAACATTCACGGTATGTTCGTCTACGGGTTTGACGAGGATGACTGGAAAACCGTCAAGCAGACGGTCAAATTCGCCAAGAGGTCCAGGCTGAACTCGACCCAGTTCCTTATCCTGACACCGCTTCCCGGTTCGGAATTTTTTGATAAGGTGTGCCACGAGAATCGGATCCAATTCCGGGATTGGGCCCTTTACGATGCCCATCATGTCGTCTTCCGGCCGGCCCGCTTGTCTTTATTCGATCTTCAGCGGGCCCAGATCTTCAGCCACAAGAAGTTTTATTCGCTAAAGGAATCGGCGAAAAGGATTTTAAAAGGCAAATGGTTTGATGTGGCCATCGCCGCTTATGCCAGGAACCTGAACCGGGTGTGGCAGAAAAAAAACGAGCTCTATCTGAAGGCCATTCAGCTGCTCAAGTCAAGGAAAGGGCCAAAGATATCGATCGACTACCGGGAAGAGGTCATTCTCGACCGCTGAGGCGGTCTGCAACGAGACAACGCCTCCTCATTCCGGCGTTCGCACGGGTGTTCAAGATCATCTAGTCTTTGGTTTGGTTATCGGCCATCATGCCCCTGGATTTGTTGCATTTTCCAGAGGATTTAGTAAACCTGAAAAATCGCTTGACAAAGGCCTACCGGCGGCTTATTGTATATATGGTGAACAAAATGGTGAACAAACTGCGCAAAGAGCTGACCCAACGCCAGAGAAAAGCGCTCCAGGCCATCGAAGGCTTTGTTCTCGAGCACGGGTTTCCCCCGACCATCCGGGAGCTCGGGAGACGGCTGGGCCTGGTCAACCCCTCGGCCGTCTTCAAGCACGTCCTCAGCCTGGAAAGAAAGGGCTACCTCCGCCGCGAGGGAGGGGAGCTGCGCCTTGCCGGGTTCCCGACGCCGCTCGACAGCCGGGTCAGGGTGCCCCTCGTCGGCGTCGCCCCGGCCGGCCGGCCGGAGGAAGTCTTCGACTCCCTCGGCGAAAGCGTCGACGTGCCCGAGTGGATGGTCGGCCGCCGCCGCGGCAACATCTTCTGCATCCGGGTGGCCGGGAAGAGCATGGTGGATGCCTACATCGACGACGGCGACCGTGTGTTGCTTGAAAGAACCAACACGGCCAACTCCGGAGAGATGGTGGTGGCTCGCCTCGATGACGGCTCGGTGACGTTGAAAAGGCTCCGCAAGGAAAACGGCCGGATTCTCCTCGTCCCCGAGAACCCGGAGTTTGCGCCGCTCGAGGTCAAGGAACTCCGGGTCGTCGGCAGGGTCATCGGCCTGCTGCGGAAGTACTGAAGGGACCCCCATCCCCTTGATCCCCTCTCACGAGGGGCAGGGGGTTCCTATCTCCCTTGGAGAGGAGGAGAGGGAATACAAACTTCCTCTCCCTTGATGGGAGAGGATAGA
>JBAUIH010000012.1:0-2079 GCA_049682755.1 Candidatus Aminicenantales bacterium | reverse complement strand
GCATGAACTCGGACTGAGCTTAACAACAGCAACAAAAGCACCGATGATGTCACAACCATCATGTCCTTCACACTCCTTAATCTCAACAAATAACCCTTCATCTCGCTTCCTCCTTTGAGAGGGTTTTTCACATCCAAGAGAGCAAAAGTTGTGCCACCACACAGATCTCGCTTGCAATTCCTTTTTTTCAAAGGATTTATCAGATCAACCGTGGAATCATCAAAATCGAATAATGGTAAAGAATAGATAGTTAGATGCTTAGGAATTAAGCACTAAAGCCTTATTTCAAGGCATAAAATATGTAATATCGAATATTCTCGATTGGAGTACTTTTATCTACCGAAGTGTTGTCAAGTGTTGGTTTGATTTTCTTAAGCGACGAATTGAATTCGGATCGAAATCAAAAACAACGATGAATGACCGAAGGGTAAGGAATGGATGAACATTGAGAAACGCTATTAATATTTTTAAGGTTTATAGAATGCCCAAATGCTGGCGTGACGATTTTTACCACAGCATCCATGGATCTATAATCTGTGAAACATCCAGCGATGAAGGCGATTTGGTGTTCATCTCATACTCACTAAACGACCCCGTCTTACCTGATTGTACCATCGAACACTATTGGATCCGAGGCGCTGAAGTAATTGCAACTCAGAGCAAAATCGAAGCACACCTGACACGCCAGATAATTGAACGATAAAATATACAGTGACTTTGATTCTCCCTCACACAGATTACATTTATTCCCAATTTCAGTAATCAGAATTTTTAGAGGATTGTCTCCTTTCGATACAAATTCTAAAAAGGGATTTGCACCGACTATCGCAGTTGACATCATAATTTCACCTCAAGTGGATTTATTTTCTCATTAAGAGAGTTAGGCAAAATCGATACCATAATAAAAACTTAAGCAATAAAGTTCAGACAACTATCGCCAAAATGTCCTCACTTTCACAAATGATTAATTTAGGCGATCAACAAATCTATGATCTATTTGATTTACTCCCAAATTACTATTTCTTTTCTTCGCGATCGAGCATCGCTTTGCTAACTGCTTCCGCCGTTTTCTCAGTCATAGGAACAAATGGATATCCCATAAACAAGCCACTACTAGCTGATGTTAGCTGAAAGTCGGGATATGCTTCCATGCCATGCTCTCCTATATCGAGCCCGTCATGCTCTTCCTCCGGCGATACACGCACTCCCATAATAACCTTTATTATCCCCCAGGCTATTAACCCAACTCCAAGCGTGAATGCACCCACTGATACCACCCCCACAAACTGCGCAAACAGAAGCTTCCCGCCTCCCCCAAATAACAATCCATCTCCTGTTGTCCCAGGCATTATTATCTCCTCCGCAAACAACCCAACCGCCAAGGTCCCCCATATACCGTTCATTAAATGCACCGTTAAAGCTCCTACCGGGTCGTCCAGCTTAACCCTGTCAAAAAATAACACCCCAACTACAGCTAACCCACCGGCTATTAGCCCTATGATCACCGAACTCCCGACACTCACGAATGCACACGGCGCTGTTATAGCTACAAGTCCACATAGACAGCCATTTAATATCATCGATAAATCCGGCTTCCTAAGAAGTACCCACGACACTATGGTCGCACTAAACGCCGCTGCTGCTGCAGCGCTGTTAGTTGTCACAGCTATCCTAGAAATATCATTCCACGCAGCTGCCATCGTGCTCCCCGGATTAAACCCGAACCATCCAAACCACAAAACAAACGCACCAATAGTAGCTACAGTCATACTATGTCCGGGTATAGGATGTACAGATCCGTCCTTCCCATATTTCCCAATCCTCGGACCAAGTACAATAACACCAGCCAGTGCAGCCCAGCCCCCTACTGAGTGAACAACTGTAGAACCCGCAAAGTCCCACATCCCAAGTCCCGCTAACCATCCCCCTCCCCAAATCCAGTGACCCGTTATCGGGTACATTATCGCGATTATTATGAAGGAGAAAACTATGAATGACTTAAACTTTATCCTCTCTGCTACAGCCCCAGAAACAATCGTCGCCGCAGTCCCAGCAAACACAAGCTGGAAGAAAAACTTC
>JBAUIH010000011.1:0-9885 GCA_049682755.1 Candidatus Aminicenantales bacterium | reverse complement strand
TTTTTTTCCTGATTCTGCCGATTAAAAATGAGTGAGGCTGTCATGTCCAAGAAAATCCTTATCGTCGAAGACGAACCGGGCATCCTGGTGAGCCTGCGGGACGAGCTCGAATCCGAAGGCTACTCTGTTTGCACAGCCGAAAGCGGGGACAAAGCTCTCGAGACGGCGAGAAAAGAGAGCCCGGACCTGATCATCCTGGACATCATGCTTCCCGTCATGAATGGATACGAGGTCTGCAAGAGGCTCCGGTTGGAGGGGGACGCCACGCCGATCATCATGCTGACGGTTAAGGACAAGGAAGTGGACAAGGTGCTGGGGCTCGAGCTCGGAGCCGACGACTATGTGACCAAGCCGTTCAGCCTCCGGGAACTCACGGCCCGGGTCAAGGCGATGTTTCGAAGGACGGAGGAGCGGGCAAAAGAGCTCACCCAATACAGCTTCGGGAAGATCGCGCTCGATTTCAGGAAATATGAAGCGACAAAAAAAGGCAAAAAACTCGAACTGACGCCGCTCGAATTTCGGATGCTGAAGTTGCTGATCGAAAAAAGGGGGCAGGTCGTCTCCCGGGACGATTTCCTGGATCGCATCTGGGGAGAGGAGAACATTTCGGTTTCCTTCCGGACGGTTGACAGCCATATCGCCAACATCCGGAAAAAGATCGAGGATGATCCGGCCAATCCGAAGCACATCCTCAGCCTCAGAAGCGTCGGGTACAAATTCGCCGAATAGCCAATGAATGAGGGGTAATCGACTGATGTCCGTCAGAAAAAAATGATAAAAAAACAAAAAAACGATCCATGAAAATATTAGCAGAAAAACGAGATTTGATCAGCCGAGGGATGTCATTGCGAGGAGCAAAGTGACGAAGCAATCTCGCCAATCGGCTGTGACAATATTCCATGATGTCTTCATATTTCCTGAACACATCTCGTTTCAAAATGCTCTATATTGAGGTCGATGAAACGAGATGGAGGAAAATGATGAAAAAACAGTCGAGATTCCTATTCGCTTTCAGTCTTTGCGCCCTTGGTCTCTTGTTCCTTACAAGCGGCCTCTCGTCGCAGCAAACGGCTGCAGAGCTTTTCGAAAAAGCCCTGTATGTCGAGGAGGGCCAGGGTGACCTTCAGAAAGCCATCGGTCTTTACCAGGACATCGTCAAGCGGTTCCCGGGCGAGCGCGAAACCGCCGCCAAGGCCCAGCTCCACATCGGCCTCTGCTACGAGAAACTGGGCCTGGGAGAGGCCCAAAAGGCCTTCCAAGAAGTCGTCGAAAACTATCCGGATCAGTCGGCGGCCGTCAAAGTCGCCAGGCAGAAACTGTCCGTCCTGACGAGAGCCCGGGAGATTGTGAATAAAGGGGCAGGGGAATTCGGGATAAGAAAGATCGGCCGGTTCGACGGCCAGGCGGTCTCTCCGGACGGGCGTTGGCTCGCTTATGTGGATTGGGAATCAAGAGCCGACGCCGCCGTGATGGATATCGCGACGGGAAAGAAGCGTCGTCTGACGAATGTCGACAAGGGCTTAATCGAAATGATCGTTTTTTCTCCTGATTCGAAAAGAATTGCCTTCGGCTGGCTTAAGTATAACGCCCCTTATCAAGTCGGCATCATCAACTGCGACGGCTCCGGGCAGCGTTTTATTTACGAAGCGGGACGGGACGAATCTTTCTGGCCTGTGGGTTGGGCTCCGGACGGGAAGTCCATCGTAGGACTTCTCGAAAAAACGGCTGCTCCCAGCTTCTTGGCCGTACTCAGAGTAGCTGACGGGTCCGTGCGGAGTGTCAAACAGATCGGTATGAGTTATGAGGGAATTGCAGGGGCCGATTTTTCGCCGGACGGAAGATGGATTGCTTATGATCGCTCACCCTCCGCCGCGCCCAGAGAAAGCAGGGACATCTTTCTTCTAGAGGCCGAAGGAGACAAGGAAGTCCCCTTGATAAAACACCCCGCCGACGACCGCCTGCTCGGCTGGTCCCCGTGCGGCAAATGGATCCTTTTCAGCAGCGACCGTTCCGGAAGCTGGGACGCCTGGCTTCTCCCCGTCGAGGACGGCCAATCCAAGGGTGAACCGATCCTGGTCAAGCACGACTTCGGGGGTCCCGGCCGCCCGGGGGGAAGGGTGGGACCAATCGGCTTCACCCAGACGGGATCTTTCTATTACAGCCAAGGCCGCTGGGAAGAAGATGTCTTTGTCGCTGAATTCGATCTGGATAAGCCGGATTCACAGATTTCTCCCCGGAAAGTCTCGCTGCGGTTCGAAGGAGCCAACTGTTATTCCGACTGGTCTCCCGATGGGCGCTATCTCGCTTATCGTTCCATCAGAAAGCCCGCCGGTCCTAAATCCTTCGCCCTCTGCATCCTATCGGCGGACACAGGCGAACAGCGAGAGATTTTCCCTGAACTTACGGGCTTTTCTCAGCTAAGCTGGCACCCCGACGGAAAGTCCGTCGTCGTCATCGGCTACGGCATGGATAGCCGTGCCGGTCTCTATAGAGTTGACACCAAAACGGGCGAGGCCTCGTTCATCGTCGAAGGGGGAGAAAGCCGTCCGACAGGCTTTGCCCCGAGATTCTCTCCGGATGGAAATCGGGTCTATTACGCTATCGATCTCAGAGATCAGGATGAATGTCAGATCTTGATGTACGACCTGCAAACCAAACAAAAAAAGGAGATCTATCGCGGTTTGATTCAGATCAACCGGATGGACATCTCTCCTGATGGAAAATATCTGGCCTTCTGGGAAATCGGGAAAGGGGGAAGCCTGAAAATTATCCCTACGGCGGGTGGGACACCGACGGTTTTGGATGCGATGAACAAAGCAGAAGAAGGCATCAACGGCATCACCTGGTCGCCGGACGGGAAATATGTGTTTTATTCTAAATTTGGAAAAGACGCTGGAAAGACGGGCTCGTGTGAGCTGTGGAGGATTCCTGCGCAGGGCGGGACACCGGTCAAATACAACCTGACCGTGAAAGGGATGGAAAGCCTGAGCATTTCCCTTGATGGAAAAAAGCTCGCCTTCAATTCCTGGGAAGTGAGCACTGAAGTCTGGGTCATGGAGAACTTCCTGCCCAAGGCAAAGTAGAGAAAGTAGAGGGGGACGTCATACGTAATACCCATAATGGGGATGGCCCTATTTATCATGAATCCCCTCGCCCTCGATGGGAGAAGGTGGAGGGAGAGGGTGAAAAAAAGGACCGTCCCCATTAAAAGTCATTCCAATCTCAACTCAATCACAACGCCTTTTTGTTGACTCGGCGTGCTCACCGGTATAACCTTCCTATCAAGGAAAGGCGGCGCACGTTATGAGGTTGGATTGGCAAAGACGGGCGGTCATCCTCTTCGCTGCGTTTCTCCTGATCTTGAGCGCCGTCCTTGTTTTCTTCGCCGTCCGGGAAGCCGAGAGGGAGAAACTTCTCAAGGAAAGAGAGATCGAGGGCGCGCGCCGGCGGCTCGTCGAAACGATCGACGGCCGGGCGCGATCGCTCGTCAGCGAAGCCGAGAATCGCGTTCTTGAGGCCGTCAGAAAGGTGCGGGCCGACACCGCCGGGCCCGTCCAGGCGGCTTCCCTCTTGAAAATCCCTCTTGCTGAGATTCCCCTCGTGTCCGAGGTCTTTATTGTCGATAACGAAAACCAGGTTGATTTTACAGGCGCCAGGCCGCTTTATCTCCTCCCGGGAGAAAGGCGGAGATCAATGGAAATCGCCCGCACCATGGAAAACGACGAGCGCTGGAAACAGGCGGAGGCGGCGGAGTTCCGCCTGAACGATCATTCCCGGGCCGCTGTTCTTTATCGGAACCTGGCGGCCCGGACCGCCGATCCGGCCTTGGACGCCCTTCTCCTCAACCGGCAGGCCAGGTGTTATGCGAAGTCGGGACAGCACGAAAGGGCCGTCTCCGCATACAAGCAGCAACTCCAAATCGGCCTTCCCGACCTCGCTTCCGAGGGGATTCCGCTCGAAATCACCGCCTTGTACCAGATCGGGAATATCCACCTCCAAAGAGAACAGAGCGCGGAAGCGGCCGGGGCCTTTCTCAATCTCTATCAGGGCCTCGTCGACGCGAGGTGGCCTCTGACCAAGGACCAATTCTTCTCTTTTAAGAAATTGGCTGAGGACAGGTTCCAGACGGCTGTCGGAGAGTTCGATGCCTCTCTCCGGGCTGAGTGGGCCGACCGGCTTGAGGAGTTGGAAAAACTCGGGGGAGAACGGCTGGTCAAGACGGGGATTCTAGAGAAGGTCGGCGAACGGCTCATCCCGCGAATTCGGCTGGAAGCCCGCGAGATGGATCCGGACTCCGGGAGATTCCTGCACATCGCCGAGTCGACCGATTCCGGCCTTCTTCTGGCCTCCTTTTTCTCGCTGGACAAAAACACCATGCTCGGCCTGCTCCTCGATCCCCGGGCTCTGGCCGACGGACTTCTCCCGCCGGCCTCAGACAAGGCTGAGCCTGAGGAAGGCTGGTCGATCGCGATCATCGATGAATCCGGGATGGCCGTCGCCAACCAAGGACCGGTCTCTCCGGAAGCCTCGGAGAAAAGCGCTGAGCCGCAGCTCGTCTTCAGGGGCGAATTCACCGACTCCTTCCCGCCGTGGACGATCGACATCTACCGGAGCGGCGCCAGCGCCGCCGATAAAGAATTCCGGATGCGAAGGGCTGTCTATGTCCTATCTCTCGCAGCCGTCATCGCGGCCCTCTTTTTCGGCGGATTTCTGGCCATCCGGAGCACGGCCAGGGAGCTGAAGCTGGCCAAGCTGAAATCGGACTTCACGGCGACCGTCTCCCACGAATTCCGGACGCCGCTGACCTCCATCCGCTATATGGCCGAACTCCTGAAGAGAGGCCGCGTCCGAGACGAGGCGAGAAAACAGCAGTATTATGAAACGATCACAGGTGAAAGCGAGCGGCTGAGCCGGCTCGTCGAGAACCTCCTCGACTTTTCCAAGATCGAGGCGGGCATGAAGGAATACAGGTTCGAGGATGCCGATATCGTGGCTCTGGCGGCCGACGTGGCCGACCGGTTCCGTCAGCAGGCGACCTTCAAGGATTTCACCCTGGAGACGGAGATCAAGGAGGGACTTCCGGTCATCCCTGCCGACAAGGATTCTCTCGCCAGGGCGATTTTCAACCTGCTCGACAACGCCGTGAAGTATTCCGGCGGCCATCCCCATATTGTTCTCCGTGCCTGGTCAGATGAAGACGCCATCAATATCCAGGTCGAAGACCACGGGATCGGCATCAGCAAATCCGAACAGAAAAAAATCTTCGAAAAGTTCTACCGGTCCGAGAGCGCCCTGGAGAGCAATGTCAAGGGAAGCGGTATCGGACTCCCCCTGGTCGAGCACGTCGTCCGGGCCCACGGAGGAAAGGTCATCCTCGAGAGCGAGCCGGGCAAAGGAACACGGGTGACGATCAGGCTCCCGGTCAGGCGTCCCGAAGAAAAGAAGGAGGACGGAAATGGATAAGATCCTCGTCGTCGAGGACGATAAGGCCATCCTCATGAGCTTCAAGGACGACCTCGAATTCGAGGGCTACGATGTCGCCGCGGCCTCTGATGGAAAAGAAGCCCTGAAGCAGGCTTTGGGCGGTGAATTCGATCTCATCGTCCTCGATATCCTCCTGCCGGGGCTCAACGGCTTCGAAGTCTGCAAGAAGCTCAGGGAGGCGGGTTTAAAAACGCCCGTCCTCATGGTGACCGCGGCCAAAACGGAAGAGATGGACAAAGTGATGGGTTTGGAGCTCGGGGCCGATGATTATATCACCAAGCCCGTCGGATCGCGCGAGCTCGTCGCCCGGGTGAAGGCGATCTTGAGGCGCGCCCGGAAAGAGGATGATTCGAATGATGTGTTCAAGTTCGGCGACGTCGAGGTTGACTTCAGAAGCCACGAAGTTTTCAAGCGGGGCAAAGTAGTTCACCTGACCGCCCTGGAATTCAACCTGCTTCGGTTTCTGATCGCCCGCCGGGGACAGGTTGTGACCAGGGACCAGATCCTCGATGAGGCCTGGGGCGAGGCTGTCGTCGCCTACCGGACCATCGACCCGCATATCGCCCACCTGAGGAAGAAGATCGAAGACGACCCGGCCCATCCCGTTCACATCCTCGGCGTCAGGGGCGTCGGATACCGGTTCGAGGGATGAAGGCCCGACCATGAAAGCGCACTGGAATCGCAATACAACCTTAACCACGGCGATCAAGGTCCGGCTTATCTTATCCCTGTGACATCACCACAGGGAGGTTAGGAAATGAACAGACGAAAAGTTTTCATGAGAGTCGTGGTGCCGGCCGTGGCATTAGTGGTCTGCGTGTTGGCCGCCGGGAACGCCTCATCCGCGCACTCCCAGCAGTCGGCCGAAGAGCTCTATCAAACCGCCCTCTTGAAGAAAGAAGCGGAGGGAGACCTGAGCGGCGCCATCAAGCTCTTTCAAGACATAATCGCGAAGTTCCCGGATAAGAGGGACGTCGCGGCCAAGGCCCAACTGCAGATTGGGTTGTGCTATGAGAAACTGGGGACCAAGGAGGCGGAAAAGGCCTTTCAGAAGGTGATCGACAATTACCCGGAGCAGTCGGAAGCGGTCAAGGAAGCCCGAGAAAAACTCTCCCTTCTCCTCAGGGCCCAAGCTCTCGTTAAGACGGGAGATTCCGAGTTCAAACTCCGCCAGGTTTGGGCCGGGCCTCTAGTGGATATTATGGGAGCCGTCTCTCCCGACGGCCGGAACCTCTCCTTTGTGGATTGGATAACGGGCGACCTGGCGATCAGAGACTTGGCTTCAGGGAAAAACCGGCGCCTGACAAATAAGGGCTCGTGGCAACAGTCCCCGGAATTCGCCATGTTCTCAAAATGGGCCCCGGACAGCCGTCGGATCGCTTATCAGTGGTACAACAAGAACGAGACGTTTGAATTGCGCGTCATTGATATCGAGGATCCAAAACCTCACGTTCTATATCAACCCTCCAATAAATATGAATACGTCCAGCCTTTTGACTGGTCTCCTGAAGGAAAGTCCATTTTGGCAGGTTTCTATAGCGGAACAGATCAAGCCGACGAAATGAAAGGTGGGCTGGGCTTGATCTCAGTCGAGGAAGGTTCGGTGAGGATTCTCAAAACTCAAATCGGAGGTCATTCGGGCATTCCCAGAGAATGGGGATTCACATTTTCTCCGGACGGGAAGTATATCGCCTACGACATTTCACAAGAAGGAAAGGAGTACGGAAAACGGGATATTCGCTTGCTAGCGATCGATGGGGGTAAGGAGATTCCCTTGATCGAGCATCCGGCCCTCGATACAGTCCTCGACTGGACGCCGCGTGGAGAGGGTCTGCTGTTCAATAGCGACCGGACCGGGACGCACGACGTATGGTTCATTCGAATCGTGGGTGGAAAACCTCAGGGAGAGCCCCAGTTGCTGAAATCCGGCGTCGGGACGATCGAACCGCTGGGAGTCACATCCCGCGGGGCCTTCTTTTACGGCCTATGGGGAGGCGGAACCGATGTGTATGAGGTCGGGATTGATCCTGGAACGGGAAAGATTCTGAGTCCGGCCAAAAAGGCAGTTTTGGTTCAAGAGGGACATAACGCCTACCCGGACTATTCTCCTGACGGAAAACTTCTCGCCTACATCTCCAACCTGAGGAAGCCGATCCCTGATCTCCAGCAGACTCTGAGAATTATCTCTCTGGAGGAAGGCCAGATTCGTGAACTGAGGCCCGATTTGAGTAAATTCGGTTATCCCCAATGGGCGCCCGACGGCCGCGCGATTTCTGTCGAGGGAGACGACCAGGATGACCGTAAGGGGATTTACAGGGTCGATGTCGAAACAGGCGGCATTGTCCCGATTGTGCTGATAGACGAAGCACTGGAGGTATACTCGCACCGTTGGTCCAAGGATGGAAAGTTGATGTATTATTCCACCGGCGATAAAGCCGGAAAAACGGGCTCTATTTTCGTCCACGACTTTGAAACCGGGCGGGACGAGCGGCTTTCCGGATCGCCTTCTGATGCGAATTGGTTCGATATCTCACCTGACGGGAAATGGCTGGTCCTTATAAATAGAGCTGAGAAAAGGATCATAAAAATCATGCCGACATCCGGTGGAGAACCTCGCGATATATACAGCTTCACGGAGGCTAGGAATAGGCCTATTAACCCGGCATGGAGCGCCGATGGGCGCTCTGTCTATTTTTCAAAATTGCGATTACCCGAGGCTTTGTGGGACCTTTATCGCGTCTCCGCAGATGGCGGAGAGCCGCAAAAAATCGACCTGACGATGGCTGGATTACGCCATTTCAGCGTTCACCCCGACGGGCAGCGCATCGCCTTTTCGTCTATGGGCGCGAATCCCGAGCAATCCCAGGTCTGGGTCATGGAGAATTTCCTGCCCGCAGACAAGTCCAAAAAGTAGCCGCTGCCAACGATTGTTCCTCGTTGAGGCGAAAGCGACCCGGACCGTCCGTCCGCAGGCATAAAAATACCCCGGCCGGCATTCCAATCAAACGAGTCTCTTATCTTTATGCTACGGCCATTGCTTATGGTGGGCATCTTCAATAAAATACTTTTCTTGCGCCTTCTCGTTGAGATTGACTTGACATTGGGTGATTGATCAATTGCTCATAACTGAACTAAAACAGAAAAGGAGATTTCCATGTTAGACGCCCGCCGTCTCAAAACCAAAGCCGCTTTCCTGGCCGCCCTATTCGTCGTTGTGCCGGCCGTCGCGGCCCTCGCTCAGGAGGCTCCCCAACCGCCGCCGGCCGAAAAGATCCGCAAGGAGCTGACCATCCACGGCCAGGCCCGGGTCGACGATTACTACTGGCTCAACGATCGGTCCAACCCCAAGGTCGTCGAGTACCTCAAGGCCGAAAATGCCTACGCGGACGCCCTGTTGAAGCCGACCGAGCCCCTCCAGGAAAAGCTCTACAACGAGATGGTCGGCCGGATCAAGCAGACAGATATGTCAGTCCCCTATTTCGACAACGGCTATTGGTACTACACCCGTTTCGAAACCGGGAAGGATTATCCCATCACCTGCCGCAAGGCCAAGACGCAGAAGTCCAAGGAGGAAATCCTGCTGGACGGGAACAAGATGGCCGCCGGGCACAGCTATTTCAACATCGGCGGCTGGGCGGTCAGCCCGGACAATACGGTCCTCGCCTACGGCGTTGACACGGTTTCGCGGCGCCAGTACAAGCTCTACTTCAAGAACCTCAAGTCGGGAAAGCTCTATCCCGAAGTCATTCCCATGACGGCCGGTTTTGCGGTCTGGGCCAACGACAGCAAGACCGTCTTTTACCCGGTCATCGACGAATCGCTCCGCCTCTACAAGATCTTTCGCCATACGCTCGGGACGCCGGCCGAGAGCGACGCCGAGGTCTACTACGAGAAAGACGAGACCTTCAGCGTCGCCGTCAACGCCAGCCGCTCCCGGAAATACATTTTCATCTTCTCGTTCAGCACCCTGACGAGCGAGAGCCGCTACCTTGACGCCTCCGAGCCCCTAGGCGAGTTCAAGGTCTTCCAGCCCCGCGTTCGCGGCCTGGAGTACCTGCCCGACCACCTGGGGGACAAGTTCTACATCCGGACCAACGACGGCGCGCCCAATTACAAGATCATGGAGGCCGAGCCCGGCCGGACGGCCAAGGAGGACTGGAAGGAGGTCGTTCCCCACCGCTCCGACATCTATCTCCAGGGATTCACGCTCTTCAAGGATTTTCTCGTGATGAGCGAGCGGAAGGACGGGCTCAGCCAGATCCGCGTCATCCCCTGGGGCGAGAAGGACGGCCACACCATCGAGTTCAACGACAAGGCCTACGTGGCTTTTCCGACACCCACGCCCGAGGCGGAGACCGGGCTCCTCCGCTACACCTATCAATCTCTGACGACGCCCTCAAC
>JBAUIH010000010.1:0-2152 GCA_049682755.1 Candidatus Aminicenantales bacterium | reverse complement strand
CTCGATCGCCGGAGCGCGCACCTTCACCGCCACGTCCGCTCAAGGCCTGGCGCTGATGCACGAGCTTCTCCACTGGGCCTCGGGAGGGCGGAATCCGGTGGTCATGGGCAACATCAACCGGGCCATGGCGCCGGGCTGGTCGATCTGGACCGACCAGAACGACAGCCTGTCCCAGCGGGACACGGGCTGGATCCAGTTCTACTGCTCCTCGAACCAGGAGGTCGTGGACACGGTCGTCCAGGCCTTCCGGGTGTCGGAGGCGCTGATGATCCCGAGCATGGTCATCCTGGATGCCTTCACCCTCTCCCACACGTATGAGGTCGTCGATATCCCCGACCAGGACAAGGTCGACGGCTTTCTGCCTCGCTTCAACCCGCCCATCCGCCTGACACCCTCCGACCCGCATGCCTTCGGCGGGCTGACCTCGCCGGAGCATTATTTCGAGCTGCGCTACAAGCTCCAGAAGGACATGGAGAAGGTGCCGGACCTGGTCGAGCAGACCGGCCGCGAATACGAGAAACTTTTCGGCCGCTACCTCGGCCAAGTCGAAGATTACCGTTGCGACGACGCCGAACTCATCTTCGTCACCTCGGGGACGGCCGGGTACACCGCCCGGGTGGGAGTGGACCAGTTGCGGGAGGGAGGCATCAAGGCCGGTAACCTGCGCATCAAGATGTTCCGGCCCTTCCCGTTCGTTAAGGTGCGGGAGATCCTGCCCAAGGCCGCCAAGGTCGCCGTCGTGGACCGGAACATCTCCTACGGCCATCACGGGGTTTTCTACCAGGAGGTGAAATCGGCGCTCTACGGCCGGGACCACAACCTGCCTATATACGGCTATATCACCGGGCTGGGAGGCCGGGATATTTCGCCCGACACTTACAAAGAGATCGCGCGCCTGACGCTGGAGAAGGATAAGCCGGATGAGGACATCACCTGGATCGGAGTGAAGAGATGAAAAAAGAAAAGACGATGAAGCTGAGCCTCCCCACCGAAGAACTGATGGGCTCCGGCCACCTGGCCTGCCAGGGATGCGCGGCGACGCTGGCCATGCGGTATGTCCTCAAGGCGCTGGGGCAGAAGACGGCGCTGTGTATTCCGGCCTGCTGCTGGTCGGTCATCGACGGCCCCTTCCCCCATTCCTCGCTCGACGTGCCGATCTTCCACTGCGCCTTCGAGACGGCGGCCTCATCGGCTTCGGGATTGAAGGCGGGGCTGGAGATGGTCGGCGATACGGAGACGACGGTCGTCGCCTGGGCGGGCGACGGCGGAACCTACGATATCGGCATCCAGGCGCTCTCCGGAGCCGCCGAGAGGAACGACGACATCATCTACATCTGTTACGACAACGAAGCCTACATGAACACCGGCATCCAGCGGAGCAGCGCGACTCCATACGGAGCTTGGACGACGACCACACCGGTCAAGCATTTCAAGAACAGGCCGAAGAAGGACCTCGACGCCATCATGGCCGCCCACCGCATCCCCTACCAGGCCACGGCCAACACCAGCTATCCCGAGGACCTCTACAAGAAGGCGAAAAAAGCCAAGGACATCAAGGGGACGCGGTTCCTGCACATCTACGCGCCTTGCCCGACGGGCTGGAAGAGCCGGCCGGAGGATTCGATCAAGCTGGGGCGGATGGTCGTCCAGAACTGCATTTTCCCGCTGTACGAGGTCGAGAACGGTGAGAAATATAGCCTGAACATCAAGCCGCGGGAGAAGAAACCGGTCGACGATTATTTCCGGCTCCAGGGACGGTTTCGCCATCTCAAGGACGAGGACCTGAAGTACATCCAGGAGGAGGTGGACCGGAACTGGGCGCGTCTCCTCAAGAAGATCGAATCGAATTGACGGGGCGCCGGCCCCATTTCACCCTCTCCCTTACCCTCTCCCATCAAAGGGCGAGGGAGTGAAAAGGGGGACAGTAACCCTAATTCACTAATTCAAAAATAAGGGGAAATAAGGGGACACTAACCTCAATTCCCAAGTACGATCCAATCCAGAATTAGATTTAGTATCCCCTTTTTTCCTCTTGAAATTTGAGATCTTGGCGCAGTGCTGTCCAGTTAAGGAAAAACAAAAGCTTTCCATCATACACATAATACAGAAGATGAAGTCGTTTTTCGCCGTAATCGATTTGAACGCGATTTTG
>JBAUIH010000009.1:0-22223 GCA_049682755.1 Candidatus Aminicenantales bacterium | reverse complement strand
ATGACGGATCTCTATTATCCATTGGAGATACCGGATGTCCGCTTCCTTTTTCAAGCATTTTATTTCAGCTTATTCTTCAACTAATCGGGAGATGAACCACATTTTTTTACATTCTTTTACACTTCTCTGACATTTCCTCCAAGCGGATAATCTAGGATAAAAGCCGGAATGTCCCCTGGACGGAAGAGGGGTGGCCGGTTTTCCCTCGTCCGAAGGCTGGGGATTATATGAGATGCCCTAAGTGCCAAGCCGATAATCCTTCAGATTCCAAATTCTGCAAAGAATGCGCCGCCTCTCTGACTTCGCGATCTCAGCATCAGATCGACCTTACCAAAACCCTGGAAACAAGCGGTGATGAATTCAGCCCGGGCTCCGTCTTTGCCCAGAAATACAGGATCATTGAGGAGTTGGGCCGCGGCGGCATGGGAAAGGTCTACCGTGTCTTCGACCGGGAGGTGGAGGAGTATGTCGCGCTCAAGCTGATCAAGCCTGAGATCGCGGCGGATAAAAATACCATCCGACGCTTCCGGAATGAATTGAAGGTTGCGCGAAAGATCTCCCACAAAAATGTGTGCCGGATGTTCGACCTCAACCGCGAGGGAGAAACCTGCTTTATCACCATGGAGTATGTTTCGGGAGAGGATCTCAAGAGCTCATTGCGGAGGATGGGACTTCTCAGCGTGGAGAAAGCCGTCTTCATTGCGAAGCAGGTCTGTGAGGGATTGGCGGAGGCTCACCGCCTGGGAGTCGTTCACCGGGACCTGAAACCCCAAAACATCATGATCGACAAACAGGGAAATGCCCGGATTATGGATTTCGGCATCGCTCGCTCGATCGAGACGAAGGGCATGACTGATTCCGGAAGCCTCATCGGGACACCGGAGTACATGTCTCCTGAGCAGGTTGAGGGCAAAGAAGTGGATTCGCGCTCGGATATCTATTCTCTGGGAGCGATCCTCTATGAAATGGTGACAGGCCGGGTTCCCTTCGAAGGCAATACTCCCATGAGCGTAGCCTTAAAACATGTGACGGCCGCGCCTCCCGAACCCCGAAGCCTCAACGACCAGATACCTGAGGAAACCAGCCGCGTGATTCTGAAATGTATGGCCAAAGAAAGGAAAGACAGGTTCCAGACGGTGGAGGAACTGGTTCAGGAATTGAACACGATCAAAATGACGGCCCCCACTGCAGAGCGCCCGTCGTCTACCCCGAAGGAGTCCGCCTCGGGAGAGATCACAGTGACCTTCAAACCAAAGAGGGTCATTATTCCTTTGGTTTTGGTCTGCACGCTTGCGGTTCTGGGGATAATGGCCTGGCGAATTTTTCTCAGCCCGGACCTTCAGGAAAAGCCAAGCTTCCTGCCCTCAACGGCCCAGGAGAAAAGCACGCCCTCCCAACAAACAGTTACTCAAGAAAAACCGGAGCTTCCGCCTGAGATGCCGGCAAAACAACCGGCCGAGGCGGAGGAGAAGCCGGAAAAATCGCTTGCTGAAGCCAGGAGGGAAAGGGAGGTCGGAGCTGAATTATCACTGGGTATTCAAGCCTTCGAAGCGGAACAATATGCCGAATCCATAAGACATATGGAATCCGTCTTAAGCCGGGAGCCTGATAATCACTCGGCCCAATATTATCTAGCGGAGGCCAAAAAAGGGGAACGAACCAGGCGGCTGAAGGAAGAAATTATCCGGCGTCTTGAAATGGCCCGGGAAGGCCTTAAGGAGGGGAACTATCAGGAATGTTTAGACCAGTCCCGTAGAGTGCTGGATCTGGAACCCGGCCATGGTGAGGCGACAAGATTAGCTCAAGAGGCGGCGGAGAAACTGACCGCTGCTCAGGTTCAGGCCCTGATCGACAGCTTCGTTTCGGCTTGGAACAGCAAAACTCTGCCAGATTTTTACCGGGAGAATTGCTCACCGGAGCTCTATCAAAAAAACAGGAAAGATGCCGTGCTCATCATGAGCCTCTATGAGAGTTTCCAGACGGTCGTCTCGAATGTCACCCTTGATCTTAAGGGAATCGATTGCATCGTCGTCCAGTTTGCCGGCCTGACAGCGGGAGCGCGCGCTCGGGATGGGAGAAGGGAGGTGATCTTCGATGGGGACTATGAGTGGGAAATGGTTCAACTGGGCTCGAGATGGCAAATCATCAGGATCGAGGCGAATAAACAGCCATAAAATCCGAACGTAAAGGAGGAAACATGAAAAAAAATCTTGGAAGAATGCGTTTCTTGTGTGCCTTTCTGCTGATTGCGGGAGTTCTGGTTGCCGGTGCTCATGCAGAGAAGACAAAGATCAGGGTGGTCGTGGAGAACGCGAGCATCCGGGTGAAACCCGAGCTGCAAGGAGAGATTATCAAAACTCCCCCTATCGGCAGTATCTTCGAGACCGAGCGGAAGGAGGGGGAATGGTATGAAGTCAAAGTCAAAACCGAAGTGGGGGTTATGATTGCCGGATACATTCATGAGATGTTTGTCGAAATCTTAAGCGCAGAAGCTGAACACAGAGAGGTTGAAAAAAAGCCTGAGGAACCAAAATCCCAGACAGAAATCAAAAAAGCGGAGCCTGAGATTGAACAAGTGCCTCAAGAAACGGCAAAGAAAATCTCTCCAAAATTTGACTTGGCGTTTATGGGGGGGATTGTCGGTGGGGCCTTTGTGGATAAGTCCACTTCCTACAGCGATGATTGGAGCGAAGGAATTCTCGAGAGCGTGACAGAATCCGGAACTATCAGCCATGAGTTTAAACGTCCGTTTGGTTTCACCATGTCGATGAGTTATTTGATTTTGGGCGGTCTAGGGTTGCAACTCAGAGCCGACTACAACACCACAGTCAAGATCAGTGATGACCAGGGCAGTCATTACAATTTGGCCTGGTCCTGGACGAGTGATGCCGGTCCTTTCGAAACTGAGGAGAATTGGCCGGTCACCGGTGAATTTTCACTCATGCCGATCAGCCTTAACCTCATTTACAAGATCCAAGGCAGTGGGGTATTTATTCCTTATATTAGCGCAGGTGTGACCTATTTCACGGGTAATGTCAAGATCTCGACCACAGGAGCTTATGCCTTTTCGTACGTATCCGGAGATTATAGACGCATCGAATACTTGAGTCTTCCTTTGCGTATGGATGAATCGCTCAGCGGTGTCGGTTTTAATTTGAACGGAGGATTTGACTTCCGGTTAATGAAAAACATTGCTTTAACCGTGGATGCCGCCTATTTCATCAAATCCAAGATAGAAAAAAATTGGGCCGTGGCCCCCGGTACGTATCCCGGTAATAATTTTCCAGAATTTTCTTGGATAATCGATCAAGAGTTTGCCGATATTCTTTCCGACGCGCTGGGGACCTTGTCGATCAATCCCTCATTTTTCAAGGTCGCGGGAGGGATCAAGTTTATCTTCTAAGAATACAACCCCGGCAATACTTGGCTTTCGCCCTTTTGAAATTGAAGCAGAGACCGTCATAAATAATGGATTAAGGAAGAAAGACTTATTCAGAGAATATCGCTCGAAGATTTAAGAGCTCTGCCTAAATCGCTTACATATTATAATTGAATGGAAAACCTGCGCCCGGTTCATCAGGCAGGGATTATAATCAGAAATAGAATCCTAAACCGAAATTAAGGAAAATCCCGTTGGCGCCGAACTTGGCATAGGGAGACGACGAGTACAGGATGTCTTGGAAGTTGTAGAAAGTTGCTGTTTTCCACTTATAATTGAAAACGCCGACATATCGGATTTCTCCGAAGTAGAACAATTTGCGGCTTTTCGATTTTTTAATGAAGCCGACCAGACCATGGATCCCGAACGACGAGCCGTAGGTGATATTGAAGTTTACATTGTCGACATCATATTTGACCTCGGGGGCATTATAGAGACCGGCTCCTCCTCCGAAATAGATATTGTAGGAACGCTGCGAGGGAAGCTCATAGCTTAATGTCAGGCTGAGAGGCACGCGGCTGAAAGTGACCTGCTCCCCACCGGCGATCACTCCCGAGCTCTGGTAGCCGAGGCCGAGTTCCAGCTTCAGGTTCCGGGTGATGAGATAGCCAAAATCCACGCCCAAGTTGACCCCTCCTCCAGGATGGAGGGTAACCGGTTCATATTGGTCATTCATGATTTTATAGCTCGCTCCGGTTTCGATCGATTCAAATCCCACCCCGCCTCCTACGGTCAGCCGGAGAGAGAACCTGGGATATTTTGCCGTATCTGCCCTGGGCACAGGTGGGGATTTTTGGGCTTGTTCCCTTTTTTCCTGGACTTGTTCCCGGGGCGGCTCCTGATGCTTGGGCTGAGCCAAGGGCTCGAGCTGATCTTGATGGATAAAGCCGTAGACGTTAGCGGCCACCGCAACCTTATACCACGTTCCATATTTTTCTTCAGATTCGAGCACGGTCCCGAGGGGAGCTTGTCCCATGAGCCTGCTTTGCGCATCCGGGCCTTCTCGGATTTCCGCGTCTTGAGCGATGATCCTGAGCGCGATTGTCTTCCCGAACTCCTCTCGGCCGGCTTCCGCGGGCGCTTCTCCCGTTCCCCCTTCCAAGACTAGAACATCACCCTGATGAATAAAGCCTGAGATCACATAGCCGCTCTTATCCGGAGGCAGGTTGACCCGATACCACTCTCCGCTCTTTGTTTCAGCGGTCAGGACCGATCCCAAGGGGATCTTAGAGACCACAGGACTGGTCACCTTGGCCTCAAGCCGGAGCGGCGCGTCCGGAGTGATCACCCGAATCTTGACATCCCCAGCCTCAACAGGATGAGCCAAGCTCATCAGCCCGAAAGGCAAGAGGATGGCCAAAAGAAAGACTTTTTTGAGCGCCCGTGGGTTTTGCATACGTCCTCCTTTTTTATGGGTAGTAATCCGGATGATCACGTGTTTGGTTTCCCCGCTACTTTTTCATAAGCGGGCTCAGGTCGATGATTTCACCCGTGGGGAAATGGACCTGGAATGTCTCTATGGACCGGGGAACCACATAGACCCAGGCGATGTGCTCTTTTTGGGGGTGATATTGCCCGGGACGGCCTATCATGGTGACCGTAGCCAGCATCTGGACCACTCCGTCCGCCGTTAGCAGGACCGGCTTGTATCTCTGTCCGGATCCAGCTGCGATCTGGAGGGCGAGGTCTTTGAAATCCTCTTCATCCCCTGCCAAAAGCTCGAACTCAATGAACATGACCTGATCGCTCTCTTTCATTTCAGGGGGAGCAAAACCGATAGCGCTCTCGTCGAAAGCCACCGCAGTGATCCGAAAGGTGAACCCGGCGATCGAAATCGATGATTTCGAGGCGGGGATGGGTGCCTGGCCCAATGCCGCAAGGCCTGAGATCAATAGCAGCACAGGCAACCCGCACAAGGCCTTAGTCAAATAGTATCGACACATGTTGGTTTACCCTCTTCCCTCAATATAGAGAGCTGAGGGAGCCCGAGTGTCAAAGAAATGTAAAGAATTGTAAAAGATATCCAGGCCGCTCTGAGAAAAATTGTCGGTGAGCGACGACCCCTATCAAAGGGTCTTACCGGGTGTTGCCCACAAGTGAAGATCGGCCCGTAAAGGGCAGGCCGTTCTTGAGTTTTCCCGTGATCGTGATTTCGGTAACTTGGTCACTCGGCAGGATTCGAACCGCCTTCTTCCCGGAGAACTCAACCCTCAGCTCTGAGATTCCGTCTCCATCGGAATCTTCGAATACGATCCGGGTCTTCTCGGCTGCGAGTGTATCATTCAGCCGCAGAGTTGAGGTGTCGATGTCTTCCGCTGGAATCTGCGCCGGCAGTTTGATATAGGCCGTGATGGTTCTTCTCCTGTCTCTTGAATGAAGCCAGCCGGGATCAACCGCTAAAAGCGCTGAGAGGCCGTGTTGTGGAGTCATCAAGGGATAATGATCTCTCGCTCCTCCCACAAGTTCGTGCGGCGCATCTCCAATTTCATCATGGTCTTTGTCTCGTCCGGCAAAGTCGGACCAGAAGTTGCCGCCTCCGGGACTGCTGTTGTCCCAGTGTTGAAATCCGGCGAGGCCTTTCTCCGCTTCTCCAACGGCGGTTTGATTATCGATCACGTCATTATGATAAAATCTGTTTTCGCTGTATCCGCCCCATTCGAGACCGATCCGAATCCCCTCTTCGTGTCCCATGATGATGTTTTCTCTGATCGTGTTGCGGCTGGAGATATATCCCATTTTGATCCCGATCTTACGGTTCGCATAGATGAGATTCTTCTCCACTGTAGAGTAATAGCACGAATCCGGACAGATGCCGGAGCTCAAATTTCGGTAAACATGATTTCCCGTAACCTGAATATACCAACCCCATCCCACGCGGAGCCCCGCGCTGTTTCTGAAAACCTCGCAGTTTCGGATGATGCTCCTTGAGAACTGATGAGCGTTAACGGCATAATCGCCGTTATAGGAAAAAATGCAGTTCTCGATCAGATGGAAACCGCCGCTGTTTCTGATGATCAAGCCCTCGCCGGCATTTTCTGTGACCACGCAGTTCTGGATGGTCAGGTGATGGACAGGTCGGTTGGAGGTGAGATTGATACCATCCAGGCCGTTCTTGATGGTCAAGCCGTTGAGATGAACATGACTGGCTGTGACCTGGATGGTGCTGGCGCGTCCGCTCCCGTCGATGACGGTCGCCCTGCGGTCCTCTCCCTGCAAAGTCAGAGATTTGCCGAGAATAATATTTTCGGCATACACCCCTTTTCTTACATAAACTGTGTCGCCGCTTCCTGCGGCTGATACGGCAGCTTGTATAGTCGGATAATCATCTGGGACCGTGAGGGTGCGGCTTTTTTGTGTGAAAAAATCTTGCCAGGCATAGATATCACTCAGGCCGGCATCCCCCGCTCTCCCCGAATTCGCACGCTTTTCCATTTCCATGAACAAGGTACCCTCGGGCGTAAGCCCGAGAGGATAAAAACGTCCGATGTCGGAATGGATCAGCCGCGCAGGAGGTCGGGGCCGTCCCTCCCAGATCGAAAGAGCCCAAGCGTCGATACTACCCTTCGCCTCGCTGGTGAAAAAGATATTCTTGCCGTCAGAACTCCAGCCCAGCAGGGAAAGGTCGCTCGGCTGAATGACCAGGGGGATTTCCCGCTTGTCCGGGATGCTGAGGAGAAAAAGTCGGCGTTCCGGTCTCTGGCCGTCTTGGAGCCGGCTGTAGGCCAGGTAACGTCCATCTGGCGACGGTCTCGTCTGATCGGGCCAGGAGGAACCCAGATCCTTGATGAGCTCCATAATTCCAGAAGAGACGGAGATGGAAAAGATCTGAGCCGTGAAATCAGGGTCGGTCATTCTGACCAGGATACGGTCGGAATCCCCTCTCCAGCCGAGCGGAAAAATTCTCTTCCGGTCGGCTCCGCAGAGAAGCCGGCGAGCGGGAGTTCCATTGAGGCCCTTGATCCAAAGCTCGCTTTGTCCCGTTTGGTTGCGCCAGCTATAGGCGATCTGAGCGGAGTCGGGCGAAATTACTCCCATTTCTGCATATTCTTCCCGGCCCTCTCCCTGGCCATTATGGGTAAAACAGACAGATTTTCTTTCAATCAGGTCATATAAGCTCATGCTCCCGTTTTCGCGATTGAAATATGTAAAGAACCGGCCATCGGGGGAGAGGGTTTTTGCTCCAAAGATACTCCTTCCGCTCCAGGCCAATGCGGGGGGGGGATTTTCCGGCGCCTGGTTTTCTTGGACCTTGGGTTGAGAAAGGAACGAGAGCCATGTCTTAGCGATGTTGACCACGGCGGTTTGATCGGGAAAATTGTTGATCACATCCACAAAGGCGGGCAGGGCTTGATCTGAACCCATCCTCTTGTAACACAACCCGAGATAGAACTGGGATAGGGCGGCATAGTGTCTGTCATACGGGTGCCTTTTGACGATCTCCTGGAAAATCGGGATCGCACCTTTCAGGTTGGCCCGCGCTTCCATCATGTACACGCCTCTTTCGAAGAGGCGCTTGTAATAGGTGTTCGCCAAGCTGGGCAGGGGAGCAGCGAACAGGATGACCAGCCACAGCCAATTCGAGGCGACTTTTCTTTTCATGTTTTCCGGCTGATTCTACAATCCGCCCATGAATCGATAGCCCTCTCCATAAACAGAAAAAATCACCTTGGTTTTGGCGGGATCGCGCTCGAGCTTCTTTCTCAGCTTCAGGATATGATTATCGATGGTTCGTGTGGAGGGATACTTTTCATAGCCCCAGATTTTATCCAAAAGATCATCCCGGCTAACGACCTCCCCCTTGTGGGCCACGAAGTGTTTCAGGATCTCGACTTCGAGCGAGGTCAGGTCGAACTCTTTTCCGTCTCGTCTGATCTTGAAATGAATGAAATCGATTTCAATATCGTTGAACTGATAGACCGAGGGGACCGACCTTGCTTGCTGTTGACCGTGCCGGAGCTGGGCTTTGATCCTCGCCAGAAGTTCTTTGAGGCTGAACGGCTTGGTGATATAGTCGTCGGCTCCGATCTCCAAGCCGACGACCTTATCCACTTCTTCCCCCTTGGCAGTGAGCATGATAATAGGCGTTGTGAGGTTCTGCTGGCGGGCCTCCCGGCAGACGTCCAGCCCATCCTTTTTGGGCAGCATGATATCGAGCAAAATCAGGTCGGGCGCATCCTTTAAGGCCCTTTTCAACCCCGTTTCGCCGTCCTCTGCCGAGATGACCTCATATCCTTCGAATTCCAGATTCAGCCTCAGGCCGTTGATCAGTTCCTTTTCGTCCTCGATGATTAAAATTTTTTCCTTCATGTTTTTCTCACTGTTTTTTTCGATAGAGGAAGATAAAAGGAAAACGCACTCCCCCTTCCCAGCTCACTCTCCACCTCGACTCGACCCCCATGGGCTTGCGCGATGTGTTGAATGATGGTCAATCCCAGGCCGCTGCCTCGTGATTCTGAAACGAACTGGTTCTCCGAGCGGTAGAAGCGCTTGAAGATCTTGTTGAGCTCATTCCTGGCGATTCCGATCCCTTTGTCGACGACCTGGAGGACGATCTCGTCACCGCTTCTGAAAAGCCGGATCGTCACCTCTTTCTGATCTGGTGAGAACTTCATGGCATTGCTCAGCAGGTTGATCAGAACGCTGGCCACGGCCTCCCGGTCGAAGACAATCTGAGGGAGATCCAGGTCGATGCCTTCGTGGATAGAAAAGCCCTTTTCCTCAAGATGGATGCGATAGGAATCCACAGTTTCAGCCAATGTCTGGGCGAGATCGCCGGTCTTGAAATTGAATTCCCTTCTTCCCATTTCGATCCGGGAAAAATCCAGGACGTTGTTGATCATATAAGACAGGCGTTCGCTCTCGCGGGTGATAATATCGTAGGCTTGCTGTTTGTCCTTTTCACCCAGGTTCTTTTTGTCCTTGAGCGTTTCTCCGAAGAGACGGATGAGCGTCAAGGGAGTTTTCAGTTCGTGAGATATGTTATGGACGAACTCCGATTTCTGGCGGGTGATTTCTGATTCGCGCGCGACGTCGCGGGCGATCATGAAGGCACCGAGACACATCAAGGCCACGACAATCGCGAGCAGAATGCCATGAAAGATATTGTTCCTGAGGGCGGCGTTTTTCAGATTATCCAGGGCGGATTGGGTCACGACGAGGCGCCAGGGGAAAGGAAATTGTCGGAAGCTGAGACTTAAAGCGTCCTTGGGGATCAGGTCGCTCATTTTGGTTGTCCCGTCCGGGGCCCCTTCCTCGATTACGCGGACCTGAATGCCGGAGGCCTTCGCCAGGGACTCTGCAATCTCGGGCAGTTTTTGATTTTTCAGGAATTCGAGATCCCAGATAAAACCGCACGTGAAGGTCGAGTCCGATTGCCTATCGTCGAGGCGGGAATAAGAGATAAGCAGCGTGGAACCGTCGAGAGCGACCGGCAATCGGCCTCGGGGTGGTTCGTTCGAAAATTGGGAAAAAGCGATCCTCTCTTTCAAAACGGGGATCACCTGCTCTCCCAGGACACTTTTGAATTCCAACTCCTCCAAATAGGGAGAAGGCTTTGCCAGGACGGATTGGAGGGCTTTCTCGAGGGCCGGATTTTTGTTCTCGGACAATTCTTTTGCCAGAATGGATTCGAGCTCTTGAGCATAGAAGTCGTACGCTGAACTCTTTAACCTCCACTCCCCATTTTTTAGCCTTTCCAGAACTTGGATCAGGGTCTTCTGAAGGCTCTCCCGTTTCTCCAAATGCTCGGCGATGTCATAAAGCCGCAGTGCGGCCAGCAGTCCGTAAGGATGACCGACCTGGTTGCGGAATTGCTCGTACTGGTTCAGAAGCTCTCCGTAGGCCTGGAAGGCTTCCTCAAACCGGGATGAAGCGAACAAGCAGCGTCCATAGCCCTCAAAAGCAAGAGCCTGAAGGTTTCGATGGGGTGTGGAGCCAAGGCAGCGTTGGTACAGCCTGGCGGCCTGCTGCTGGTCCTTTTGGGTGAATTCGAGATACTCGGCGCGTTGATAAAGAGTGGCAAATTGAGGGTCATACCGGAGCCATTGCCAGCGATCATAAGGAATCTCCTCGTCTCCGACTTCAGGGAAGAGAATCCGGAAATCGGCGTCCAGGAGAAATACTTTCTCACCCGCCAGCGCAGTGGGGATCCCGAGCTTTTCGAAGTGCTCTCCTTGAGAGGTAAAAGGAGCGAAATTTCCTGGGGCGAGAACGCGGTCTTCATAATTCTGGAGAGCGCTCTCGATGGATTTGACCGCCGTTTCCCCCGAGATCCACAACTGGGATTCGATCGCTTTCCGGAAGGCCTCCCGTCTGGTCGAAAATGCGCTCCAGCTAAGGTAGCTCACGATCAGGGAGGGGATGAGGATACCGACCAGAAATAGAGAGCTGAACTTGCGCCGCGCCCATATCTCCCGAGCGATATTTTTCATGTGGGGGTCACCCGGCCAGACAAAACTCTCTGTTAAAGAGGATTATATTAAATTAAGACCACGAATTGTCAACATAATGTAAAACAATGTCACCAAACGTCAATTCGCTACGACTGGAAATCAGCCCATTGCCAGATGAGACATAGGCTGAAAATCAGTCGGCAGACGCGACTGAAATCCGGTTATCTCGTCTTGACCCGGCCGAGGAATCCGCCGATTTTTGCCGCCACCGGGCTCGCCCCCCGGTCGGTGTTGGACATGACGGCGACGATATATCCTGAGTCCAGGAAGATGTCGAGCTTGGAGTTGATGCCGTCGAACCCGCCGCCGTGGCCGACGACCTTTCCGGCAGCGCCTTCCTCGACGTTGAAGCCATAGCCGTAATTCGCTCCCAGGTGGTCCCTCCACATCTCCTTTAGGGATTCCTTGGAGGCGTATTTCCCGCCGAGCAGAGCGAGGGCGAACCTGTGCAGGTCCTTGACCGTCGAGAATCCGCCGCCGGCCGGGCCGCCCTTGATGACGTGCTTGTAAAGGTTGTTCTGCCAGCCGTAGGGACTTTTCGGGTCGGGGCTGTATCCGATGGCCAGGTTCTCGACCGGGTAGTCCATCTCGTAACAGTCGGTGTCGGTCATGCCGGCCGGCTCGTAAATCGTCTTGCGAATGTGATCGAAGTAGTCCTCACCCGTCGCTTTTTCGATGATCACCCCCAGCAGGAACATCCCCGTGTTGCTGTACTGGTACCTTTTTCCGGGCTCGAAGGACGGCCGGTCGTCCTTGATCAAAGGCTTATAGTCGTCGAGCTTGCGGAAGAGAGCGCGGGAACTCTTCTGGTAGGTCTCGTTGAAATAGCTCCCCAGCCCTGAGGAGTGGGTGAGAAGGTGGCGTACGGTGATCTTTTCGGTGACTTCCTTGGGGAGCCAGGTCTCGTCGATATACTTGCTGATCGGGTCATCGAGCGACAGCTTCCCCTTCTCGGCCAGCCGGACGACCGCGGTCGAAGTGAACATCTTGTTCATCGAACCCAGGTTGAACTTGGTGTCGATATTGTTGGGGACGTGGAATGCCTTGCTCGCTTCGCCTGCGGCCATGGTCAGGAGGACCTGGTCTCCTTTGGCGATGAGGAGCGTCCCGGAAAACAATCCCTTAGCGATGATCTTGCCCACAAAAGCTTTTGTCTCGGCGAGGACCTGCCCCTCGGTGAGCGGAGGCTCCTTTAAATCGGACGGTGGCCGGGCCGGGCTGAAACCGGCGCCTCCGATGAGATAATCGGGCGCGTCGGTGAAACGAATGGTCAGGCCCCGATAGCTCTCATAGTTTCGGTCCTTGACGATGACGACGGTCTGGCCCTTGCGCTCGGGCACATAGGTGCGGATCCCGGAAAAATCGATTCCTCCCGTTTCCTGGAGAAAGCCGAGGAAGACCTCGATATGATCCTCCATCGGGACGAAACTGCGGAACCGTTCTGTGCAATTCTTGTTGAGGAACTGGCGGATTTGCTCAGGATCTGCCGAATTCAGCGTATCGATGATAGCCTTGATGCGTTCACCCCTCACTCCTTCGGGCAGGACCGGGCTGTCGCTGTAGGTCTCAGCCGGTGCCTGCGTCCAGCCGGCTTGAATGACGAGGAGGCCGATGAAAATAACGGCAAAAAGCTTGTGTTTCACTGTCTCCTCCTCACTTCTTTTCCTTGATCCGGCTCAGGCGCTGTGTTTCGCCGTCGCGGAAGTGACCGATGATCTCATATTCATTTCCTTCTTTATCCAACACGAATTCGACTTGGATTTCGCTATCGTCCTCGGGTACGAAATAGGCCGGGCTCAAGGGGATCAGCTTGATCTTGCTGCCCCGGGCCAGGACATAGAGCTGGCCGTTCTCAAGCAAAATTTCGCCTTCAGTATAGTGTCCTACATATTTTTTCAGAACCGCTTCCTCGACCTCGGCCGGCTCCAGCTTGGCCTTGAGGTCGTTGAGCGCCCACAGGAGACGGGCTTTGGCCTCTTCATCCTGTGCTTTCTCGATCAATTTTTCCAAAGCGACCGTCCGGGCTTTCTCCAGCGCTTTGTCCCTTTCGACGGCGATATCGGGGACGATTCCCGTTCCTTCCCAGTTCGTTTTAGTAATGGGATTGACCGCCCGGCCCATCGGCACCCAGACCAGGAAATAGTCGTTCACGCTCCGCGTTCCCCCGGGATGGGCGCCGCCGCCGGTCGTCTCACCGATGATCGTCGCCCTCTTCAGGTTCTTCATGTTGTAGGTGAATTCCTCGGCCGCCGAGAAAGTCCTCTGGCTCGTCAAGATGTAGAGGTCGGTATCGAACATCGGCCTCCCGGGGACATAGTGAAAGCTCCAGAACTGAGACATTTCGTCCTGGCCGCGGTTCTCGAAGCTGTTGAGATGGGTGGGCTCCTTGAGAAAATAACTGCTGATGAGCTGGATCATCGCCGGGCTGCCGCCGTCGTTACGGCGGAGGTCGATGATCACGGCGTCGGCGTTGGCCAGAAAATTCATCGCTGCCACGCCCGTCTCGGCCGCCTCCCTTTGTCCGGAAAAACCCCTGAGATCGAGGTAGCCGATGTTCCCGTCCAGGAGCTTGAGTTCCTGAAAGCCGAAGTTCATCCTCCGCGCCTCCATCAGCGCCCGCTGCCTTTCGTTTTCCTTCTCCTCTTCACTCCTGCCCTCCCGGGCCCGGATTCGCTTAACGATCTCTGGGCCGTAGATGACCCGGATATGCTTGTCCTTGCTCACGCTCTGGAGATCCTGGGTAAGGGTTCGGGCAAAGGCTTGAACATCAGCGAACGTGTCATAAGCGCCTTCGTTGAGTTTCTTGGCCAGAAGCGCGTCCATTTCTTTCGCCTTATCGGGGAAGATGTAGAGTTTTTGGAGGAGTTCTCCGACACCCTTGACAACCTCCGCCCGCATCTTGGCATCGAGAGCCGGCGGCTTGGCGGCTTCCATCTTTTCCTGGGTGGAAGAGGGGAACGCCGACAGAGTGAAAAAGAGGATGAAGAGGATAGCGATGAAAATCGCAACCGCCTTTTTTAAGTCGACCATGCTGAACCTCCCTAACTCATTCATTCAGTATATATATACGTAAGGTCTTACATATTAGTTCCAAAAAAATATCATCCTATTCCAGATCTAATTTCATGGCGAATCCGAACTTGGCCCGGGCGCATTTTTCTGAGGCCGTGGATTCTCTCGCGGCGAGCTTAAATCCCAGCTTTCGATAGAGCCCCACCGCCGCCCGCAGCCTGTTATCCGTCATGAGGATGATCTTCTTGGCGCCTTTTTGCCTGGCCCGGGCGATGGCCGCCTCGGCCAGCCGGCGTCCCGCCTGTTTTCTCTGGGCGTTTGGTGTGACCGCCATCTTAGCGATCTCGTAGGTCTCGTTATCCCGTTTCAACAGCGCTGTCGTGCCCACGATCTTGCCGCCGAGACGCGCGAAAAAGACCGCCCCGCCCCGGGCGATGATCTCATCTTCAGGATGGCGGAGAAGCCGCTCGTCGTCCTCCTCGACCGCAAAGAACCTTTTCAGCCATTCCTCGTTCAGCATCCGGAAGGCCTCTCTGTGCTCGGGTGAGTAATCGATGATCTCAACCGCTTTCGCCTGCATATCCTTGATTTTCCGGATGATGCGGCTCCCCATCTCTTCCTTGTCGAGCTCCTCTTCAACCTTGTGAATAGCCTCCATCATGTCCACGCCGGCGTTTCCGAAAAGCTCCGAGACCGCGGCCAGGAAGCAATGCCAAACCGGGGTCAGTTCGGCGGCGAGCTCCTTTCCTTGCGGCGTGATGGCCAGCCGCCTCTTCCGCCGGTCCGTTTCGTCCTGGTAGGAGCGGATGAGCCCTCTCTTGACCAGCATATGGGCGGTCTGGATGACCGCCGGGTGGGAGACCTTCAGGGCGTCGGCGATCTCCTGGATGGAAAGGGGAGAGGACTCGGTGGAGAGGAGGTAGAAAAGGGTGAACCAGCGGGGCTCGAAATCGAGGTCGAGGTAGCGGTAGGCTTCGCTGCCTCCGCGGAGAAGCCGGTCGGTCAGCCCCTTCATCCGGCTGGCGATGGCGAGATAGCCGAGCTCTTTAAGAAAGTCCATGATTACGTAACCACTTTCATATATATCACGGAATATTTTTCTTGTCAAGTCCAAATTGGGGACAGTATATCGTGTCCCCAATTTCGGCGGGCCGCTGAGGGTGGCCGCGATGACACGAAGACTGTTTTTCTGTCGACCATTTTAAGTTGCGGCTTGGGGTATTGTGCCTTTTTTGATGATGTGCTAATAAATAGGGCAGTCTTCCGGGATATCCATGATTGGCCAGACACTGAAGCATTACAAAGTCGAGGAACTGCTCGGTATGGGCGGCATGGGTGTGGTTTACCGGGCCCGTGACACCCGGCTCCATCGTCCCGTCGCCCTAAAGCTACTCAAGCCCGAGCTCATTGCCGACCCAAACCGTAAGAACCGCTTCCTCGTCGAGGCGCAATCGGCCGCGGCCGTCACCCATCCGGCCATCGCCCAGGTCTATGACATCGATGAAGCCGGCGGCTCCATGTTCATCGCCATGGAGTTCGTCGAAGGCCGGACGGTCGGACAGCTGATCACCGAGGGGGAACTCGACCTCCTGATGTCGGTTGATATCGCGTTCCAGGTTGCTGAGGGGCTCGCCCGGGCGCACGAAGCCAAGATCATCCACCGTGATATCAAATCGGACAATATCATGGTCACCCGCGACGGCCATGCCAAACTCCTTGATTTCGGACTGGCCAAGCTTCTGGACCCCGACCTGACCGAAACCGACCTCGGCGTCGAGGTCAGCCGGACCCTGACAAGAGAGCCGGTCCACACCATCGCCGGGACGGTCATGGGGACAACCAACTATATGAGTCCTGAGCAGGCCCGCGGCCGTGCCCTCGACCAGAGAAGCGATCTCTTTTCTCTCGGCGTCGTTCTCTATGAAATGATAACGGGTGAGCTTCCCTTTAAAAGGGAAACGCCGCTCGATACCATGCACGCCATCGTCTTCGAGGAGGCCAGGCCGGTGACGATGCTTCGCCGCAACCTCCCTCCCCAGGTCCACCTGATCATTTCCCGCTGCCTGCGCAAGCGCCCCGAAGACCGCTACCCGGACGCGCGCGGCCTGGCCGACGACCTGAGGAGGCTGAAGCAGAATATCGAGACGGGGACCAGCCTTTCCCTGCCTATCGGCGTGCGGATCAAGGGTTGGCTGGACGAAGTCAAATCGTGGATACCCCTGGGCCGCATGGGCTTTCTCATCTCCGTCGCCGTGCTCATCGCGGCGGTCGCCCTGCTCTTCACCCGGGTCCAGTGGGGGAGCCTGGTCGGTTGGGCGTTCCTGGCCTATATGGCGATTAAGTTTGTCCGCAACCGGAAACGCCGGATAATCTCGAAATTCACCAAGAAGGTCGCGTCACTCAGCGAAGTCAAAGCCATCATCGCGCAGGAAGACCATGTGATCGTTATCCTGGGCGAAGCTCCGGCGAAAACCTACATCCACATCACGAGCCTCATTGACTCGCTCAACTCCAAGCTCTTTGTGGGCAAACGCGTTGCGGTTGAAATAAAGGACGATCTGACTGAGCCGGAGTTCCAGAAGCTCATCCGCCGGCCGGGGGTCGTCTATGTCCGGGACGACATCGCGCTCACTACCGCTGCTGCCCAAAAGAGCGATTCCCCTTAATTCATCCCCTGATTTCAAATCAGCTTGAAACCGAGGTCGCTGCGGGCTTTTCTTATTTCTCTAAGATCCGGTACTCATGGATCTGGGCGCCGCGCATCCGGTCGATCAGGAACAGCCGGTCCTGTTCAATCCGCATGAGGTCGACGAAGCGGTCGAGGGGGATGATGCCAAGGAGCACGCCCTCCGGATCGTAGATCTCGAGCCGGTAAGCGTCGGTATCACGGAGTTCAACGTTCCCGTCGGATTTCATCGAGATGCTGCGCTCTCCGCCGGACGCGGTCATCATAACGCTCATTCCGGCTCGTTCGTCCTCCTTGAGCTGGCGCTGAAGCGAAGCCACCCAGGCCCGGCCCCGGCTGTCGGCAGCGATACCGACGGAGGTGGTGTTCAGTTCGGGCATCCGGATGCTGGTTCCCCCGCTTCGCCTCTCCATCTTTCCCTTGTCCCGGGGCCCGGTGGTGTAGTCGAGTTCCCTGTCGGCGCGCCAGAGGAGCAAACCGTCGGGAGAGTATTTTTCGATCCGGTTCTGCCTGGAGAAAGCAAGATAGACAGAGTCTTTCCCTTCGATGGCGACCTGAACCCCGTTCCCCGCTTTGTTGAGGAGGAAATCCTTGTAGTCCCTTTGTTCTCCGAACTTCTTCTGGACGTCTCCCCGGTCATCGATGACGGTGACGAGCTTGGGAAGCTCTTTGATTTCCTCTTCGCCGGCCGAGAACATCATCATCATGGAACCGGGTGACATCAGCATCCGTCCTGAGCCTGCGAGGCGCACGATTCCCGGCGGCTCGTCGATCATCCTTATGGTCCTGGCCTCCTTCCCCTCCGGGGTCAAGATCTGGATTCTTTGATTGCGAGGATCGGAAACATAGATTTGCCCGGCGTCATCGACGTCGATGGACTCGGGATAGACGAACTCTCCCGGGCCCTGGCCCTTGCGACCGAGGGTTGCCAGGTACTTTCCGTCCGCACTGAACTTCTGGATGCGGTGGTTGCCCGAATCGAGGATATAAATGTTGCCGTCTTTGTCGAGCGCGACGTCGGAGGGAAGGTTGAAGGCGACGTTCTCGTCCTTTGTTTCGAGCTCGCCGATGGTCCGGACGAGCTCGATCCCGAGCTTGGGCTGGCTGCCCCAGACCCCTGTTTTTCCGTTATGGACGACCCGGATGCCGTCGACCTGTTCCACTTTTTGCGACAAAGCCGGAAGCCCGCTGAGGAGAACGATCGTCAGAGCGAAAGTCAAATATTTTGTGAATCTCGGCATCACAGCCTCCTTGTTGACATAAACCTGCCAGCGTTAAAGAGAGTTGCATTCTATCACAACTGCCGGGATCTCTTCCCCATCAAGGCCGAAGAAGAAAAAGAGAGAGACGGGAAACAAAATGCTCAAAAAATGCCAGCGACATGCGGGCGGCCGCTGACTTTCTGAAATATCCATCATTCAGAGGGTCGTTGAATAAAAGTGCCTAGACAGGGAATTCCGGGGAATTCCGGGGACACCAACCTCAATTCCTTATGGAACAACGATCCGTCCCTCATCTGAACTAAGTTTAGTCTCCCCATAATTGCCCGGCCTTTTTGACGACCAACTCTAGGAAATTTAAAGCTATCTCGGTCGGGGCCGGGATCTCGAATTGGGTGACCTACTACGTCAACACCGACATCCATCCTTTCACCCGGCATTATCTTAAGGCGACACCCTGGGACGACATGGAGATCTACCGGAAAACCTCCCCCATGACGAACATCAAGAAAGCCCGGACTCCGACCCTAATCCAGCACGGCGAGTTCGACCGCCGCGTTCCCATCCCCAACGCTTACGAGCTCTTCCAGGGGCTTCAGGATGTGGGCGTCGAGGTGAAGCTCATCGTCTACAAGGACTTCGGACACGGCATCTCGAAGCCCAAGGAGCAGCTCGCCGCCACCTGGCACAACTGGCAGTGGTTCGCCAAGCACATCTGGGGTGAGGATGTCGCCGTCCCTCTCAAGCTCGAGGAAGAAAAAGAGAAGGAAGAAAAAGAAGAGAAGTAGACGGGCGGCGGGACGAAGCAGCTCTTTCCGGGATGAACTTCACGACACGGGACGCCGGAGAAGTCCGGGCTCCAGGCGGGTGAATAGAAAGGCCTCGCTGATGTCGTGCGCAGTCAGCATGCCCTCCAATTGTCCTTCCTTCAGGACCGGCATGGATCTCAGCCGGGCCTGCCCCATGCGCTGCCGGGCTTCGAAAAGCGTTTCGTCCGGTTCGACCGTCGGGACATCGGTCTTCATGACCTGCTTGACGGCCACCTCGGGGCCGTAGGTCTTGAGCGCGCCGACGAGATCGTACTCCGAGATGAACCCGGTCAGGCGGCCCTCCTCGACCACCGGGAAATCCGTCTGGAAGCTGCCCAGAATGAGGTCAACCACCCGGGCAAGAGGCGCATCGGGGGAGACCGTCTGAAACTTCTTGGTCATGGCCTGGCGAACGCTCAGCTTCCCGAGCGCGCCCTTGGCTTCGATCATCTGGCCCTCCTGGGAGGCGCCGAGATAAATGAAAACGGCGATGACGACGAGCGTCCAGGCCCCCGCAAGGACGCCCCAGAGTCCGAGGAGCCAGGCCATCCCCTGCCCGATGTTAACCGCCCAGGCCGTCGCCTTGTCGTGGTCCAGCCTCAAGGCCAGGAGCGACCGCAGCACCCGGCCTCCGTCCATCGGATAGGCGGGGAGCAGGTTGAAGACCCCGAGCATGATATTGGCAAAGGCCAGGTAAACCGGGAGCCCGGCCCAATTCACCGAAGCGAAGACTTCGGATAAGCGTTGGGCGGACAGGCCGGCCTCCCCCTGGAGCGGAACGGAGACTATGATGAGGACGGCCGCGATGATGAAATTCGTCAGCGGACCGGCCACCGACATCAATAGCTCTTCCTTGGGCTTTTTGGGTATTTCTTCCATCTGGGAGATGCCGCCGATGGGGAGAAGGGTGATGCCGCGGACTTTGATTCCGAAGTGGATCGCCGTCAGGCTGTGGGCGAGCTCATGCAAGGTGACGCAGACAAAAAGCAGGATGATCACAACGATCCCGTAGAGCGCTCCCTTCGGCCCGGCTCCCATGCTCACCCCCCAGCGGTAGGCCGCCCAGATCAGGATGAGGACGAAGGTGAGGTGGACCTTGATGTCGATTCCCTTCACCCGGATCAGCTTGATCGACCAGCTCATTTTCCAACCTCCCGGAGGGCGAATTCACGCCCGCCCTCTTATCTGCGGGATCATGGATCCCTTTTTCGTCCGCGAATACGCCCAGGCGCTTGATGCACCGGATCAGACCGTTAGGCTGGTGCCAAGTCCCTGGAGAAGCGCCTTTTGGAGGGTGAGCACGGCGATCGTCGTATCCTGAACGCCGACTCCGGTCAAGTCACAGACGGAGATCTCCTCGTCTTTTTTCCGTCCGGTTTTCCGGCCCGCCGTCAGCTCGCCCAGCTCGGTGATGTCGGCTTCCTGGCTGATAATACCTGCGTTCAGGGCATGATGAAGCTCGCCGAGCCGGAAGCACTGCGACTTGCTGTCACAGACCAGCCGGTCCGCCCGGCCGATGACCTCAGCAAAGAGCTCCTGCTTGTGCTCTGAGTCCGCGCCCATGGCTGTGATGTGCAGGCCGGGATGGAGCCATTCCGCCCGGAGGTAGGGCTCGCGGGACGGTGTCGCCGCGACCACGAACCGGCTTTCCCGGACGACTTCCTCGGGGCTGCCGGCCTTGACGACTTCAATTCCCAGTTCCTCGTTCATCTCGGAGACATACCGATCGACTCCAGTGAGATCGATCCCGAAGACCAGGAGACGGTTGAAAGAGCGCATCATCCTCAGACCCCGGATCTGATACCGGGCCTGCGTGCCCGAGCCGATGACCCCTGCGGTCTCCACCCGTGAAGGGGCCAGGTGCTTGGCTGCGATCGCTCCGGCGATGCCGGTCCGGAGGTCGGTCAAGTAGCCGTTGTCCAGCAGGACTGCTTCGAGGAACCCCGTCTTGGCGCTCATCACGACCATCATTCCGGCGCCGTAGGGCAGGCCGAGGGCCGGGTTGTCCAGAAATCCCGAGGCCACCTTGATGGCGAAGCTGTCCAGGCCCTCGATATAGGCGGTTTTGACATCCACCTCGCCGTGCCGCGATTCCACGTCGACACGGATGACCGGCGGCAGGCTGACCCTGCCTTCCGCCAAGCGGGTGAAACCCAGAGCCACCGCATCGATGGCTTCCTGGTTCATGCCCACACACTTGCGGATTTCCGCTTCCTTGAGGATTTTGACTTCCATTATCTATCCTGACAGAGCTCGGATTGCCAAAGGTCCGCGAAAATGACTATAGCTCAAGTCCATGCTCTCCGCAACATTTTCAGCACTTCCCGGTCCCGTTCGCCCCGCTGTCCGTTTACGGCCAGTCTGTGTCTCGATTACGGACGCTTCACCGGCTGCAGGGCTCCTGCAGTCCGTCAAACTCTCTGAATAGGCATATTGGCACGCTCCTTGCTTAGCTTATCCAGAGAAGGTCATAGACGATGAAGATTGTGTTGTGGATTCTGGCTCTCCTTCTGGGCTTCCTTTTCTTGGTCATGAGCTGAGAACGCGGGACCTCAAGGAGAGGCGGGAACACCCTTTTTTTAACTTCAGGGTAACCAAATAGCCCGAAAAAGCGTCATATATATAGAGAGGCCGATTTTATCCGAGAGAGGCGCCTATGTGCTTAAGAGAAATCCTGGAGAAACTGGCGAACAACGGAGATCAAGTTTTACTCTGTGACGGCAACAATAGGGATTGGGAAGCCGGCGCTCTCCTGGATGAGCTTTCGGGGCCGATGCTGAAAAAACAGGCTTACTTCCAGCCCGGCCTCTACATCGCCGAGATAAACGATGCCGGGTACCTCGGCCATATCCTCTACCGGGTGAGGGCCAAGGCCTGATCCCGCCTACCGATTCCATCACGAAAATCAGAACCTCAGGGTAAAAACGGTTTCTTCCCCCGGCCGGGAGTGGACGCTGATGGAGCCGCGGTGGAGGTGCATGACCTGGCGGGAGAAGCTGAGGCCGACTCCGGCCCCCCCCTCCTTGGTCGAGAAAAACGGGATGAAGATCTTGTCGATGTTCTCGGCGGCGATCCCGGGTCCGTTGTCTCTGACCTCGATCAAGGTCCTGGCCTGGCCGTCTTGATAGGCGGTCAGCAAGATCCTGGCGTCCTTTTGTCCTCCTAAAGACTGGGCCGCGTTCAGAAGAAGGTTGATCACCACCTGCTCGATGAGCGCCGGGTCGGCGTAGAGCCTGAGGTCCTCCGGCTCCACGGAGGAGCGGAAATCCCGGACCTTGTCTCCGGCCTGGGGCGCCATGAGCTTCTGCACCCGCTGGAACAATTCTCCGATCGGGAAGGTCTCCGGGCGAGGCTGGGGGATCAGGGTTAAATTCCGGTAAGCATCGACGAACTGGAGCAATCCCTGGCTTCTTTTCTGGATGGTCTGGGCGGCACCGTGGATATCGCTAAGGGCTTCCCGCCGGGCCTCTTCGCCCGGTTCCTCTGCTCGCTGGGGGCCGGAGCTTTCCTCGATCAGGTCGTCGATGGTGGAAGCGAGCGAAGCGATGGGCGTGATCGAGTTCATGATCTCGTGGGTGAGGACGCGGATGAGCTTCTGCCAGGATT
>JBAUIH010000008.1:0-25513 GCA_049682755.1 Candidatus Aminicenantales bacterium | reverse complement strand
GAGCTGGGTTTAGAACGTCGCGAGACAGTTCGGTCCCTATCCACGGTAGGCGCAGGAGATTTGAGGGGAGCTGTCCCTAGTACGAAAGGACCGGGACGGACGAACCTCTAGTGTACCAGTTGTCCCGCCCGGGGCAGCGCTGGGTAGCTACGTTCGGCAGAGATAACCGCTGAAAGCATATAAGCGGGAAGCTCGCCTCAAGATTAGATCTCCCTCCCGCAAGGGCTGAAGGGCACTCGTAGACTACGAGTTTGATAGGCTGGGTGTGTAAGCGCAGTGATGCGTTCAGCTTACCAGTACTAATAGCCCGTGAGACTTGACCATAAAGTTTATTAAGACAAAAAAGCATTGGTTTTTAATCCCGGCAATCATGACGGAGGGGTCACACCCGTTCCCATTCCGAACACGGAAGTTAAGCCCTCTGGTGCTGATGGTACTGCCAGGGCAGCTTGGTGGGAGAGTAGGAAATTGCCGGGTTTTTCTTTATGCAAACGGATAAAGGCAGAGGGCACGAGCCCTGGTCGGTAAGATCGGCAAACTCCTCTCCTTTATTTCGGAATATCAACATTTAAGGAGAGTAGAGTGAACATCTACGTAGGCAATTTGTCTCGGGACGTCTCTGAGGCGGAACTCAAGGAAGCCTTCCAGGCTTTCGGCGAGGTTTCGAGCTGCAACATCATCAAGGACAAGTTCACCGGCGAGTCCAGGGGTTTCGGTTTCGTCGAGATGCCGAACAAGGAAGAGGCCGATAAGGCCATCGCGGACCTGAACGGCAAGGATTTGAAAGGTCGCAATCTGACGATCAACGAAGCCCGGCCCCGGACCGACAGACCCCGCACGGGCGGCGGTTTTGGCGGCGGGCGGGGCGGAAGCCGCGGCGGTTTTGGCGGCGGCGGCAACAGCCGGCGCTATTAATCCACCTTTCGAAAGACTGAGTCCCATTCGCAAACCAGGCGGATTTCAACGTGTGTTCAAATCCGCCTTTTTTTTTGACCCGGATAGAATAAGGGAAGGGGCGGAGGCCCTGACCGGTCGAATACTCCTCTCCTTTATTTGATTCGTTATCTTCAGAGGAACGTCCGGCTGAAATCGGACGGATCCGTCGTCAAAGGAGACGAGCATGAACATTTATGTAGGCAACCTTTCTTTCACCACCAACGAGGCCGACCTCAAGGAAGCCTTCCAGGCTTTTGGCGAAGTCCAGAACTGCAACATCATCAAGGACAAGTACAGCGGCCAATCGCGAGGTTTCGGTTTTGTCGAAATGCCGAATAAGGACGAGGCGGAGAAAGCCATGTCCATGTTGAACGGCAAGGATCTCAAGGGCCGTACCCTCAAGGTCAACGAGGCTAAAGCGCGGACGGAGCGGCCGAGCGGCGGCGGACGCGGCGGTTTTGGCGGCGGCGGCCGGCGCTATTAATTCGTCAACCCAGGGGACATGTTCCGAATTCGCGAGAATTCGGTACGTGTCCCCATGAATTAACATCAAAGGCAGACTCTGCGTTTGTCGGAGTCTGCCTTTTTTTGCTCTGTTTCAGGCATAGCCGCAATTTGGGGACATGATACTTCATTCTCCGGAATTAAGTTTCGCGTCCCCTGAATTATCCCCTGAATTACTGTAAACCATTTTTACTTGACTTCAGTATCATATAGATGAGGGCGGCTTAGCTCCGGCCGCGCTCTCATCCTCGCAGTCTCAGGAGGCGATATGCTAAAAAATTACCTTAAAGTCGCCCTGAGGAACCTGCTTAAACACAAGGTCTATTCGTTTATCAACATCCTGGGGCTCGCCGTCGGCATCGCCGCAAGCGTCCTGATCGCCCTCTATATCTTCGACGAGCTGAGCTACGACCGGTTCCACGCGAAGGCCGACAGGACATACCGGGTGGTCGCCGACTGGTCGAACGGGGGCGACTCCAGGATCCATCAGCTCGGGACGCCCTCCATCCTGGCCAGGACGATCCGGGGCATATATCCTCAGGTCGAGTCGCTCGTCCAGATTTCGGGCCCCCTCGGGGACTGCGTTATTAAATACAGAGAAGCCGCCTTCAAGGAAACGGATGTTTTCGCGGCCGAGGCTTCCTTTTTCGATGTGTTCACGTTTCCCCTGGTCAAGGGCGACCATGAAACCGCCCTCCGGGACCCTTATGCCATCGTTATCTCCCAGTCCCTGGCCGCCAAGTGCTTCGGGGAGGAAGACCCCCTGGATAAAACCGTCGAAATCCAGGCCCTGGGCAAGCGCAATCCCTTCAGAGTCACGGGCGTGGTCCGGGACGTGCCCCGCAATTCCCATTTCCGGTTCGAAATGCTCGTCTCCTTGGTCACGCTCTACCCGGAAGAAAGCCCGGGCTGGACAAACAATAATTTCACGACTTATCTTCTTCTCCGCGAGGGGGTGACCCAGGAACTCATGGAAGAAAAGCTCGTCGAGATCGATAAAGTCTACTATGAGGGAGGACGGCAGCACCTGCCCTGGGTCTGGACCCTGGAGCCGATCAAGAGCATTCACCTTCACTCCGACCTGGTCACGGGCGGGCAGCCCAACGGGAGCATCGCCTACGTCAAACTCTTCATCATTGTCGCCCTTCTCATCCTCTTCATCGCCGGCATCAATTTCGTCAACCTGGCGACGGCCCGGTCGGCCAGGAGAGCGAGAGAGGTGGGCATCCGCAAGATCGTCGGCTCTCTCAAGAGGCAGCTCGTCGGCCAGTTCCTGGGCGAGTCCATCCTTCTCAGCCTGATCGCCCTTCTCCTGGCGGTCGGGCTCATCCAGGCGGCGCTTCCCTTCTACCGGAGCATGACGGGGAGGGTGCTCGGCCTTCCTTACTTTAGCAGCCCGCTGGTCATCCCGGGGCTGCTCGGCCTGGCTCTAACCGTCGGTTTCCTGGCCGGGCTGTATCCAGCCTTTTTCCTCTCGTCGTTCAAGCATACGGACGTCCTTAAGGGCTCGCCCCTCGCCGGCAAGGGCAGCCGGTCGCTCCTCCTGCGCAGCGGCCTCGTCGTCTTCCAGTTCGCCATGTCCGTCCTGCTCATCATCGGATCGCTGGTTATCTTCCGGCAGCTCAATTACATCAAGAGCCAGAGGCTCGGGTTCGACAAGGACCACGTCGTGGTCATCCACAACGCCGACAACCTGTTTTCCCAGTACGAGGCATACAAAGAACGCTTGAAGCAGCACGCGGACATCTCCGGTGTGTCGGCGGTCGGGTCGATCCCGGGGCTGGGCACTTCGAACTGGGGGATCGGCGTCGAAGGGGCGGACCGCGACCGGCCCCTGAACATGAATTTCCTGACCTGCGACCATGATTTCGCCGAGGTCCTGAACATCCGGATGGCCGAGGGGCGGTTCTTTTCCCGGGAATATCCCGCCGACGTCAACGCCGTCGTCATCAATAAAAAGGCCGCGGAGTATTTCGGGATCACCGAACCCGTGGGAAAGAAACTGCGCATCTGGTGGACTAAAAAGGACCTATCGATCATCGGCATCATGGACAATGTCCACTTCGAATCGCTCCACCGGGACGTCCGGAGCATGGGCTATGTGCTGCCGGAGGCCATCGGCTCGACCCGGAGACCCTTCCTGCTCGTCAAGGTCAATTCCCAGAGGACCTACGAGGTTCTCTCTTTTATCCGGGAGACCTGGGACTCGCTCTCGCCCGGGCTGCCCTTCGAGTTCTCCTTCATGGACGACCGGATCAACGGCCTTTACCAGAACGACAACCGGGCCGGAAGGATCGTCACGCTCTTTTCTTTCCTGGCGATCTTTGTGTCCTGCCTCGGGCTCTTCGGGTTGGCCGCTTTTATTACCGAGCAGAGGACCAAGGAGATCGGTGTGCGCAAGGTCCTGGGGGCGCGCCTGCCGCAGATCGTCTGGCTCCTGACCGCTCAGTTCATCAAGTGGGTGATCATCGCCAACCTGATCGCCTGGCCGGTGGGATATTGGGTCATGAACCGCTGGCTCCAGGGGTTCGCCTTCAGGACGGGCCTTTCCGCGGCGATTTTTTTAGTGAGCGGCCTGTCCGCGCTGGGGATCGCCGTAACCACGGTCAGTTTCCAGGTCGTCAAGGCGGCCCTCTCCAACCCCGCGCAGAGCTTGAAATATGAGTGATGTCTTGATCTTTAACTGATTGCCGAAGCCCGACGATGCATTCCTACCGATAATACTTCGTCCTGAGGGTGTCGGCGAGTGCCTGGGCCTGATGAAAGGCCTTCAGGCCGAGCCCATTGCAGTACGCGCTCAGGAATGAGCGCGCGGCGGCTTTGTCCCTTTTGAATAAATCGAGGGCTGCTTTTTCGACGGCATCCTGCAGGGCGAATTCTTCGTCCTCGAAATCCTTCCAGTATCCGGCCACATAATTGATGGCCGTCATCCCGGATTTTCCAAACTCCGCCTTCTCGTTGTAGTAGCGGTCGACCAGGTTCTGCAAGGAGTTAAACACCCAGTAGGCGTTATCCCGGCTGTAGACTTCGGTCAGAAAAGCGAACGGTTTGGGGAATTCCACAACACCCAGATAGAACGGGAGGTAAACACTCGAGCAAGGGGTCCCCGCCGAAAGCCAGATCACCCCGCCGATCTCCGGCGGAAGCCATCCTCTGAGCTGGGCGACGGTAGTGGCGTCCGTCGCCAGGCGGCAGATTGTCCTCTCTGCGGTCCGATGGGGAGACCCCTTCTCGTAACCTTTGGTGAGGTCATATTCGGTGCCCTCGTAATGGTCCCGGAAAAGGGCCATAAGGTCACGTGGGCCTAGCTTTCTCGACGCCTTCACGATCAGGGGATTCTCTTTTTCATCGAACGCCTTGCCGGCGAGAAGGCTGTTCCCCCGCCATTCCCTTCGACTGCTATAGACAGAACGGATACTCTCGGGGGTGCCGTACGCCCGGCTGAAATTGAACCGTCCTTGCGCCGGGTCGTACCAACTTTTCTGCTTGGCAAAATCGACGAGTTTCGGGGAAGCCAGAAATCTGGACGTATCGCTGAGATCGACCTCCCCGATGCGGAACCTGTTCGCCAGAACCACGAAAGCGTCATCCGGAACCCTCTGGGCGACCCAGAGGCCCCCGATGGTGATCTCCATCCACCAGCCCTCGCTGGGATCGGCGATACTGATGATATCACCGTCCCGGCCGTTGTGGCTGCGGTAGCCGTATTTTTCGATCAGGCCACCCATGAGCAGAACGGCTTCCCGGGCGCTCCGGGAACGCTCGAGCGCCAGGGTCACGAACTCCTGGAGATCAATCCCTCTCTCGTTCTGGAACAGTTCCTTCCGGCAGGAACCGGTGTCATCGGCGAGGGCGACCTGGTGTTCGTTGATCCCGTTGCACTCGGCCGCCGGCCAGATAAAGGCATACGTTTCTTTGATCTGAGGGATGGACTGGCCGTCCTTCAGTCTGAATGTATCGCCGGGCGCATGCTTTTCCCTCGGGTTCCAAAAGAGAGGCTTGAGATAGGCGCCCCAGTCTTCGTTGTGCCCGAGAAGGACCGAGCCGTCAATCGTAGCGTTTTTCCCGGCGATGACTGTTGTGCACCGGAACGGAGAGGCGTCAGCAAGCCGGGAGCTCCCCGCATAATCCCCGGCGAACAGAAGGACCGCTAGGACGGCGATCAGGAAAAGAGCCGGCAAGACTGGGATCTTTCTCATGGGCAACTCCTCTCTTTGGTGCCGACATTATACCAAAACACGGACGCCGCCGGGAAGGATAGGGCTACGGGGTGGAAGGACAGCCGCTTCGCTCGAAAAGACAAATTTTCATCAGCGCTTTTGGGGAAGTCGGCCCGACTGACAAAATTCATTCCTTCGGCTATAATAAATAATGGAATTATCAAGGAGGTTTGATCATGCTGTCCAAGATTCCCCTGGACTTGACGAAGGTTAAACAAGAAGACCTGGACAAAGAGATTTTGCGAGCCGGGATCATCGCCGAGCTGGACGCCATCAACCTGTATGAACAGATGGCGGCCTTGGCCTCCAAGGAGATCCTGAGAAAGATCCTCCTCGACATCGCCAAGGAAGAGAAGACCCACGTCGGAGAGTTCCAGGCCCTTCTGCTTCAAGAAGACAAAGAGCAGGAAAAGGAACTGGAGGAAGGGAAAGAGGAGGTCAAGGAGATCCTGGAGGGAAAAGACTGATTTTCCGGCGATAAATTTGCCTCGGTATCGGCGGCCCCCCCGGCTAAAAGAGTGCAGGGCGGGCCTCGCTGTGAATCAGACGATGTCCCGGTGGTAGCGGGTGTAGAGGCTGACCAGCGGATTGTGCCCGGTAAACCGGTCTTTGACGATAAGCGTAGTCACAGGCGCTTTCGAGTGTGCCGTGAAAAGCATGTCGTGGCCGACGCAGAGTCCGACCAGGATGTTGAAAGCCGTTCCCGAGATGTTGAGAATTTCCGCCTGAACGAGCGGATTGCAGGCGGCCTCGAAACGGCCGGGGTCCCGGATTTTGTATTCCGCGGGGATGCCGACCTGGGTTTTATCGACCGCGCCGCAACTGCAGATGACCGAGACGACGTCAAGCCCGTGCTTCTCCAGGATGGCGGCGGCCCGGCCGGCCTCATCATAGAGTCCCGAACAAAAGGCCAGGCCGAGCTTCCGCGCCCCGATGAGCTTGGCGAACTCGGTGATCTCCCGGATCCTCGGCCTGACCGGGACCGTTCTTCCTTCCTCCCGGGCGGCCTTCGCATCGTAGCCTTCCTTTTCGGTCAGAGCGGCGGCGCGGAAGAATTGGCTCAGCTCCCCCCCGCGGTAGAGCGGGAGGAGCCTTTTGATCAATCGGGCATGGTGTTTGATCGGGCAGTCCTTGGGGAGGGGGACGCCCTTCGGTAGCCCCTGAGTGCAGGGACGCTCCGAACATTCGGCGCATTTCGGATCGGCCAGCGGCATTTTCTTCATCCTTCCTCGTTATGGAAAGAGGTTTCCCTTGGAGGCAAAACGGGTGGCCAGAGTCGAGGCCAGGCAGACGACATCGACCAGACACTTGTCCATCATGGAGAGAGGAACATAAAGGTGCAACGTTCTTGAGCGCGTCTGCATCTTATTGACCAGAAACGAAGCCTGGGCAACCGTCACCCTCGTGTTCCGGACCAGGGCCTCGAGGATGAACTTGCGGTGGGCGGTGATCACCTCAGCCAGTGGGATGCTTCCGGAATCGGTGGAACGGAGCCGATAGCGGCCGATCTTTTTCAGGAGCGGGTCGATGAAGCCGGCCGCCCTCTTGCGGTATCGCGTGAGCGACGCCCCCAGGATCTCGGCGACGGTCATGGAAATGGCTTCCACGGGCACATCGAGACCGGCGGGGTCGGGAGGCACCTGGGGCGGCTTGTCGCCGTAATAGCGGACAGTTTCCGCGACGAATTTCAACTTGGTCAGGGCCCCCTTCCTGGTCCGGTAGGCCTTCTTCCAGTTGGAGGGGAGGGACAGCCAGACGCCGAAGGTCTCGGCGAAATCCTCGTCGGGGTGTTTCTGAGCGTAATAGTCCCGGTTGGGATTGACAAAATCACGGCTCCAGGGGTGGGGCTTGTAACGGTCGGTGGCCGGATAGGTATCGAAGAATTTCCCCTTGACTCCGAAGATGTTCCGGAACTCCTTGTTCTTGTAAAGACGGTGAGCGTAACAGAAGGCGTGCCCCGTCTCATGGCGCAGCAGGTAGTCGACCTCACGGGGATCATTCGTCCACCCGCGGACTTCCCGGTTCAGCTCTTTGAGCAGCGGGTCGGCGTCGTAGAACCCGACCTCGATGTTCGAGGTGCTGCTGACACAGCCCCAGTCCTCTCCAAGGTAGAAGTGCGGCCTCAGCTTGATGCCTCGGCGTTTCAGACGCACCAGGTGCTTATCGATCTGCGGTTGAATCAGAGAGGACTTCAAGCTCAGGCCGAGCCTGTTCACCGGTGTCGTCAACACCTCGAGCTTCTTGGTGGCCCGGCTGAACAGCAGTCTTCGTATGTCCGTCATCTTGGATCACCCGGTCGGGCTCATACCTCCAGCGGCGCGTCTACCTTGGTAGGGGAGGTTTTGGCGGCCGCAGGCGATCCTCTCTTCAGCGCTTCCTCGACGATCATCCGCAGCGCCTCGGAAAAGGATATGCCAGCCGCGGCCGCGGAGGCCATGAAAGCCACTCCCTCCGTGAGGTCCGGGTTTGGATTGACCTCCAGGACGAAGACGTTGTCGCTCTTATCCAGGCGCATGTCGATCCGGGCGTAATCGCGGCAGCCCATGACTTGATAGGTGAGGAGGGCCACCTTTTTGACACGCTGCTGGATGGACCTGGGCAATTTCGCGGGGCAGACGAGCTTTCCCATGTGAAACACTTTGCTCAGGGGATTCCACTTGGATTCGTAGGTGACGATTGCCCTGTGGTCGGGGGGAAGGTCGGAAAAATCCATCTCTTCGATGGGCAGCACCCGGGGATTCTTGTTGCCCATGACGGATACCCCGAGCTCCCGGCCGTCGATGAATTCTTCCACCAGGACGGGCTGCTTGTATTCGGCCAAGATCATGCGGACGCGGTTTTCCAGCTGGTCCCGGTCTTCGACGACGGCCCGCTCGCTTACGCCCGCGCTCGCATCCTCCCAGGCGGGCTTGACGATGAGAGGATAACGGAGTCCCGTCAGCTTGGGGACGGTTTTCTGTTTGACCAGTTTGTAGCGGGGCGTCGGGATGCGGAAGGCCTTGAGGATCTGCTTGGTCAGCCCTTTTCGCTGGCAGATGGCGAGGGTCATCGGGGGGGCCCCGGTATAAGGGATCTGCAAAAGGTCGTAGAGGGCGGCGACGCGGTCTTCGTGGAGTGGATTGTTGTTGAAGAATTCCACCAGATTGAAGACGACGTCGGGCCGCGGGGCGGTCAGGCTCTTGAGAAGGCGGTCGAAATCGTCTTTGATGTTGACCGAGCGGGAGTCAAACCCTTCCTTCTCGAGGCCCCTGACCAGGGCGTCGATCTCCTCCTGGACGGTGGCAATCCGTTCCAGGTCCTTGATGTCCCCCGTCGGAGATACGACTTCTCCAGTTTGGAGTTTCTTTCGGAGAGCTTCGTACTCGTCCTCGCCGGGAAAGTTGTAGATGACGGTGACCGAGGTGGGCTTCGTGCTGTCCATGGGTGTCGACCTCTTCTAAAGGATAAGGGAAGGGATTCCCTTTGTCAAAAAAAACGCGCGATTGATTTTGCTCTTCATAAAGGCCATAATTGTCCAACACCAGATGAAGGCGGGCTTCTTGTTTCAACCCATTTCTGATCCTGCCGCGGTCTCTCCGTGATGAAAGAATTCAACAGGCAAACCGGGGAGGAGAAGACACAAGTCATCACCGGGTGTCATCCTGTTGGAGACTGGGGCCACGGTATTGGCCCCTCGGCCGCCTTTTTCTAGACTGCCCAGCTCGGGATCGAGGCTGAAATACAAGAGGAGACCCAGCCTCGGTTGGGCTTAGAAATCCCTTTTTAGAGGCCGAAATACCCAGCCCGGATTATTCCCGAGCAACACTTTTTCTCGGCCGTGAGTTATAGACCCCGGAAGGCCGAAAAAGAGGTTTTTCAGAGAACCGTTAAAAAAACAGCATTTCCTCTTGACAATTGTATTCAGTGGTGCTAATATTTTAGCATGCTAAAAAATTAGCAGATAGGAAATGGATGGACAGAAGGAACATGAAGGGACAAAAGAACTTGAGCCGGCGGGAGCGGCAGATCATGGACATCATCTACGCGCTCCAGGAGGCGACTGTGAACCAGGTGCTGGAGCGCCTGCCCAGCCCCCCCAGTTACTCCGCGGTGCGAGCCCTGCTCCGTGTCCTCGAGCAAAAAGGGCACATCATCCATCGTCAGGACGGACCCCGCTATGTTTTTTCTCCGACTCTTCCGCGGGAACGCGCCAGGCGCAGCGCCCTGAAGCATCTTCTCCAGACTTTCTTTGACGACTCGACCGAGGATGCCGTGGCCGCCCTCCTCGACATCTTCGAGGACAGCCTCACCGCGGACGACTACGGCCGGCTCGTCGAGCTCATCGAGAAGGCCCGCAAAGAAGGACGGTGATCATGGCTCGGCTCGCGGAATTCGGCTGGCTCAATCTTTTTTCCGAGCACCTTGATGCCTGGACGGAAGAACAGCGTTCTTCCGCCCTCATCCATGAGCTCTGGCACGTCAAGAGGGCGGATTTCCTGGTCATGGTGCTTGTCCGGCTGAGCCTGGCCGCCTTCTGGTTCAATCCTCTGAGCTGGTTCGTCTTCCGGAGGCTGAAGAATGAACAGGAAGAGGCCTGCGATGAACTGGTTCTCAGGATGGGGATCAAACCCTCAACATACGCCGCCAACCTGCTTTTCTTTAAGAGCGCCGCCGGCTCCGGGCTGGGCCAATGGGCAGGGCTTCTGGGATTGTCCGGACACGGAAAATCCGCCTTTAACGAAAGGCTGGCGGCTATCCTCAAACAAAAATGGTCTTTTCAGGAGGTCAAAATGAAAACCAAGATTATTCTTGTGTGCGCAGTTGTCCTCGCCGTGGGGATCATCGGGATGGCCCGTCCGTCGCCGGCCCTGACAGGGAAAACGGAGGCCGGAATGAGCGTCTTCTTCGGGGCCGGACCGGGCGTTCAAGAAAAAATGGCCGATCCAATAATTCCGGGGAGCCAAGAAGCCGAACAGCCTCAGGAACAAAGCCAGGTCGAAGAGAAGAAAGCCCAGGAAAAGGAACAGCCGGAGCAAGCCCAAAAGGAGCACCAAGCCCAGGAACAAAAAGGACAAAAAGAGCAGTTTCTCGCCCAGGAAAAACAAGAACAAGAGAAACAGGTCCAAGAGCACGAAGAACAGGAACTAAAAGAGAAAACGAAGAAGGCTGTCGTCTGGACCATCAAGGAAGGGGAAAAGCACAAATATCGGATCAAGATCCAGGAAGAGGATGAGGTCAAAACGATCGTCATCGACAAGCCTGTCATCGTGAAGGAAATCAAGGACGGAAAGGTCTTTCTCATCACCCCGGAAGGCAAGGAGGTGAAGATAATGGAGGGAGATCCCGTCCACCTGGAGATCAAAGGGGGCAAGCTGGAGTTCATCAAGGAGGGGAAAGTCCTCAAGGTCGGCAAGGACGGCCGATCCTTCTACGTAACCGTGAAGCCCGACGTCGACATAAGCGAAGCCATCAAGATTGCCCTGAAAGATATCCCAGACATCAAAAAGTCCGTTGCGATCGCCCTGCAGGAGACAATCCCGGTGACCATCGCCAAGGCATTGGACATCGCGGAACCTCATATAACCTGGGTGGGAAGCGATGAGCAGGAAAAGATCCGGGAGAAGCTCCGCGAAGCCCGGGAGAAACTGAAAGCGGTCGAGGAGAATAAATTGGAGCTCCGGGAGGTCGACGAAGCGTTGGCCGACCTTGAGGAGGACCTGGAAAAGATGAGCCAGGAGCTTTCGACGGTTGCTTTGAAGCTTGAGCATACGCCGTTTGTTTACACGATCACTAAGAAGGCGGTCGAGGAGGAAGCCGCTGCGGAGGTCCATGTGGATATCGCGGAAGGTGCCAAAAAAGATACGATCAAGGTGGTCGTGAGCAAAGACGGATTGTTCGAGTTGTATTACCGGGTGGATGCCGGCGAAAAAGGCCGCGAAACCTATGAAAAGATCGTGGCCCGAGTGAAGAAGGACCTGCCCGAAGGCTTCACTCTTGACCCCGAATTCGATGAGGAGTCCGGCCGTATCACCTTGAAGATCAGCGGCCCCGGCGACAAGGAAACACCCAAAGAGCTCGTCGAGAAGATCACCGAGAGCATCCGGGAAGAACGCAAAGAAAGGAAAGAGTGATCGCGGCTACCTTTTGATTTTCCCCCGGAGGGTTCTGTATCGCGGAGAGGAGATAAAATCCTCAACCCACGGCAGATCGAGGTACGAGATCAATTCGAGAGTGACCGGCAAGAGATAGTCTCTGGCTTGGCTCGATTTCTCAAGTTGAGCCAGAGCGTCCTCCTTCCTGTTCAAGCCGAGATAGACGAAGGCCTTGAGATAGGCCGGAACGTATTTATTCCTGAAGGGCCGGAAATGCCGCAGGCCGGGCTTCAGATAAAGAAGAGGCTTGAGCGCAAAGGGTATGAAGGATTCTTTTTTGATCCTCTCCAGCTTCTCCAGATACTGAAGCGCCTCGTTCTTCCGCCCCGACATGGCGTGGGCCAATCCCAGATGGCCGTGGGCAGAAGCCGCGCCGAATGCGACGGCTTTCTGGAAATAATCCAGCGCTTTCCCCGGCAAGGCCGGCCTTTGGAGGTATGTTATCCCCGACCAGAGATTCAACATGGGATTATCCGGTTCCATGGCCAGGGATGTGATCATTTTATCACGGCTTTCCTCCCACCTTCCGATGATGCTCAAAATGATAGCGTATAGAGCGTGGGCCATAGGAGAAAGCGGATCCAGTTCGATCATTTTCGTCGCTTCCTCCAAAGCTTCCTCCAGCCTTCCCCAGGTGCCCAGGATCTCCGCCCGGGTGGCATGGCCCCAAAAGCTGTTGGGGTTAAGCTCGATACTCCGGTAGGCCAGGCGCTCAGCCGCCGGCAGGTCCCAATCATAGCAGTAGGTGATCAAAGCCAGGGAAGAATAAAGCTCACTGAGCGAATCATCGATTTCCTGAGCCTTGCGGAGGAGAGCGCGGGATTTCAAATATCCTTCCTGGGGAGGGACGAACCCGAACTCCGCCAGCATGTTGAAAACGTCGGCGATCCCGACGTAAGGAAGTGCGAATTCCGAGTCCTTGTTGATCGCCCGCTGGAAGCAGTCGACGGCCTGGATCATATCCTTCGGAGACCGCCTGTTCCAATGATAGCGCCCCTTGAGAAATAGCTGGTGGGCCTCCTTGCTCTTGGTGTGACGCTTGGTCACCTTTTCTTTTTCGCCCTTGAGGAGCTCAACCTTCAATTTTTCGACGACGGCGAGCGAGATTTCATCCTGGACGGAGAAAATATCCTCCGCCTTCCGGTCAAAACGGCCCGACCAGAGATGATATCCGTCCGAGACACAAATGAGCTGGGCGGTGACGCGGAGGCGGTTGCCCGCCTTCTGCACGCTTCCCTCGAGAATGGAGGCGACATCCAGCCGCCGGCCGATCTCGCGGATGTCCTCCTCTTTGTCCTTGAAGAAGAATGACGATGTTCTGGCCGCCACCTTCAGGTCCATGACCTGGGTCAGGGCGTTGATCAGTTCTTCGGCCAGCCCTTCGCAAAAATAATCCTGGTCGTGTTGCGGGCTCATATCCTTGAACGGTAGGACGGCGATGGAACGGATGCCTTGGCGCTCGGACCCGGTCAATCGCGTGGCCACTTTCTCCGCCTGGGCCGGCGTCGTGAGAGGAAGGCCTTTTTCGACAGCCGTCAACCCCGCCAAAAGCTCCCCGGCGGTCTGAAATCGATGCTCTTTTTTCTTGGCCAGACATTTCAGGATCAAGCGGTCGAGTTCTTCGGGAATCTGGGCGTTGGATTCGCGCGGAGGCTTGGGCAGCTCGGTTTTGTGCTTCAGGGCCACGCTGAGGCCGCTGTCCCCCTCGAAGGGCGGCCGCCCGACGAGGATTTCATAGAGGATTACACCGAGGGCGTAGATGTCGGTGCGCTGATCGATCTCCGATCCATCCACCTGTTCCGGGGACATGTAGGCCGGGGTCCCGATCATCATTCCCGCCCCGGTGAGATCCGGCCCCGAGAGCCGTCGGGCAATCCCGAAATCCATAATCTTGGCATCGCCCCGGCGATCGATCATGATGTTTTGGGGCTTGAGGTCCCGGTGGACGATTCCCAGACGGTGGGCTTCAGAGAGGCCCGCGACGATCTGCTTGCCCAGGAAAAGGGCCTTATCCACGGAGAGTCGGCCGGCGCGCCTCACCAGGCTTTTCAAGTCCTCGCCGGGAACGTATTCCATGGTGACGAAAAAGGTCTCTCCGTCCTCATGGATGTCGTGCATCCGGCAGACGTTCTTATGCGTAATCCGGCGGGTGACCTTCAGCTCGTTCTTGAAACGCTCGATGATGCTATAGTCTGCGGCGACCTCGGGATTGAGAAGCTTGAGGGCCATTTCTTCGCCGATTTTCCGGTCCAACACCCGGTAGACCGTGCCCATGCCGCCGCGGCCGATCTCTTCGAGAATTTCGAACCGGCCCGCGAGGAGGCGTCCCCGGGCGAGAGATTCTGGGGGCCGCTCTAAGGTTTTTGTTGGAGAAGCGGGAACGTCAGGAGAAGAGGCGAGTCGAGTTCCGCAGTTTCCGCAGTAAAGAAGCCCGGGAGGGTTGGCGAATCCGCATTTCGGACAGTCCATGGCTTAAGCCGTGCCTTCTTTATGAACAAAAGCATAAAGGAGAGGCGCGTCGAAGTCAATTTGGAGCGGGCATCCAAACTCCCTTTGCCCTTACGATCAGGGGCCGAACGAGCTGGCCTCTGATCTCTATTTTCATACTGGAACGACCGGGCTAGAATCGCGGGGAATGTCTTCCGTCCGGTCGGTATTGGATTATCGTCTCGACGGTGAAAAATTTATAGTCGCTGTAGATAATGGATGTCTGTGCCCTGACGAATCTTCCCCCGTTTTCGTTGGCGTAAGCTTCTTCCGAAAAATCCTGGCTGGGGAAGCGGAGGCCGTTTTTCTCGAATCCATATTCCGAAATCGAGGTGATTACAGGGTCCGCTTTATACTTCTTCGCCCGTTCCTCTAGAATGGCGTAATTTCCGATTGATCTCTGTTCCCACGCAATTCTCAGGACGCTGGAGTCCTTTTCGCTCACCCAGATCTTTCCGTAGCAATGAGGCCTGTTGAGAGCAGGCTTGGGGATGGCCTCGAGAACCAATGCGTTCTCCCCCTCAACCATCTCCTCGCCGATAATCCGATAATCATGATAGGCCTGCATGTATTCGCCGAGCAATCCGATCGGGCCCAAAAGGACATTCTCGATCCGGAAAAATGACGTTTCGAGCTGAGAATCTTCTTCTTTAACCTGCTTTCCATTCTTCTCCAGGAGGACTCTTTTTTCCTCTTTATTAGACCCCTTCCGGATGAATTGGTAGTCGTAGAGATAAGACTTTTGCACTTTCAGTTTGGGTATCCTGATTTGAGTTCTGATTCCCCCCGGTATGATATATATTTCGTCAGACTTGTCACGGGAATAATCGATCTTTTCGGTGATTTCCTCCAGACAGACAAAATCCAGAGATGCTTTTTCGAGCCGGTCACAGTAATGACCCACCCTTCTCAAGATATCGGCGAGCTTCTCTTCCTCGTTTTCTTCCAGAGATTCTGCCTGGCTTCGAAGTATCTGGCATAAAAAGAAAAGAATGGTGATAAAAATGAGGACTTTCTTTCCTGTGATCACAACCCTCTCCACATTCAATATAAATCTACATGATTATTTTGTCCAGATCGGCCCATTTCCTCCTCGAATTTCGACTCAAACTTTTTCCAGTCGATGCCATAGACGTGCCTGGCCATGGCTGCCCGGACTGCGCGTTGGGAGGCTTTGATCCAAATGTTTTCGTCATGGACTGAATCATGAATGAGAATTTCGTTTTTCTCAGCGCTCGCTGGAGTCAGAACTATTCCTGATCCTGGGCAAGCCTGACGTCTGCCCAGAATGAATACATTTTGGGGCCGGTTTTCGAGATTCCTGCGGAAGAAGATCCTCCGGGAACAGATGCGCTCCTGTCCCGGGCCTTTATTGGAATCGACAAAGCCATGAGCAAGCAAAAGTCCGCCGCCCACAATGGCTAAAAGGTTCGTATAATTGGTATAATGCCCGGGTGACCTAATGTCCTGATGATTGCGAATCTGAAATTGGCCCGATAAGGAGATCGCTTCATGAAGACGACCCGAAGGGAATTCTTGAAGCATTCGGCCGCCCTCGCCGGCGGGACGATCCTGATGGGCCGCGCCGGATGGCCCTGGGGCACTGAGGAGCCGGCGGCTAAAAGTCGGCTTGTCTCTGTCGCCGCCGCTGACATCCTGAGCGAGGGAAAATACAATCCGGAAGTCGTGAGCCGGACTTTTGCGGCGGGGATGAAGGAATTGACCGGCCAGAAGGCGGCCGTCGACGCTTGGTCATCCCTCTTTTCCCCCGACGATGTCGTCGGGATCAAGATCAACTGCATCGGCGCCCCCCGGATCTCCTCCTCCCTAGCCTCCATCAACGCCACTATCGACGGCCTGAAGAGCGCCGGAGTCAAAGAGAATAACATCATTATCTGGGACCGTCTCGACCGGGAGTTCCAGAGGACGGGCCTGGCGGTCAACAAGGGCCCCAGTGGCGTTCGCGTCATGGGGGCGTCGACCGTATCGGAATCGATCATGCCCTGGGTCGAGGGATACGACCGGGATGTCTTCGTTTCCTACGAGGACGGCACCCTTAAGAAGTACCGTGAGCTCATCGCCCGCGGGTTCACCAAGGAGGGAACGCACCGCGAGATCTTCAACTCGGTGACCTGGCTGTGGACGCTCATTCGCCAGGGCGACGAGAAGGCGAAGAAGTATGAAGAGGAAATCCGGCGGCTGTATATGGACTACGAGGACCGCGAAGGGATCAAGCGGATCGCCGAGGAAATCGCTGACGAATTCAACGATGTGGCCATCGAGGACGGAGACAAGTCGTTCTTCGCCAACATCGTGACCAGGGACATCACCAAGTTGGTCAACATCGCCGTCCTCAAGCACAACGAGGACAGCGGCGTCACCTGGGCCACCAAAAATATCGGCCTGGGCGTCACCACGAACAAGGTCCGTTTCCACATCGACTACTGCACCCGGGCCATTTCCGATATCCTGGCGACGCCGTGCCTCAGGGACAAAATGGTCCTCCATATCGGGGAGGCGGCCAAGATCTCGACGGTCAGCGTCGCCGGAGCCCAGATCGCCACGGACAACCGGATTTTCTTCAGCCGGGACCCCGTGGCCATGGACCGGGTCGGGCTCGACATCCTCGAGGAGAAAAGGCGGGCCCAGGGTCTGGACTCCATACGCGCGATCTCAACTCATGTGGCGGCCTGCGCGGCCAAGGGCCTCGGCACGGACGATCTCTCCCGGATCGACCTGCGGGCGATCAAGGCCTGAACGGACAGCCGTCAAACGTTTTTTTCTCCTAGCCTTGTTCCCGCTTTCCCGGTTGTGCTATGATGGAAAAAAATACGAGGAGGACTTTTGGCAAAAAGCAGACGAGCTTATAAGAGCGCGAAACGCAGCAAGGAGTTGGACCGCCTGCGGAAGCAGGAGGCTAAGCGGCTCCGCCGTCAGGGCAAGCTGAAATCGGAAAGCGAACCCGGCGCTGGGCCTTCCTCCGGCGAGAACTCGTCGGGCGTCTGAGCTCCCGAATCGAACGGAGTTCTGCTCTTCTTTAGAATCAAACCGCCTTTTTCGCTTCCTTGACATCCCTCCGGGGCATCGTTATCTTCTTCCCCGACAAGTTTTTTTGAAAACGGATTGCCCATGATGACCCCGCTCCTTATGCGTTCGACTTCCTCCCTATCCAACAAGAGAATTTTCGGTCCGGTCATCTGGCTTTTTTCTTGTCTCTTGATTTCGGCAGCCCGTCTGCCGGCCCATGCCTGCACCGCTTTCGTCATGCGGGGCGGGGGGACGATCCTTCTGGCCAAGAATCTCGACTGGGAGATCGGGGACGGATATGTCTTTGTCAACAAACGGGGCGTGGATAAGGAAGCATTCAGTCCGGACGAGGCCTCAGCTCTCCGCTGGACATCAAAATACGGCAGCGTGACCTTCAATCAGTTCGGACGGGAATTTCCATCGGGCGGAATGAATGAGGCCGGACTGGTCGTCGAGGAATTGAACGCCGGGGAAGGCTGTCGCCCTTCCGGCAGCCGTTTCACCGTCAACGAATTCCAGTGGATCCAGTACCACCTCGACAACCACCGCTCGGTCAAGGAGGTGCTGAAGAATGACCCGGAACTAAGGATCTCGCGGCTCCTCTTCGACCTGCATTATTTCGTCGCCGACCGCAAGGGAAACTCGGCCGTCGTCGAGTGTATCGGCGGGAAGGTGACCTATCATACGGGCAATAGACTGCCGGTGCCTGTCTTGAGCAACAACGGCTACGCGGAGTCCCTCCGCTATCTCTGGCTCCACCGGGGATTCGGCGGCGACCGCGCCGTTGTGAGGGGCCCGGAGTCCCTGGATAGGTTTGTCCGGGCGGCGACTCTTCTGGAAGAGTACCGTTTGCCGGCGCAGCGGCCGCTCCCGGACCACGCTTTTGCGGCACTGAAATCCGTCGAGCAGGATGATACCCAGTGGAGCATCGTCTATCATCTTTCCCGGCGTCTCATTTTCTTTAAAACCAAAGCGCACCGCCGGCTGAAGATCATCAGTTTGGACTCCCTGGATTTTTCCTGCAAGAGGCCGGTCCTTATGCTCCCCATCGATACGGAGGCCGTCAGAAATCTGAGCCGGAATTTCGTCCCCTACGATCAAGGGCGAAGCCGCTCGCATCTGGATGCGGTCTTTCGCCGCCTCAAAGACCTGGGCGAGCCGGCATCTTCCGCGGTGGACGAGCTGATCCTCGGGATGTCGAGTTATCCGGAGACCTGCCGCTGTCACAAATAGGACGATTCCCCGCCGCCGTCATCTTGATTTGAACGCCGTCTTGGATAAGAATAGAGGTCTGGAAAGATCGTCCCAATTTGTGAACGGAGGTCGGGCATGTTGAAACGATACCGGATCGTCAACAACAAGATCGAAGAGACCGCCGAAGACAAAAGCCAGATCATGGTGTTCGTCAGCCCCGACGAAACGGAACGGCGCCTGCTTATCAGCCAATATGGAGTGGACGAGCATACGCTGGCCTCGTCAATGGACCCCGACGAACTGGCCCGGCTGGAATGCGAGCCCAACCACGTCGCCATCGTCTTCAAGCGGCCGAAGAGCTATTCCGGTGAGGACCAGCTTCTTTTCAAATCCACAACCCTGGGTGTTTTCTTTTTCGGCGAGGTCCTGATCATCGTTACAAAAGAAGACACGAACCTCTTCGAGGGCAAGCAGTTCCTCAAAGTGGGCTCTCCCCGCGAGGTCCTGCTCAAGCTCATCTACCGGTCGATCTTCCACTTTCTCGAGCACCTCAAGATCATCAACCAACTGACCGAGGAGGTCGAGCAGAAGATCAACCGGGCCATGGAAAACCGTTTCCTGATCAACCTCTTCACCCTGCAAAAAAGCCTGGTTTACTACCAGAACGCCATCAATTCGAACAGTGTCCTCCTCGAGAAAATCCGGCACAACACCGCCCGGATCGGGTTCACCACCGAGGAGGCGGAGCTTCTCGAAGACATCGTCATCGAGAACAGCCAGTGTTACCGCCAGGCCGAGGTCTACTCCAACATCCTGGCCAGCCTGATGGACGCCCGCGCCTCGATCGTCAGCAACAACATCAACGTTCTGGTGAAAACGTTGAACATCATCACCATCGCCATCATGGTGCCGACATTCGTCGTTTCGGCCTTCTCGATGAACGTCCGGATCCCGCTGTCCAGTCTTCCTTTCGCGTTCTGGATCATCCTGGGGATGGGCGGGCTCTCCATGGCCACTTTTTTCCTTTTGTGGAAACTTCGGAAGTGGTAGCCCGGCTGAGTTAGATTTTTTCTTTTAAGTCAGTCGTCTGCCGGAGAGTCATTATTCTCTCGCCGAGTTGCTCAAGTCTGAGCATGCAGAGCCTGACGCAGTTTCCTGGCATTCGCGGGCAGGTCTGTCTTGTCGCCCTTTGTCGCAGGATGAGGATAAATCCAGATGTGAGCGTGGGGGACCTCGTCCCCGATGACCGTGCACCAGACGGCCTCGGCGGCGAAAGCCCGCTTCTGCGCGAGGGCGATGCGCCGGGCGAGGAGCCAGTACTCGGCCTGAGGCTCCACGTCCCAGACCCAACGCTCGTGTTTCTTGGGAACGACGAGCGTGTGCCCCGGCGAGCGCGGGCGGATGTCGAGGAAAGCGAGGAAGAGATCATCCTCGTAGACTTTTTCCGCCGGCCTCGTCCCGGCGACAATTTCGCAGAATACACAGCCGCCCATCAGGAGCGTCCCTTCGTGTAGGCAACGCCGGCGGCCTTCACGTCCGAAAAGACGGCGCCCACGGCAATTTCGAGTTTGTTTCCTCCCCCCTGGTGGGGGAGGATGAAGGAGAGGGGGATTGACGAAGAGGGCTTCCCGACATATCGCAGATAGGCGGCATTCACCTCTCCCGCCGCGACGTCGCCGCGGTGGACATAGATCCGGTAGCGCAGCGTGATGGGCTCGCCCGGCTCCAGGACGACCGAGGCGAGCCCGGGCCAGGATACGTTTATGATTCCCGCATAGCTGTTGCGGACCATCCATTTCACGGGGTAACCGGGGTGGTGCGGAGAAACGAAAACGGCGATCCCCAGCTCTCCGGCGGAAAGGTCCACCCAGCGGAAAGGCGTGTGGATCGCGTCCTCTTTGAGCATTCCCTCGTCCATGGTCATAGTCGCTCCCGTGAATATCGGAGCCCCCCGGAAACACAGGCCGCCGTAGCCCTTGTTCTCATCGGGCGTTCCCTGGAGTTCGAGGGGACCGCCGAGAGCTTCGATTGTAAGCTGTAAATCAATCGCCCTGCCGACCTTGTCTGCCGGGTGAATCTTCAGCGTGACGATCTCCTTCGCCACGGTCTCCTTCTCGTCCAGCCTCCAGTTATTTTCCACGCTCAGCGCGAAAGCTTCATCCACCGCTTCGCGTTTGAGCCAGCGGACGAAATGCTGCCGGAGCCGGGGGAGCTTGGGTTCCCAGGATGAGGTTGAGATCCCCCGGGCGCGGACGACCGGCCAGGCCCAAAACAACCCGTGGTGGTGGAAGTGATCGGCAGGGAAGTCATCTGTCAGCGCCCGGCCGTCGAGCGAAAAGAGCGGATGGATGTAGCAGGATTGCGCATACCTGGGATCGATCCCGGCCTTGATCTGATCGCCATAGCGATAGATCAGGACCTCCGTCTTCCCTTCGCTCACGGTCAGCGTGCCCTCGCCCGGGTCTTCGACATAGGCGAACTGGCCCAGGGCCGCCTGGCCTAACACCATGACAAGGACTGTCATGAAGGGAGCAGATCGCATCACCGGCTCCTATTTTTTTTCTCTTTCTCCCAGAATTCCCTCGGAGTCACGATGGGAATCCCTCGATATCTTTTCAAAATTAGGAGGTCCTTATCACCGGTGATGAGGAAATCCGCCCCCACTTCTTGCGCCAACCCGAGGATGGGAAGATCTTCCTCGTCCCGACAGGAGTTTTTTGGCACGGAAGCCTCTTGTCCAGAAACGCCGCTTTCTCTGAGATAATCGATGATCAACCGCGTCTTTTCGTCTGGCATTTTCAACTTCTTCCGCAGATGGGCGGAGAGCTCGGATAGCACGAACTCGCTAATCACGATCGTGTGATTTCCCAGGCAGAGCTCGAATACGGCATGGGCTAAGCCCCGGGCGGCAAAGGCGGAAAAAATGACATTCGAGTCGAGCAGGATTTTCATGAAATCCGCTTGAACACGTCCTCGTCGGTCAAAATTCCCTCGGCCTCGGCGAACGGAAGAACCATTTCCCTGAGTTTCCGGAATCGGTAGAGCAGGACGTATTTTCTCAGGGATTCCCGAACCAGATCGCTGACGGGGACGCCTTCTTTTTCGCTGATTTTCTTCAGGTCTTGCCGCAAATCATCGGGGATTCTTACGGTCATCGTTTGGCTCATCGGGTCTCTCCTCGTATTACAATGTAATGCGCATCAGCCGGCCTGTCAAGGCCTCATGAGCAGCGTGGGCAAATCGATGTCCGCTTCAATCGCCTCAGGCTATTCGAACAGAAGCTCGAATTCCCGCGGAGTCAGCATCCTGATGTGCCGGAATTCTCCGAGGTCCAGGAGGTCGCGGTCTCCCGTGACGATGATTTCGGCCCGGCAGGCGAGAGCGGCCTCGAGGACGGCCTGATCGGACTCATCGCGGCAAACCTTGCTGAACCGGATATCGCACTTGGCCGAATCCCCGGGCTTCGCTATCTCCTCCAGCAAAAGGAGAGCGGCCCGGATTTCCTCCGCGGTGAGTCCGATTTTGGCCTCCGAGGCTTTTTCGAATTCCTCGCGGATAACAGGCGGCATGAACAGTTCGAATTCCCTTCGGTTCGCCCGGAGAAGGAGCCTGGCGCAAAGGCCTTCTGTCGCGAAGGCGGACACCAGGACATTCGTATCAAAAAGGACTCTCAAGAGATGTCCTTGAAAACGTCCTCGTCGGTGACGAACCCTCGTTTCTTGGCCTTAGGACGGACTTTGCCGCGGAACGTCCTAAACCGCTCTTCCCAGAGGAAAGCGCGGAGGGCTTCCTTGACGATTTCACTCCTTGTCCGCCCGGATTCCTTAGCCAATTTATCCAGCTCCATGGCCATCTCCTTAGGAATACTGACGGACATCACGGTCCTCATTTCTCACCTCTGTATTAATATTTAATACATTTCAGGAGAAAATGCAATGAGGCATCGTAAAAAGCCGATTTCTCCTTAGCCCACAATCATATAGATATATAGAAATGTGAATATATTTCTTGACATAGTCCCTGCGATATTCTATATTCTTGTTGCAGAGGCGAGCGTGAAGAAAAAAATAGGAACGGTGATGGAAGAACGCCTCCTCTGGGAAGCGAAAAAAGCGGCCCTCGAGAAAAAAAAGCAACTGAGCCGCATTTTTGAGGAAGCCGTCGAGGAATACCTGGAAAAAAGGAAGAAAGAAAAGGTAAAAAAGGGGATTGCCCGGAAAACCCGGGGCCTGATCAAGCTATCTCCGGACCAGCTGAAAAGAGTCATGAGCGAGCCTGGAATCTATGAGGCTTAAAGACATACCGGCAGGCGCCGAGATTTTTATCGATGCCAATATCTTCGTATATCATTTTACGGGCAATTCGGCCGAATGCTCTGAATTCTTGACTCGTTGTGAAGAAGGCGAATTGAATGGAGTGACATCGACGATTGTCAATGCGGAAGTGATGCACCGGTTGATGACGGCGGAGGCCGAATTCAAAAAACTTGCGAAGGCCCCTCACGTCCTCAGAAAGCTCACGGACAGGCCCGAGATTGTCCGCCGTTTGACCGACTATTTTGCTGCCGGGCAAGCAATTTATGAAATCGGGATTAAAATCTTGCCCTTAACAGCTGAGGTGCTTTTGAACAGCCAGTCTGTCCGCGCCCGTTATGGGCTTATGGTGAATGATTCATTGATCGCCGCCACGATGGAGGAGGCAGGCATAGACGTGCTGGCGACGAACGACGATGGATTTTCCAGAGTCGATTGGATCCGCGTGTATGAACCCGAAGATTTATGAAACCACCCCGCTCAGGAAAATCGGCCTGAAAAAGCAGGCGATTTTCCTTCAATTTTTCATCTCAATTCATTATGATATGGAAAAACGAGGCAGATGAAAGATGAAGAGACTCAAGGACATCAAAGTCGCTCTGGCGAGGCATAAGCCGGAAATCCAGAGAAAATTCAAAGTCAAAGAGATCGGCATCTTTGGTTCCTACACGAGGGGAAAACAAAAAGAAAAAAGCGACCTCGATGTGCTCGTAGAATTTTCCGAACCGGTGGGCCTTTTTGAGTTTATGGACCTCGAGGAATATCTCCAGAACCTATTCGGCGTTAAGGTGGATCTTGTTTCCAAGAAAGCGCTCAAGCCGCACATCGGCGAACGGATTCTCAGAGAGGTCATCTACATTTGAAGAACAGAATTTATCTGGACTATGTTCAAGATATCATCGACTCCATCCGGGATATCGAGAGCTTTATCAAAGGCATGGAGTTCGAAGAATTCAAGAAGGACCGAAAAACGATCAATGCCGTAGTGAGAAGCATCGAAGTGATAGGAGAGGCCTCGAAAAAGATCCCCGCAACCATCACCGCCAATTATCCTGAGGTTCCATGGAAGAAAATGGCCGGGATGAGAGACAAGCTGATCCATGAGTATTTCGGAATTGACCTGGAGATTCTCTGGGAAGTGGCGAAAGTGGATATCAGGAGCATCCGGCCGGCCATTCGGCAGATCTTAAGGGAACTTAAGCAATAGATCAGCCGGGATCATTTGACTCTCTTCCCATATCTTTGATAATCTTTGGCCACACCTGATAAAAGGGACGGCGCATGACCGTCAAGTGCCCCAAGTGTCAGCACGTCAATCCTGACGATACTCTCTACTGCGGTCAGTGCGGGACCGGAATTCGGGGAGATATTCCGGATTCGCCGGAATCTGATGCGAGTTCCCGGAATTCAAACGATAAAACGCCTCAAGACCGAAAAATTCCCCCCTCTGTCCTAAAAGACCAGGTCTCCGTTACCAGGACTCTCGAGACAAGCACCGATGAACTGACGCGCGGGATGATCTTTGCCGGGCGGTACGAGATCATCGAGGAACTGGGCACAGGGGGGATGGGGAGCGTCTACAGAGCCGAGGACACCAAGATCCGGCAGGAAGTGGCCCTGAAGCTCATCCGGCCGGAGATCGCCTCGAGCCGAAGAACCATCGAGCGCTTCCGGAACGAGATCAAGACGGCCCGGATGATTGCCCATCGCAATGTGTGCCGGATGTTCGATCTGGGGGAGGAGAAGGGCACGTACTTCATTACGATGGAATATGTCTCCGGCGAGGACATGAAGAGCTTCCTCAGGAGGGCGGCGCCCCTGAGCCCGGGCCGGGCGGTTTCCATCGGGAAGCAGATCTGCGAAGGCCTGGCCGAGGCCCATCGGCTGGGAGTCGTCCACCGGGACCTCAAGCCCGGCAACATCATGATCGATAAAGAGGGGAGCGCCCGGATCATGGATTTCGGGATCGCCCGGTCGTTGGCTCAAGCGGGGACGACGGCCGAGGGAGTCATCATCGGCACGCCGGAGTATATGAGCCCCGAGCAGGTGGAGGGCAAGCCGGCCGATCAGCGGGCCGATATTTACTCTCTTGGTGCCATTCTCTTCGAAATGGTCACCGGCCGTCCTCCCTTCGAGGGCGAAACGACGCTGGCCGTCGCCCACAAGCACAGGTATGAACCCGCGCCCGATCCCCGGGCCCTGAACCCACAGCTCCCTGTCGATCTGAGCCGCCTCATTCTCCGCTGCTTGGAGAAGGACAGGGAGAAGAGATATCAGACCTCCGCTGATGTAATGACGGAGCTCAATAAGATTGAACAGCAGATCCCCTCGACCGATCGGGTTACGCCCACGAGAAGGCCTTTCACCTCTAAAGAAATTACGGTCAAGTTCACCGTGAGGAAGATGCTCTTGCCTGTTCTGGCGTTAGGAGCAGTCATTGTCGTCGCTTTGCTGGGTTGGCGACTTTTTCTTAACAAGCCGCCCGCTCCGGCTCCCGCCATCGAAAACTCTATCGCCGTTATCAGCCTGAGGAATCAGACCGGAGACACGACATACGATTATCTGTGTCAACGGGCCATCCCGGACCTCTTGATAACAAACCTCGAGAATTCCGGCTATTTTTTTTATGTCGCGACGTGGGAACGGATGATAGAATTGCTGGGGCAAATCGGGAAAAGAGATGTTCAATCAATCGATAGCG
>JBAUIH010000007.1:0-6467 GCA_049682755.1 Candidatus Aminicenantales bacterium | reverse complement strand
AAAAATGGGGGCGCGAAAAACGGCGACAGCAATAATGGCGACGGTCCCAATTGCCAAAACCCCTCCCCCTTGAGAAACTGTGTCGTAATGTCATTGCGAAGGAGCACAGGGATTGAAGCAATCCCATAATGCATTGATAAAAAAAGAGATTGCTTTGCTCTCAAGGTCGCTCGCAAAGACACATGGACATTGCGACACAGTCTCTGAGGGGGGAGGGTTTGGGAGAGGGTGAAATAAATTGTATCCTGACAGAGATGATTTAGCGAGAATTCTCAGAAAGAGATCGACCGGCGCGGAGAATTTCTTATGGAAGCAAATAAGGGCTAAGAGATTGAATAGAATGAAATTCCGTCGACAGGAACCTATTGGAAAATATATTGTCGACTTTGTTTGCCGTGAAAAAAAGATTATCATAGAGCTTGACGGAGGACAGCACTCCGAACAAAGAGAAAAGGATCAGGAAAGAGATGAGTGGCTCAGAAGCGAGGGATTCCGAGTCTTAAGGTTTTGGAATAATGATATCCTAAGAAAAATTGAGGATATACTTGAAATCACATTGAAGGAATGCTTAGAATCACCCTCCCCTTCATCCCCTCCCATCAAGGGAGGGGATATTCCAGGAGAAAGCTGAATGCTCGTGCTCGATACATGAGTGTTTGAATGAGGAGAGAGGGGTAATGAAGAACGAACACCGATAATATTATGATTTAACATGAGAACCATGAAAAACCGACAAGCAAATGAGGATAGAGGAATGATATGAGCAAGAAAAGACGGAAGAAGAAAAAGCAGCAGATGAAAAGGCGGGCCGAAGAGACGCTTCAGCGGGAGCCCGAACCTCAGGAGAATCTCCAGAAACCGGCACCTTTAAAAACTGCTGCCGCGGCTGCGCCGAAAAAGAAAAAATTGCCGCGCCGGATGAAACCTCTTCTTGTTTTTGCGGTCATTTTGATCGTCGCGCTGGCGGCCTTTTTCGTGATCCGCTTTTTGAAACCTGAAGTTAAGATAAAGAAAGATAGCCGGTTGAACGTCCTTCTCGTCACCCTGGATACCACCCGGGCCGACGGCCTGGGATGCTACGGTTCCACCCGGGCCAGGACGCCGAACCTCGACGGCCTGGCCGCCGCCGGTGTCCGCTTCGAGAACGTCTATTGCCAGGTCCCGCTGACCACCCCGTCCCACTGCTCGATCCTGACCGGGACGTATCCCATCTACCACCAGGTCCACAACAACGGCGCCTACGCGCTTCCCGACGAGATGACAACATTGGCCGAGGTGTTCAAGGGCCGGGGATTTGAGACGGCGGCCTTTGTCGCCTCGTTCACCGTCGATTCCCGTTTTGGGCTGGACCAGGGATTCGATGTCTACGACGACCGGATGAACGAGGGCGATGCCTTCAAACCGTTGAATGCGGAGAGGAAGGCGGACAAGGTCTATGCCGCTTTCCGGAGCTGGCTGGACAGCCGGGAAGAAGGACCGTTTTTCTGCTGGGTTCATTTCTTCGATCCCCACATTCCCTATGATCCTCCGGCGCCCTACAGCATCGATTTCGCCGACAGCCCCTACGACGGCGAGATCGCCTACATGGACCATTACGTCGGTCAAGTCATTGCCGCTCTGCGGGAGAAAGGCCTTTTTCAGAAGACACTCATCGTTCTGGCCGGAGACCACGGCGAAGCCTTCGGTGAGAAAATCGAGATGGGCCACGGGGTCTTCCTTTACGACGGGACTCTCCGGGTCCCCATGATCTTTCTGGCCGAGGATCGCCTCCCCAAGGGCGCCGTCATCATGCCGCGCGTTCGGCTCATTGATATCGTTCCTTCGGTTCTGGATTTGCTCGAAATCCCTCCGCCGACAGAGGTCCAGGGACAGAGCCTCCTGCCGCATATTTCAGGTCAAAAGAAAGAGGACCTCGGGTCCTATTTGGAAACCTATTTTCCCCGGGAAAACTACGGTTGGTCGGAGCTCGTCGGACTCATCGAGGGAGACTGGAAATTCATCCGGGCGCCGAAGCCGGAACTCTACAACCTGAAGACCGACCCGGAGGAGGCTGAGAACGTCCTCGGCCGGGAAGGCCGGCGTGCCCAGGAGATGAGGAGCCTGCTGGAGGAGATGATCGCCGGTTCTTCGTCCGGGCTCGCCTCGTCAAAACGGGAACTCACCTCCGAAGAGCAGGAAAAACTGCGGTCCCTTGGATATATCGACAGGACGGCGGACTCTCCGGCGGGATCCCTTCCGGACCCCAAGGACATGGGGGAGGAGCTCCGGATGAGCCAAAAGGCCGAGATCCTGGAGATGGAGGGGAACTTCGCCGAAGCCGCCGCAGTCTATGCCCAGATTCTTGAACTCAACCCCCGGTCCCCGGCCAATTACGTCAACCTCGCCCTCATCCAGGCTAAAATGGAAAGGTTCGAGGAGGCCGTTGGCACCTTGGAGAACGGCATCGCCGCCCTTCCCGGCTCGGTCACTCTCCTCTCCCGCTTGGCGCATACCGACATGGTCATGGGGCGGCTTCAGAAATCGCTCGACGCCTGGCAGGCCGTGCTGGTCATTGACCCGGGCTACTTCGACGGCCTGCTCGCTTCGGGTTGGATCCTCGACCTCATGGGCAAGAAGGACGAGGCCCGCGAATTCCTGGATAGGGCCCTGGAAATCGAGCCGGAGAACAGGTTTCTCCGCAAGACCTCGGCGATGAACCTGGCCGTGACCGGGAAACTGAAAGAGGCGATCGCCGTCTATGAGAGCCTCAAGAGGGAAAACCCGTCCGACCATGAGGTCCTGCAGGACCTGGGGATCGCTTACGGTTATGCGGGTGACATCAACCGGGCCATCGAGAACCTCAAGGCAGCGGGCGACCTTCAGCCCAATCCCATCATCTTCTACAATCTGACCGTGGCCCTGAAAAAAGTCGGCAATATCCAGGAGGCGGTCAAATACCTCAAGCTCTACCTGGCCAATCCGGAGGGTGAGCCAGAAGATAAAATCAGGGGAGCACAACAGGAGCTTCTCGTCCTCGAGAACCTGCTCAGGTGAGAGCCCTCCGCCGGGGTCAGTTCTTGATCTTTTCCAGGTATTCGAGGATGTTCTTGGCCTGGGCGGCGAGTTCACCCTCGGGTTCGATGGTCAAAAACTTGCGGAAGTGCTCTTTGGCCTTTTCGTAGTCCGCCTTGTTCAAACTGACCAATCCCAGCTTGTAGTACGGCGGAGCCCAGTCGGGCTTGATCTCCGTGGCCGTGGTGAAATACTCAGCGGCCTCGTCGAGCTTCTGGTTGGAGAAGTAAATCTCGCCGACGTTATAGGCCAGCGTCTCGTTGTCCGGGTTGGCGTCGACGGACTGCTTGAAAAAGACCTGGGCCTTCTCCAGATCGTTCTTTCTCAGGTAGGCGTCGCCGAGCGCGGCCAGGCCCTTGGACAACACCTGCCGTCCCAATTTTTCGTCCGCCTTGGCGTCCTCGACGGCCTTGCCGTAAAGCTCGATGGCCTTATCGTGCTCCCCTTTTTCCCGGTAACAGTCCCCGATAAGGAGCTGGACCTGATAAGCCTTGGGGTTCTGGGCCAGGAACTGTTCGAGGATGATCAAAGCCTGGTCGTACTCTTTATCGTTGTAGAGCTGGGTGGCCTGCTCGATATAAGCCAGGGAAGCCTCGTCGGTGATGACGGAGTCCTCGCTGATCTCCGGCTTCTTCAACCTGAGGACGATATTGGGATTCCTATCCAGCTGACTGACGAAGACCGAGGTTGTCGTGGGGATGTACCCCTCGGAGCTCACCGTCACGCGCCAGTTGCCGGAGCCCAGATTGATCATCGCCCATTTGCCGTCCTTATCAGTTGTCTCCACGCGTTCCGCCGTTTCGCTGGACATAAGCTCCAGGAGCACCTTGGCGGAAGCGATCGGATTTCCCTGCTCGTCCAGAACAAGCCCCTGCAGGCGGCCTTTTCCCCGCCCCCCCTGTGCTGCTGACTGCTGAACGCCGATAAGCAGGCCCAAAACGATCAACAGGAAGAGCGGAAAACGATGGGTTTTCATGAGTGCCTCCATTCTTTTCAGACCGTTAATTTTATCCGTTTCCTGACCTGGTTCTGATCGGTCAGATTTTTCATAATGAGGGCGACCTGATAATTCCCCGGGTCGAGGTCGAGGGAGATCTCGGCGGACCATTGCCGGCCGCGGTGCTCTTTGAGTTGGTCCTGAGTCAGAGTGAGGGGATATGTTTGCGTGCCTTCTTGGATTTTTTTGTCGGCGGTGTCGTAAACTTGCCAGCTGAGCTCCAGGCTTGCCCTGAACTCGCTCCCTTCGGCCGAGAACCAGATTTTTTCGAAGGGGATGGAAACAACGACAATCCTCCGCCCGTCGGAGGTCTTGCGGACATCGACCTTAAAGTCGGTCAGGGCTTTATCCTCGCCCGTCGCCGGTGATGAGCGGAGCTGCTGCTGGGCGACGTTGATCTCGGAAATCAGACGGGCGCTCTCTTGGACGAGCTCGAAGTTTCCGTTCAAGCGGGAGTCGACAAAATAGATCTCGTAGAAGCCATAATGCCAAACCTCGAGAGGCCTGGTGAAGTTGAAATAACCCTGGGGGTAGGTATCCCGCTGTTCCGGCGGGCCGAGCAGGATGAAGATCCGTCCCCGGTCAGTGAGCCAGCCCGAAGCGCCGGCTTCAGTGAACAGATGTTTGGCATCGGCGATCCGCTTCAGGTGTTCGATCTTGTATTCGTTGATCTCGGTGTCGGGATCGCTGTCCCGGCTCTTCCAAAACTCCTCGATGAACCGCGCCCGCTCGGAGGGAGGCAAAGCGAGGAAAGCCTTTCTCTCCTTGCCGGTGATGATGTAGCGGACGTTGGAGAGGAATTCCTGTTCCTCGAGAGCGAGGTTTTTTGGGATTCGCCCCGCTGAACAGGAGAGAAGAACGCTCAGCCCGACGCCGACGATGACCCACCTTATTCTCATTTTTTTTCCTTAATAGATTCCAGCTTTTTCCTGAGTTCTTCTTGTGCGGGACTGATCTCCAATGATTTCTCCCAGGCGATGCGGGCCTCCTCCGGGTTTCCGAGCTGAACATGGCAGTCCCCGATGGCGTTGAGGACGTTGATATTGGTCCCGTAGTGGTCGAGATATTCCTTGTAATGGGCGATGGCTTCAGCCAGCTCCCCCAAAGCTTGCGATGCCTGGCCCAAATAGATGAGAAAATCGAATTTCTGCTCGGTCTGAAGGAAAGGGGCCGCCACCGTTTTGATCTGCCGGTGATCCCCGTCCGTCTGAAGAATCCGGCAGTAGTCGAGCGCGTACTGACTGACGGCGGGATTCTTATTATAGGCTTCGGCGATGAGGTGCTTGGCGCGGGCGTTGTCCTTCACGTTGAAAAACTGGTTGCCCAGGATATTGGAGAAGAGCGGATCGGTCGAGGGAGGAAGGGGGACGGAGAGAATCCAGGGCCGCGGCAGCGCCGGCAGGTGGGAAATGACGAAATTGGCCTGGTCGGACAGGACCTCGTTTCTATCTTGGTCAAGAAGAGAGACCTTGACACTGTAGTAGGCGGAGGCCAGGTCGGCCAAGGCAAATTCCTGCAGAATATTCGTTTTGTCCGGATATTCGGAGAGAGGCCTCGTCAACGACGAGACTTTTTCGGCGTCCTTGAAGATCGCGAACTCGAGGCTGCCCCTCTCCCTGAGGTCCGGAGTCAAGCCGAGCAGTTGGAGATAAATATAAAGATTGTCCTGGGTGGAGAAATCGTTCCGCGGGGAGGGCACGATCTGGGTGCTGCCGACCAGGAACGGCTTGTTCTGCCCTCTGTAGGCGGAATTCTGGATCGTCTTGTTGGCCAGGACAACAGGGCCAAGGCGGGGCGCGGAGGCAGGGGGGATGGTGATATTCCTCTCCAAAGAGGTGAATTGCTTGGACATCGTGTTCTTGAGGAGGACATTGAACTTGTAGTCCCCCTCGATGAGCGGAAAAATATCCTGGAAGCTGAAAAGTTTGGGCCGGACGGCGTCCACCTGCTCCCGGCTGAAGTCGATGGGGATGGTCCGGTCATACTGGTATACCGTCCTTCCCGAAGCGTCCGTCACCTGGCCGTTCACCTCGAGGTTGGCCCGGAACCGGTCGCTCACCTGGATGAAGGTGAGCTTGGACGGCTCGATGAGATAGTGGACAAAGGAGATCCCGCTCTTATCGAGGATGACCGTCGCCAAGGCGTCGCTGTCAACGTAGTTGGCCGTGTAATCGACCTCGATGATATCCTTATACGCCAGCAGCTTCTCGGCGTAGGCATCCCTGACGGTCTCCCGGGGGATGCTGGGGATCTTGTTGGTGACGAGGACCTCCGAGGCGATCGACGGAGAGATGATCCGGCCGCCGGACTCCTCGGGCAGGAAGGAAAGCGAGGCGTCGGCGATGGCCGGGTCCACGTTCAAGAGCGCGTTATAGGCCGAGAGGTAATCGGCCGAGTCGCCTTTGTAGTGGATCATCAG
>JBAUIH010000006.1:0-10011 GCA_049682755.1 Candidatus Aminicenantales bacterium | reverse complement strand
GTGCCGGCTCGCGGAGGGATTGTCCTTTCGCTCGAAAAAATGAACCGGATCATCGAGATCGACCGAAAAAACCAAATGGCCGTCGTCGAGCCGGGGGTGACGCTGGGCGAGTTCATCCGGGCCGTCGAGGAGGCCGGGCTTTCTTTTCCGCCTCATCCCGGGGACGAAAGCGCTATGATGGGCGGGCTCATCGCCACCAACGCCGGCGGCAGCCGGGCCGTCAAGTACGGGGTCATCCGCAGCTATGTCCGTGGCCTGGAGGTCGTCCTGCCGCGCGGCGAGGTTATCCGCCTGGGCGGAAAGATCGTCAAAAGCAGCACCGGCTACAGTCTCCTTCATCTTTTGATCGGGTCGGAAGGAACACTGGGGATCATCACCGGAGCCGTCATCCAGCTCCTGCCGGCCGCGCCCCTGACCCGGTCGCTGGTCATTCCCTTCGACGACGTCGACGGCGCCGTTGAAACAGTGCCCCTGTTGATGGGCCGGAAGGTCATGCCTCTGGCCGTCGAATTCATCGAGCAGGAAGTCATCCGTGTCACCGAGGATTTCCTCCGCAAGCGCTGGCCGGCGCAGTCCGGGCGGACTTCGCTGCTCGTCATCCTCGAAGCGTCGAGCGAGGAAGAGATGGACCGGCTCAGCCAGGAGGTCGCCGAGGTTTGCCTCGAAAAGGGCGCCCTGGACGTCTTCATCGCCGATACGCCCAAGAAACAAGAACTTGTCCTCGACATCCGGAGCAAAATCTACGAGGCCATCAAGTCCGGGACGATCGAGATCCTGGATGTCTCGATTCCCCGGGCCGAGATCCCCGGGCATGTCCGCCGCGTTTGCGAGGTCGCCCGGGAATATGGCATCTGGCTGCCTACCTTCGGTCATGCCTCCGACGGAAATGTCCATACTCACATCATGAAGGCCCGGTATGAGGATGGCCGGATGGTCCCCGTTCCGGAAGAGGACTGGCGGGAAAAGGTGGATAAAGTCCGCCGGGCCATCTATGCCGACGCCGGAGAAAGGGGGGGCGTCATCTCGGGAGAACACGGCATCGGATTGGTCAAAAAGCCGTTCCTGTCCCTGGTCCTGGATGACGTCCAGCTGGAGCTGATGAAGGGGCTGAAGCGGCTCTTCGACCCCCACGGCATCCTCAATCCGGGGAAAATATTCGATTGAATGAAGACACTCATGATGAAAGGAGAGCGCCATGGTTGACCTGGCCACGACCTACCTGGGATTGAAACTTAGAAATCCGATCATCATCGGTTCCTGCGGCCTGACCAGCACGGTGGAGGGAGTCGTCCGTTGTCAGGAGGCGGGCGCCGGTGCCGTCGTTCTCAAGTCCTTTTTCGAGGAGCAATTCTCAAACGAAGTGGAAGCGGCCGACAAAGGCGCCTGGATCTATCCCGAAGCCACAGATTACCTGGAGAAGGGGGGCCTTCTCGAATATACGACGGATCAGATGAGCCGGCTGATCGAGAAGGCCAAGGCCGGAACGGAGATTCCGGTGATCGCCAGCATCAACTGCCGGACGGCGCGCCTCTGGCCGCGGTTCGCCCGGCAGTTCGAAAATGCCGGGGCCGACGCTCTCGAGCTCAACATCTTTTTCCTTCCCTTCGACCCGAAGACAGCGGGCGTCGAGTACGAGCGGCTGCACCTCGAGATCGTCAAGGAGGTCGCCGCCGCGGTGTCCATTCCTGTCGCGGTCAAGCTCTCGCCTTACCTCACCTCCATTCCGTACCTTGGACAGAGACTGGCGGAGGCCGGGAGCCGGGCGCTGGTCTTGTTCAACTGGTTCATGCAGCCGGACATCGACGTCAATCGAATGAACACCCGAAGCGTGATCGGCCGGGGCGATTTTCCGGTGAGCCTGCGCTGGGTCGGATTGTGCGCCGGCAGGCTGGGCTGCGATATCGCCTCCTCGGGAGGCGTCCGTGGGGCGGAAGACGTCGTCAAGCTCCTCCTGGCCGGAGCTGCGGCCGTCCAGGTCGCCTCGCTCTTCCTCAGGGAGGGGATCGGGAAGCTGGGAGCCTTGGTTCAGGGACTGGATGCCTGGATGAAGGAGCACGGTTACGCCTCGATCGCCGATTTTCGCGGGGAGATGTCTTTCAAACAGCAGGACCTGTCCCTTAAGGAAGCGGCAGCGACCGAAGCCTATTTCCGGTCCCAATATATAGAGACATATCTTAAAAGGGCTGAGAAATCCGAATAAACGGGGGAATCATGGAACGCATCACCGAAATCTTCGTCGTCCTGGAAAACCGGCCGTCCACTCTGGGCGAATTGTGCAGTCACCTCGCCGAGAACGAAATCAACGTCGAAGCGATCGGCGTCTTCCAGGACACGGCCAAGCTCTACGTCAAGAACGTCAGCAAGGCGATGAAGATCCTCAACAAACTGAACTACACGACGGAGCTGCGCGACGTCCTCAAAGTGGACCTGGAAAACCGGCCCGGCGCCCTGGCCGAAGTGACGACCAAGCTCGGAAACCGCGGGGTCAACATCGATTACGCGTATGGGACCTTGAGCCGGAAAGGGAACACCATCTCGATCATCCTGGACGTCTCCGACATCGAGAAAGCCCTGGCCGCACTGAGCGGAGGATGAGAGGAGGCTGGCCCGTCAGCGGGATCAGTCCCGGATCCTTTTTGTCTTCAACGCCTTCTGAAGGGCGTCCAGGAGGAGGGGGTAACGGACCGGCTTGACGATGAAATTTTCCGGGTCGGCGGTCCGGGGGTCCACTTTATCCTTGACCGCTTGAGGCGCCAGGACAAAGAGAGGGATGTTTTTAAGAGCATCGTCGTGACTGATGACCTTGACGCTGGCGTGGGCATCATCGTGGGACGTCTGGAAGTCAAGGAGGATAACGTCGGGGACATGCTCACGGGCGGCGCGCAGCCCCTCGGCCGCCGTGGGCGCCAGAATCACATCGTATCCGGCCTGCCTGAGCCTGGCCTCGCAGTCGTGGGCGAAAACGATATCCTGATCGATCACCAGGACGCCGCCCCGCTTTTCTCCGGTTGTTTCGTTCTCGGTCAGGGCGCTCTTGATCATCTCCATCAAGACGGCCGGATTATACGGTTTGGTGAGGTAATATTTGGCTCCCTTCTCCATGGCCGTGATCTCGTCGGTCTGACCCGTCTTGGCGGTGAGATAGATCACCGGAATGGACCAGGTCAGGGTCGATTTCTTGAGCATGTCGCAGACCGAATGACCGTCCAGTCCCGGCATCATGATGTCGAGGATGATCAGGTCGGGTTTCTCCTTGCGGGCGATCTGGATCCCCTGGATCCCGTCCTCGGCCGTCAGGACCTCGTAACCCTCGATCCTCAGCCTGGCCTGGAGCATCTTGATAAAATCGACTTCGTCATCGACCACCAGGATGCGTTTCTTGGGCGTCATGATCATGTTCCGATGACGGCTTCGATGATGTAAAGAAGGTCCTCGGGGTCGATCGGCTTGGAGATGAAGCCCTGGGCGCCGAGCTCGCGGGCCTTCTCCTCGAGGTTCTTGGCCGACAGGAGGCCCGACATGATGAAGACCGGAACATGTCTCGATTCCGGCGACTTATGCAGGTTCGTCAGCACGATCTCTCCGCCGCCGGCCGGAAGGACGAGGTTGAGCAGGATGAGATCGGGTTTCTTCTGGAACGCCTCTTTCAGTCCGCTGATCCCGTCGGGTGCCAGATTCACCACGTAGCCGCGGGCGGCCAGGTGGGTCGAAACGCTGCGGCCGAAGGAGGTGTCATCGTCGATGACCAGAACGGACTTGGGCCGGAGCGTGTCTTTTGCCGCCGCTGCCGGCGGCGGGAGAGGGGGAAGAGGCTTTTTTCCCAGGGGAACATCAAAGTCGGCCAGGGCTCTCTGGAGCATCTCGTCGATCGAAGGCTTCTTTCGGGTGCTTTTTCCCTTCCGGCGGGGAGACGGCGGGGAAGAGAGCGGTATGTCTTTGAACTGCTGCTCAGTCGCCGATAGCCTTTCTCCGTATTTTTTGGCCGCTCCGGCGGCGGGCCTGGTTTTTTCTTTTCCGGGTCCTTCGTCGAGAGAAACGAATTTTTCGATGGTTTTGAAAAGCTCTCGCGGATCATAAGGCTTCCGGACATAAGCGACGATCCCTTCCTGAAGGCAGGCTTTGATGAAATCAGGCGAACCCACTGCCGAGATGGCGATGACCGGTATGGACCGGGTGGCGGGATTTTTTTTCAGCCTGATTGTTGCGTTGAGCCCGTGCATGTCGGGAAGAATCATGTCTAAGAGAATGAGGTCGGGTTTCTCCCGGGCAGATATCGCGATTCCTTCCCGGGCCTTGCCGGCGGACAGGACGATGAAACCGCGAGCTTCCAGGCGCAGCTTGATGAGTCTGTTCTGATCGGGTTCGTCTTCGATGACCAGAATCTTGGGCATTGTCCTCATATCCTGCCGGCCAGCCATCTGCCTAGCTCGACGGCGTCTTCCGGGTAGGAGAGAATCTCGGTCTCCAGCGTCAACCCGTCCCTGAGAAACGCGTTGGCGCCTGCCGCCAGCTTCAAGTTCTCCTTCATTCTCTCGAGGACGAAAGGAGCGTCACTCTTTTTCGTCTCGGGAAGGATGAGATAAAAACGGCCCTGGTTGCGCATCACCGTGTCGGCCCGTCGGCGGAGGGATTTCCTGAGCACTTGCTCCAGGTCCTTCATCGCCGCCTCCGTTTTCTCCGGAGAGCGGTTCAATAAGCCGGCTGTCTCGCGGACCGAAAAGGCGATCAGGGAAAAGACTCCCTTGCGGTCGGCCGCCTCTTGGATCATGCTGGCAAGATATTCCTGAAGCCGCTCATCAAAGCTCAGCCGGGGCAGGGAGAAGATCACGTCCGTGCCTTTTCCGACCGCGCTCTCGACGCGGATCTCTCCGCCGTGGATCTCCACCAGCCCCTTAACGATCGAGAGCCCGAGGCCCGTTCCCTTTTCCCCGGGGCCGTCCTTGCGGCCGAACTGAGTGAACCTGTCGAAGATCTTGGGGACGTCATCGGGGGCGATCCCGATCCCGGAATCCCGGACCGAGCATTCGATCTGCCTGTCTTTCTCTTGGGCCCGGATCTCGATGAGCCCGGCGGCGGTGAACTTGACGGCGTTATCGATGAGATTGGTGAAGATCTGGGCCAGCTTGTCTTCATCGGCATAAGCGAGGATCGTCCGCTCCGGCAGGTTCAGCCTCAACTCGAGTCCTTTATCCCGGGCCTTTCCTTCGAAACTACGGGCCACTTCCAGGACCAGGGACTGGAGGTCGATGTCCTCCTTGCGCAGCTCAATCCTGCCGGACTCGATTTTGGAGACATCGAGGAGTCCGTTGATGATCCGGGCGAGCCGTTCGATGTTGTTCTTGGCAATGGTCAGGATCTCCGTCTGTTGCTCGTTGATGTTGCCCTGGACTTTCTCAAGGATGAGGCTGATGGCCTCTTTGGTGATGGACAGGGGAGTGCGGAGTTCGTGGGAAACGGTGTTGATGAAATCGTCCTTGAGCTTGTCCAGTTTGATGTGTCTTTCGATTTCCATCCGGAGTTCAGCGGCCTTCTTTTTCCCCGAAAAGATATTCTTAATCCCCAACGTTAAATCCGCCGCCTCTATAGAATTCGTCGACGTTTCCAGGCCTATTGTAGAGAAGAACCCGGGCCAAGGCAAGCAAAAAACGGACCCTCAAACGCGTGCGTTGATATCCGGCTTCGGGGCCTGCTTGAGGAAACGGGCCCCCGTGAGGGATCGTTCCTATCGGGCCTCCGGCTGGGGATAGAGCAGGGCGTTCAGCAGGAACTTGTAAGTGCCGTGGGTCTGAGCCCGGTTCTGGCAGGGGAAACCGATGAGAATAATCCGGCCCTTCTTGTACAGCGTGTCAACGACGGCCGCCCGGCGGGCGATGACATCCTCGCCCAGCAGCCAGCCGCTGAGGAGCACGTCCTTCTCAGCGTAGCTGGCCACGACCCGGCGATCCCATTCTCCCGAAGGCACCCAGGTGCTCAGGGCCAGGCCGTCCGAGAACATCGCCGCCGCTTTTTCCGGCATCCCGTAGCCGAGCGGCGTCGTGTTATCGACCTCGATCCGGAGGAGCGAAGTCGGGCAGAAGAACTTCGACCGTTCCACCCTTTCCAGGACATTCCGGACAGGGGCCTGGAACTCCTTCATGGCCAGCCCGCAGGCGTTGTTCAGAGTGACCAAGATCCCGCCGCCCTCGACGAAGGCTTTCAGAGCCTCGACGCCCTCTTTTTCGATGCCTCCTTCGTATTCGGGCGGCCAGTTGTCCGAGAAATAACGGGCGTATTCGGAAGAAGGATCGCGCTTTCCGGTCTTGATAACATCGGGATCCTCGTCGGCGAATACGATCACGTCATAGTCCGCCCTCAGGTCGACCTTCTTGCCCTTTGCGCCCTTGAAGGCGTCGTTATGCAGGGTCGTATAGGGGACACCCAGGTCGTCGAAGACATAGCGCGTCCAGCCTTCGTCCATATTGCTCCGCCAGGATTGGTAGAGGCCGATGCGCGGGTTCTTGACCGCTGCCTTGGAGACGGCCGCGATATCGGTCAGTTCATGGATGGGAAGGGATCCTTGCCGGGCCATGAATCCGATGACCTTCCGGACGCCCGGTCCGTTCTTGACCAGGAAGCTTCCGGCGGGCACGGTGAATCCGTTTCCTTGGACGGCCTCCCGGGCGCGGAAGATTTCGGCTTTCTCCTGGAGAAGAGAGAAAACGGCGCTATAAGAAATATTGGAGCGGCAGTCCAAGACATACCAGGCGGCCGACGCAGCGGGCTGGGGGAGGCTGCGCTCCGGAATTTCTTCGATCTTCTCCAGTTTCGCCTCGAACGGCTCGTCCGCCTGGTCGCAAGCGACACCCATTTGGAGAGGCAAAGTCCAGCCGGCGTTATCATAGGGAGGCACGGGCGGGCCGCCGGGGTATTGCCTCAAGTCGGGGTATGTCTGCCGCTCCAGGAGTGCCCAGGCAAAGGGTTTGTACGGCTGGGCCATCCTGACCACGAATGAACCGGCCGGGTAGACCTTTCCTCCGGCGATGAACTCGGCTTTGGCCTGGTGGACTTCAACGCCGCCGAACATGAGGATCCGGATCATCCGCAGCATCGTCTGATCATCATGCTGGACGGCCGGAATGACAAAGGCGTAGGGCTGGTGCTTGTCAACCTGCTCGATGGAGTTCTTGCACATCCTGTAGAAATCGAAGAGGAAATCTTCTTTGTGCAGGGCCGCGGTCTTGACCAGGCTCAGCGAGAGCGTCAGCTCGTAATCGACGAGGTCGCGAAGCCGCCACCAGCCTCCCGGCCAGGGGTCCGGAAACTCCATCATCTTCTCGTAGTAGGCCTGCGGGATTTCGTTCGGCTCGACATAAATGGGCGTGGCCAGCCGCACTGAGGCCATCTCGCTGAGGAGTCCGATGACGTTATGGAGCCAGGACGTGTCGTCACAGGCGCCGATCCACCAGCCGGTGAAGCTGCGGCCGTGGTTGACTCCCTGATTGCCGTTCCTCTGGAGGTCGTAGGCCATGTTCGCTCCGCAGAGGTTGACGCCGCGCCAGAGCAGCGGCTGGACGTTGGGGACGGGAGGGTTCATGAACGGCGGGATGAACAGCCGGGCCGCTGTCGAGCCCATCTGGTGCTCGTCGATGTGGATTTGGGGGAGCCAGTCATGATAAAGGACCTTGGTCACGGCCTTCGTCTCAGGCAGGTTGAACATGAACCAGTCCCGGTTGTTGTCATGGCCGGCATAATGATGGTAGAGCCAGGGCATCGGACCGCCTTCGTACTTCGTGCCGACGTTCTTCCTGTACCAGTCGACGACCATCTGGTTTCCGTCGGGATTGTGGGAGGGAACGAGAAGAACGATGACGTCGCTGAGAATCCCGGCGGCATCGAAGGGAGTGTCGCCCGTCACCAGCTTGTAGGCGAGCTCCAGCGACATCTGCGAAGCGGCGATCTCCGAGGCGTGGAGGCTGCAGGTGATGAGCAAGATGGTTTTGCCCTCTTTGGCCAGCGCCTTGGCCTCATCCACGGGAAGCGATCTCGGGTCGCGGAGCTTTCTGGCGATCTCGCGGTAGCGGTCGAGCTTGGCCAGGTTCTCTTCGGTGCTGATCGCGGCCATGATGATCGGCCGTTTGAGTGTCGATTCGCCGATGGTAAAAAGCTGGAGCCGCGGCGATTCCTGGTCGAGCTTTTCGAAATACGCCTTGATCTGATTGTAGTCGGCCAGCTTGCGGTCGGCGCCGACCGGGTGCCCGAGAAACGCTTCGGGCGAGGTCTGGGCCGCGACCGAAAGAGGCCAAACGGCCAAAAGAAGAGTCGCGATAAGTGCTTTTTTCGCGCTGCGGAAAAAGATCATGTGGGCCTCCATGGCATAAAATGAAAATAAAAGGATTTTCCTATCTATCACTCTGCGGAGCCTCTGTCAAGCCGGCGGCTCTATTTGACAAAGAAGAGGTCAGTCTATAATATGGCGGTGGTTTTTAGACGCGCATCGAAGCGTGGAGGACAGATGAAGCCGAAGACTCTCACCGGCTGGCTCGTCCTGATCGCCTTCGCGGTCGTTCTCCCCGGCCTCGGGGCCCAGAGCGCCCAGGACCGGGAAGCTCAGGCCGCGACCTTCCTCGTCCAGGCAGACGATGCCTACGCCAGAGGCGACTACCAGAAAGCCGTCGCCGACTATCTTCTTGTTGTCCAGGTATCCGGCAACAGAATGAACCTATCGCGCGCCAACATGGGGCTTTCACTCTGCTATTTCTATCTCAACGATGTCGAGAACACAAAGAAATATATTCTCAAGACGCTCGAGATCGATCCCCAAACGGAAGTCTCAGTGCTCTTCCATCCCCAGACTTATGTCGATCTGTTCAATGAGGTCAAACGGGAGAACAAGGAGCGTCTCGCCCTGGCCGCCGTCGCCGCTCCGGCCGTGGCCCCTCCCGAAACCAGGGCTCAGCCGCAAACCGACTTGGAGCAGCAGGTCATCCCGGAAGGCATCCTGGAGGAGGAGGGCGGGTATTTCGAGATCGAAGTCCACTCCGCGTTCTGGAGTGTCGATCCGGTCAAGGGGGCTTTCGAAGACACGCTGACCAAGAAGGCAGCCGAAGAGATTCGTGAACACCTGACCGATCAGCTCAACTCCATCTACGGCGGGACGCTGGCCCCTTCTTCTCCTGTTGAGCATAGCCTCTCCTTCAACTCCGAGGGCTACAACCTCGGTTTCGAAGTCCGGTACTACCCTCTGGGCCGCCGCGGCTCGATGAGTATCGGCCTCTCCCTCGAAAAGACGAAGATCAAGCTCTTGATGAAGGGGCCGGTAACCCAGAGGTACACCGACGGCTCGGTGGCGACCGTCGAGGGAGACGCCCACGCCGAGACAAACCCGTTGACCACCAACCTGAGCTTCCGCTGGGACATCCTTCCTTCCTGGCGGATTACACCCTATATTGTCCTCGGCATCGGCTTTGGCCCATTGAACGGGACAGCGGCCTATGTCTATAACGGCAATTACAGCCGAGGCGGCGATCAGGCGAGCATTTCCGGAGAGGAAACAAAAACGTTCGATGAGATGCGGGAGGAAGAGGAGATCGGTCTCGACCGCTTCATCCTTTTCCACAGCGCGATCGGAGTCAAAGGCCGCGTTTATAAAGACTTGATGCTCAAGGGCGAGGTTGGATTCTGGGACGGTCTGATCCTGCGGGCCGGAGTGGCCTATCGGTTCTGATAATCCGGGCAGCTTTCCATTCTTCAGAGGCGGGGGTATAATGATTCCGACCGTGCTAGACGGGGAGCTAGCGGTGCCCTGTAACCCACAACCCGCTCCAGTGGGGTCGAAGGCCTGGCCGAGGCCGGTCTTTTTCTGGCCTGTGTCCGGGTGCGAGGTGTTGACGGTTGGGGCCCTGCGCGAAGAGCCTTCTGCGAACCCCGCCAGGACCGGAAGGTAGCAACGGTAGCAGAGCGGTCTCTTGTGCGGCAGCCAGCCTTGCCTGAGCCGACGGCCCGGATAACGCAGGGGAGGGCCGTTCGAAGCCG
>JBAUIH010000005.1:0-5132 GCA_049682755.1 Candidatus Aminicenantales bacterium | reverse complement strand
GGCAGAACCTCACAAAAAACTCTTTGATCTCCGTCCATTCTTTCTCTGAAATGGAACGCACCCCGCCCGATTCGTCGGCAAGCATTATGGCTGAGAGCTCCGGTTCGGCATCGTCGAAGTAAACCATGGACGTCTTCAGATGATAGTCATATTTTTGATCAACGTCATATTTGCTTTGGACCAGGAGGGATAGGTCGGTGAACGAATGCCCCGTTTTCCTCAATAAATAGAAGAGGTCCACAAAATCTTTCGCCGAGCCTCTCTGGACAAGAGCAAGGGCTTTCATGGCCTCGATATCTTCAAGAGAGGCCAATGAACAAAAAATTCCGGGCCGGATTTCATGAGCAACCAAAGGAGACAGAAGCTTATACGGCAGGTAGAACAAAGAGAACTTCAGCTTATCTGGAGAGAGAAAAAGAATCAGCGTTTCTTTCTCCATGAGCTCGACATCGACTTCTTCGAACTCTTGCCTGAACCGAAAAACGAGCGTTTCCGGAAGGAATGCCCGGGGAGAGAAAAAATCCAGGTCCACAGAAAGCCGATGATGAAGATGGAAGTATAGGGCCGTGCCTCCCGCCAAATAGCAGTCGTTCGGGAGGATCGCTGATTCCAGCAACTTGGCCAGCAGATTCTCCAAAATATTCGCCTTCTGCTCTGGGATCACGTCAATATTTTATCATGAATGCGCCCGGAATTATATATTCTAAGAAGGATTCAATCCGCCGCAATTGGACGCACTTGAATACATCCTCAAGCAGAGAAGGCTCCGTATTCTATTGACTATGCTGCAATTTCTTGCTAGCCTTTAGCCACACCTTATAGAAGGGACCGCAAGTGGCCGTCAAGTGCCCGAAATGTCATGCTGAGAATCCCGACACCAAGTCCTTCTGCGCGGATTGCGGGACGCGGCTTCCCCCCGCCAAAGACATCCCCTGGGAGTTCACGGAAACCGTGGTAACTCCCCTCAAGGAATTGATAAGGGGGAGCACTTTCGCCCGGCGTTTCGACATCATCGAAGAGCTGGGTAAAGGAGGCATGGGCAAGGTCTACAGGGTCTTTGACAAAAAGGTCGAAGAGGAAGTCGCCCTCAAGCTCATCAAGCCCGAGATCGCCGCCGATAGGGAGACCATCAAGAGATTCAGCGATGAGCTCAAGCTGGCCCGCAGAATCGCCCACCGGAATGTCTGCAAGATGTACGAGCTCATGGAGGCTGAGTGTCGCGCTGAAACAGAAAACCGAGCCCCCGCAAGATCCCAGGACTTTAAACACCCAGATCCCGGAGGCCCTGGACCGGCTGATCCTCCGCTGCCTGGAAAAGGATAAGGACAAGAGGTATCAGACGGCCGCCGACATCCTGGCCGACCTGGATCGGATAGAAAAAGGGCTGCCGACAACCGAGCGCATCGCTCCCGAGAAAAAAACCCGCGCCTCGCGGGAGATCACGGTCAAGCTCAAAATGAAAAGGGGCCTCATCCTTGCTCTTGTCGGGGTCGCTGTTGTTGCTGCGGCAGCGGTCGTCATCCGGCAGTTCGTCCCCGGAAAGGGCGCGCCGGCCGCCCGCTCGGCCAGGCATTCCATCGCCGTCCTCCGTTTTGAGGACTTGAGCCCGATAAAAGACTACCAGCACCTCTGCGAGGGAATCCCGGAAGCCCTCATCAACGCCCTGAGCAGCCTCGGGGATCTTCGCGTTCCCGGGCGGACCTCGGCCTTTTCCTTCGCGGAAAAAGGATATGGGGCCAGCGAAATCGGCCAGAAGCTTAACGTGGAGACGGTGCTCGAAGGCAGCGTCCAGGTTGTGGACAACAACCTTCAGGTCACGGCCAGGCTCATCGATGTGAAAGACGGCTACCAGCTCTGGTCGGACCGGTATTCCCGCGTCCTGCAGGATGTCCTCCTCATCCAGGACGATATTGCCCAGGCGATCGTTAAAACCCTGAAAATCGAGTTGCTGGGCGGAGATGAAGCCCGGCTTGTCAAACGTCATACGGAAAACAGCGAAGCCTACAATCTCTATTTGCAGGGACGGTATTTTTTCAACAAACGGACCGAGACCGACATCAAGAAGGGCATCGCATACTTTGAGCGGGCCATCGCCCTGGATTCGAAATTCGCCCTGGCCTATTCGGGCCTGGCAGACGGTTATTCGACGCTTCCGGACTACTCTGTATCGCCTCCCAAGAGTGCTTATCAGGAGGGCATGAAAGCCGCCCTGCGGGCCGTCGAACTGGACGCGTATCTGGCCGAGGCGCATGCATCCCTGGGCTTGGCCTTAACCGATCAATTTGAATGGAAAAAAGCAGAAGCGGAATTGAAGATGGCCATCTCCTTGAATCCGAATTATGCCCAGGCCCGCCTTTGGCTCGGCATGAATCACATGTTCCAAGCCCGGCACGATGAGGCCATCGCCGAGCTCAAGCGCGCCTTGGACCTGGACCCCTTCTCCTTGGTCATCAACCGGAACCTGGGGACCGCCTATTATGGGGCCCGCCGGTACGACGAGGCGTTGGACCAATTTGAAAAGACGCTTGAGATGGACCCCGCCTCCAGCCTGATAAATTTCACAACGGGAATGGCCTACATGGCTAAGGGAATGTCCCATGAGGCGGAGCAGGCCCTCCGAAAAGAGACGGCCCTACCGGGTTGGATCATCGAGGGCTTCGTCCGCTCAGGCTATGCCAGGATGGGAGAGCGGGAAAAGCTGGAGAGTTACCTGGAACAGGACGGCCGCGAACTGGCTCCGTCGGTTCCTTTCTGGATGGCGTGCTTCTATGCCGAGTTGAGGGAGACGGACAAGGTTTTCGAATGGCTGGACAAAGCTTATGAAGCACGGGAGGGATGGCTTCGCTTTTTTAAAGTCACTGACGCCTTTGACTACCTGCGCAGTGATCCTCGATACAAAGCCCTGCTCAAGAAAATCGGACTGGATTGAAGAAGGGGAGTGGCCGCAAAGAGGGCTTTTCAGCCTGTGCGCTTGATGATGTAGCCGTAGATCCGGGACTGCTCCAGGTACAGTGCATGCGGCCGCGTGACCACGACAAATTCCGAGAGATCTGTGCCCGACACGGAGGCATAACCCTGGGTGGCGACATGCCGGTTGAAGGCATCGATGTTGATGTCCAGGCCGGAGACGATGATGCCGTCGGCGCCGGCCCGGGCGGCCATCTTCTCGATCTTCTTCTCGTCCCGTCCAGGATTAATGGTCCAGGTCATGTCGAGACTGATCCGGCCGATGATGACGAACGGGTAGTCGGGCGCCGTCCGGTCATGGGCCAGGATCGAATCGGGGTCCGTCGCCGGGAAATCGTAGCCGGGATGCTTGGAAATAATGACCCTCGTGCAGGCGCACAAGGCGGAAATTATGATACATGCGGCTAAAAGCTGACGTCTCATCGATAGCCTCTGATTATGAGATAAGCCCTGTGCGAGCCGCTGTCAAGCCTTGGCGATCAAGGAGCTGTCAATTTCCCTGAAAACCGCTTTCATCGATGAGCATTCATGGGAGCGATTCTGCTTCATCGACTGAGGATAGCCCCGGATAAGAGCGGCTTTTCAAAAGCGGAAGACTATCCCCAGATGGATTTTCAGCAGGTCCGTGTCGGATATCATCGGCTCATACCAGAAAGAGCCCTGCTCCCGTCGGATCGAACCCTCCCTGAGGTATTCAGCTATCCCGCCTTTGTGATACCGGACGCCGATTTCCATATGGATCGAGAAAATGGGTTGCGCCCAGTTGCTGCGGATCTCCAAAGCCCTGACCACGGCTCCCGCCCCGGCCCCGTAGGTGAGGCTCCAGTCGTCGAGATTGGTTGTAGTGGCGATATCCTGCGACCAATCGCCGTAATCGTTGACGGAAGTAAAGGTGAAAAGGTAATTGAACCCGATCAAAGCTTCAACATAGGGCCTGAAGAATCCCTCGACGGGAGAAAGCCGGATCACTGCCACCGACGAAAAAAGGCTGTTCCTGGTCGTGACATCGACCAGAACATCCGGGATGTAACAGCTGAAAGGCTCTACTCGCGTCTCGCTCCCGTAATTAAGATATTCCAGGCTGATTCCGACCGAGAACGGAGATCTGGGCAGTCGGTAGAAGAATTCGCCCGACATCCCATAGAAGGTCCGGTCGACATTTTGCCCGAACTCGTTTTGGGGATGGCCTATAAGGAAGTTCAAAGAAGTCTGAAAGCGGTCTCCGGCCAAAGCTGGCCGGCCAAAAGCCAAGATCAATGCGAGGGCGATTAGAACATAACGAATTTTTTTCATCTCCGTGGCTCCTCGGCTGGATCCGGACATGCCAGTCATTCTGCTTAACATGGAGCAATTTTTATGCCATCTCACTCCTCCCAAGCCCCCACGTGGAGACCGGCCGCCGTGTCGCTAAAAAAGGTCAGGTGTCCTTCCAAAAAACGATCAAATCTCTTCAGATTCTAGATATTGCAGCCTTTCGCCGACAGGAGGGTGCCTGTAGTGAAGGACCTTTACCCACCAAGCGGGGTAGGCGTTGCTCAGGTTGCGGTCGGCCAATCCGGCGAGCGCCGTGGCAAAAGCTTGAATGTCTTTGACGCGGGCCGCGGCATAGAGGTCCGCCTGTTTCTCGAAATGCCGCGACAGCGCATTGCTGATGGGACCGAACACCAAGCTCGACGCCGCCCCGCCGACGATCAGCATGACAGGCAGGACCGTCAGCCCCTCGCGGGTGGTCTCGGGAAACCCGGGAAAAGCCGCCCTCATCACCACGCTGAGAAGATAGAAGACGGCCAACTGCTCGAAAGTTTCGACAACAATGCCTTTCCAGATGTGCTTGTAGCGATAATGCCCGACTTCGTGACCGATAACGGAGACGATCTCCGGAACCGTCATCTGTTTGACCAAGTTATCGCCGAGGACGACTCTTCGCGTTTTTCCCAGGCCGGCCAGGAAGGCGTTTTCTTTGCGTGTCCGGCGGCTCATGTCCTCCTGGAAAAACCCGCCGCTCTTCAAGCCCTCCAGGGCGAGGATCTCTCTAAGGGCATCGGTCAACTCTTTGTCTTCGATCGGCGTGTAGCGATGGAAGATGGGCAGGATGACCACGGGAAAGAGTGTCGCCATGATCACGCTCACGAGCGCCATGGCCAGACCCGCGATCAGCCACCAGC
>JBAUIH010000004.1:0-8457 GCA_049682755.1 Candidatus Aminicenantales bacterium | reverse complement strand
TGGGGGGAACCGACGGGACTGGTTCCCCGGGGGTGCGGGTGCACAGGGCGGCCTCAGGGCCCCAGCCGAATCACACAGATAGGAATGCTTACAATCTCCCACGCCGTCTTGAATTTTTGTTCCACCTGATGTATTTTAAGGAAGTTATGCGGTTGAACAAGAATCAGATTGATCATCTGGCCTTCGTCATCGTCAGAAACCTGACCAAAGAAGGCAAGGTTATCCTGGAAGACCGCAACAAGATTGTCGAAAACATCATCTCCTTGATCACCGAAGAGTTCCAGAAAGAAGACCAACTTGACCAGGAGGTCCGGGAGATTCTCAGCCAGCATATGGAGAAAATCCGGCGGGAAAACATCGAGTACCAGACCATGTTCCGGATGATCAAGACCAAGCTGGCCAAGGAAAGGAATCTCGTCCTGTGAGCAGCCGGCTGTCGCGCGAGAAGATCAATTACCTCTCCAAACAGGTCGTCAGCCTGCTCTATAAAATCGACCAAGTCGAGTTCCTGGACGACCCCAACGAAATCCGTCTGATCATCGTCAAGGCCATCGAGGAAGAGATGAGGCTCTACGAAACGCTCGACCGCAAGGCTGTCGACAAGATCCAATCCCAGAAGAAGTCTATCGAGGAGGGGAGCCGCGAGTGGGAAATCCTTTACCGGAAGTATTACAACGAGGAGCTGGCCAAACTCGGGAAACTCGCCGAGTGAGCGGCCTTCCTTTTCCATGACTTCAGCCGTCGAGATCGAAGAACGGGTTCGCTACTCCGAGACGGATCAGATGGGGGTGGCTCACAACAAGGGCTATTTCGAGTGGTTTGAAATCGGCCGGACCGAATTCTGCCGACGGAAAGGGATCCCTTATAAGGAGATGGAAGCAAATGGCCACTACCTTGTGGTCGTTGAAGCTTTTTGCCGCTACCGGAAACCCCTTCGCTATGATCAGGTCTTCATTATCCGGGCAACGCTCCACGAAGCGACGCCCAAGAAAGTCATTTTCGACTATGAGATCCTGAACCAGGGCGATCGAAACGTCATCGCCTCCGGACAGACCGTCCATATCGCCACCAATGCCGACGGCAAAGTCTTCCCCCTTCCCAGGACGATTCTGGACATACTCACCCGGGGATAAAGCCTTTTCGCCTCAGGTAGACCTCCAGGGCTTTGTCCCATGGGGAGAAATCCTTGAGGCCGATCTCCTTGGCTTTCTTATTATCAAGAACTGAATAGAGAGGCCGGCGCGCTTTGGACCCGTAACTCTGTGAATCAACGGGCTCCAGGCGCGGCTTTTTTCCCATCAGCGCGAAAACTTTCTGGGCGAACCGGAACCAGGTGCATTCCCCCCGGCTGGTCAGGTGAAAGAGGCCGTAATGCTCCGTACGGATAAGGTCGCTGACCCGCTCGGCCAACTCCGCGGTGGCGGTCGGAGTCACCCATTGATCGTCGACCACCCGCAGCATTTTGCCTTCTCCTTCGAGCACGATCATCCGGTCGACGAAGTTGTATCCTTTTTCGCGGGAGCTGGCCTCCCCGAAGAGCCCGCAGGTCCGGACGATAAAATGGCGATCGAGGAGGGAACGGATGAAGAACTCTCCCGCCAGCTTGGAAACGGCATAGACATTCAGCGGATTCGGAGGATCGTCCTCGACGTAAGGTGATTTTTTCCGGCCGTCGAAAACATAATCGGTGCTGAAATGGACGAGGGCAAAATCGAGTTCCCGGCCGATCCGCGCCAGGTCCCGGACAGCCAAGGCGTTGACCTGGAAGGACGTCTCAGGATTGTCTTCGCATTCGTCCACCCGATGAAAGGCGGCCGTATTGATGACCACCTCCGGCCTCAGTCCCTCCAGCGCGATCCGCACTTTTAGCGGCTCGGTGACGTCAAAATCAGGGTAGTAGAGCGGCGTCACTTCATCCTTGTCCAGGATTTTCTTCAGGTCCGATCCGAGCTGCCCATCGGCGCCGATAAGAGCGATTCTCATCTCACCTCGAAAAAAAAGGCCAAGGAGCGAATCCTTGGCCTTTGACGATCCGAATACTTCGCTGGACTCAGAAGAGGAACCGGAACCCGAGCCCGAACTTGTGGTGATCTGCGAAAGAGCGCCCGGACCCGAGCGGCCATCTGATCTGGAAAATCAGTCCTCCCATGTTCTCCGGGTTCTTGAAAAGGTCGAAACCAGCCCGGCCGACGAGTTCAAAATCGGCGTCGCGTCCTTCCTTGACGGAGGTCGTGAATCCGAAGCCACCACCGAAGTAAAACGCCCCGGCATGGTAATTGATCGTGGCATCGGCCAAAGCGAACGATTTCCAGGGATCTCCTTTGAGCGCCAAGGCTCCGCCGCCGGCCAGGGTAAAGTCCAACTTATCGGGCAGGATCCAATACAGCCAATCCAGTTGGGCGTAAACATAGGGCCCATGGCTGCCCCGAGCAAAGAAGGGTCCGCCTTCGACGGAGAAATAACTCCGTTTCTGAGTGACCTCAAGGACGACCCGGCAGGGCTCGGAAACGGCGCCGAAATCATCGGTAACGACGACCGTGATGGCATAGGTTCCCGGCTGGTCGAAGATCTTGTCCCAGATAAAGGGGGCATCCCCGTCCATAAATTTGTCCACGGGATTGCCGGCGGTATCCGTGATGGCGAAGTCCGCCCGGGCAATCTGACCATCGGGATCGGTCGATCCGGAGGCATCAATGCCGATGGGCCTGCCGACCATATTCTTGCAGGGCATGCATGAAGTCGTGAGTGAGCAGGTGGGCGGAGCATTGACCACCAGTTCCGCCTCGCAGGGGCCCGTCGACACTTTGCCCTGGGCGTTCGTGGCCCGGCCCCTGAAAGTATAGATCCCGGGCTTGTCGAAGCTCGTCTGTTTTCTCGCCTCTTCCGGCGTAAAGGAGTGGGTCGCAATCTTCTGGCCGTCCGGACCGAGAATGTCCACTTCCATGGATGCGGCCATCTGAGTGCCGCTCATATCGATGGTCACCTGGTCCTTGAGATTGATCTTGGACGGGGAAACAGTCAACGCACAGGTGGGCAGAGGAAGCTCGAGGTCCGTGACTCCGCGCAGGGAGATATTGCCGCACGGCCTGGGCATGACGAATTCATAGGCTTTGTAATCTTTTTCCACGGTGAAGGAGAAGACTTCAAGAGGCGCCTTGCCGGCCCACTCGATGTCCTGGGCCAATTTCACCTTCCCTTGGGAACGGAAGAGCATCCACTGGAGCTTGTCCCCCACAGGCAGCGCCTTCTCCTCAAAGGTCGCGCTCTTGAGCTGTTCCATGAAGGGAAGATAAAGATCGCCGGCGCCGGCCAGGTCAAAACCGTACTTGATATCCGCGGCATAGCGGTCGACCAGCATCTTCATGACATCCTGGGTCGGCACCGTTCCCCGAATCCGCACAAGGGTGTACTGCCCGATGCTCTTGAGCTTTTTCGTCTCCGCATACGAGCTCAGAGCGAAAATGGCAACAAAGAGAACGATAAATACCAAGACCTTTTTGTTTCTCATCCACGCCTCCATTGAAAAGAATTTCATAGAAAAAAGAGACGTATCCCTCTCTTTTCCCTATGATAAATATTAAAAAAAAACAACTTTGTCAAGGGAAAAGCGAATTTATTTCACAGCCCTCCCGGCCAGAAAATGGCGGACGATCCTCCGGATGAGCCCCGAATCTCGGGGTTCCGTCCGCAATGCGTCTGCGAAAACGGGCGCCGTCGGGAGGCCGAGCTCAGCGAAGACCTGAAGGAAGCGACGCGCGTCGGGCATATCGATCTCCGGATGAAACTGAATCCCCCAGACAGGCTGGCCGGTAAGCTCGAAGGCCTGGATGGGGCATCTCAGGCTTGAAGCCAGGACGCGATACTCGGAGCCCAGGCCGACCGTCTCGTCAAAATGACTGCAAAACGCAAAAGCGACGCCTTTTTCGCCCAGAAGACCGCTTTTTTCAACGATTTGGATCGGATACCAGCCGACTTCCGGCTGAAGACAGCGCCGCACCCGGCCGGCTCCGCCGAGGGCCAGGGCGATAAGCTGATGGCCGTAACAGCTGCCGAGGACGGGAAAGCCCTGCGCCACTGCGTCTTGGACAAATGCGACCTCCTCATCGGCCCAAGGCTCCCTTTCCACTATCGAGGCTTCGGAACCTGTCAAGATAAAGTGGGTGAAGTCTCCCTTCAGGTCGGGAAATCGTCCGTCGGGCGCCCGAAAGGATGCAATGGGAACGTCCAGGAACTTGCCCCAGTGCTCGACCGGCCTGTAGATCGAGGGTTCAATCGAATTGTCGATGATCGCCATCCGGATATCTTTTCTTTGAGGAGAGATCATGGCCCGGTTTCTCGAAAGTACCCATTATAGCTCCGGGCTGGGAAAAAACAAATCCGGCCTCCTGTGCCCGTTAGAATCACCAAAAAAGAGATGCAACCCTTTTTTGCGCCGCGAAATTTTGTTATAATTGGTTTTCCCTGAAGGAGAGCGATCCGTGCACAGAGTCGAAGAAGCCAGCGAACTTCATGTCATCACGCCGGACGAACCCGGCATCCTGGGGAGGGTGCTGGGAACCCTGGCCAACGTGGGTGTCAACCTCAAGGCGCTCTGCGCCTATTCACAGGAAAAAAAGGGTCATTTCCGCTTGATCACCGCCGACAACAAGAAAGCGGAAAAATGCCTCAAGGCCCTCGGTTATAAGGTCAAAGCGAACAAGGTGATCACCGTCGAGATCAGTGACCGTATTGGAGCGGGAGCGGAAATCGGCGCCCTTCTGGGCAACGCCGTCATCGACATCCAATACTGCTATGGCACTTCAGCGGGGGTCGGCCGCGCCCTGCTTGTGATTAGGACTAACAGCCCCAAGAAAACGCTGGCTACGTTGAAATAACAGCCGTTCGAGCCGCCGTCGTCCTCCCCTATTTCAAGGGGATGATCTTGAAGATGACGCCTTTGGGGTCCGGACAGGTCAGGAACTCCGTCTCCGAGATCCAATCATCATCAGGAAGCTCCTCCTCCCTCTGTTTGGTGGTCAGGAAGGGAAAGAGGCTGTTGAGAGCATAAATACAAACCTTTTTGCCCTCGGGGATCTCGATCGTTCCCTCGCCCCGGATAAAGAAGGCATCGCCAACCTTATGCCTGGCCCCACAGCGCTCTTTGACTTCGGCCACTTCGACCTTCAATTCTCGCATCCCGGCTCCTTTCGATCCCAACTATACAGGCTCACCTTGAGAATTGCAATCGGGATCCGGCATCCTCCATTTGAATCAGGCGACTGGGAAAATGCGTTGACAAACCGGAATTGTTTGGAATACAATAGCCCTCCCGAATGTAGATGTTTTTGAGGAGGCCCATATGGCAGCCAAAGCCGAACCCAATGTCGTCCCGCTTTGCGACGTCCTGCTCGTTCTGCTGATCATCTTTATGGTCATCACGCCGATCGTCCAGAAGGGAATCGACGTCAAGTTGCCGGAGACCGCAGCCGACACCAGCGGAGGAATGCCGACGGGATTGATCGTCCTGACGATGAAGTTGGACATGTCGGTGCTGATCAACCAGCAAGAAGTCAGCCTCAATGTTCTTCAAGACGAGCTCCGACGCATTTATTCGGCCCGTCAGGATAAAACCATTTTCATCCGGGCGGATGCCAAGATCCCCTACAGTCGAGTGTTGCAAATGATCGACATCGCCAAGGGAGCCGGAGTGGAAACCCTGGGTATCATTCCGGAATATTTTACCGAAGAAGGTGTGTAGCGGACGAACTCGTTTTGTCCGTCCATCTTGCCATTCTCAAAAAAACAACTCTCCCCCCTTTGTCCTTTCTCTCGATAGGGCGCCCAGCCTTTTAGATTTGTAACCGCCGGAGGCTGGGTTCGGGAAGCCTCACTTGATCGGGCCGATCACTTCCCTGGATATGACCAACCTCTGGATCTCGTTCGTCCCCTCATAGATCTGAAGGAGCTTGGCGTCCCGCATCAGCTTCTCCATCGGGTAATCCTTCATATAGCCGTAGCCGCCGAATAACTGCAGGGCCTCGATTGTTGTGTTCATGGCCACGTCCGAGCCGAAACACTTCGCCATGGCGGATTCCTTTCCGCAGGACCTGCCCTGGTCCATCAGCCAGGCGGCGTGCCAGACAAGATGACGGGCCGCATTGATCTCCATGGCCATCTGGGCAAGCTTGAAAGCCGTGTTCTGGAACAGGGCGACCGGTTTGCCGAACTGCTTGCGCGTCTTGGCATAATCAACAGCATACTCGAGGGCCGTCCGAGCCACCCCGACGCCGGCGGCGCCGACCGAAGCGCGCGTCTTGTCCAGGGTCTTCATGGCCACGATGAAACCCATGCCCTCCTTGGCCAGCAGGTTCTCGACGGGCACCCGTACATCCTCGAAAAAAATCTCAACGGTATTCGAAGCCCGGTGTCCCATCTTGTCTTCTTCCTTGCCGATGATGATTCCGGGAGTTGCGCGCGGCACGACGATGGCGCTGACGCCGCGGATCCCCTTTTCGGGATCCGTCAGGGCGAAGACGATATAAAGATCGGCAACCCCACCATTGGTAATAAAACACTTGGAGCCGTTGATGACATAGTGATCGCCATCACGCAAAGCCCGCGTCTTGGTGGCGCCGGCGTCCGAACCGGCTTCCCGCTCAGTCAAGCAAAAGGACGCGAAGTCCATCTTCTTGGTGAACGGGCTCAGGAATATCTTTTTCTGCTCATCCGTCCCGAAGAGGAGGATGGGGATGAAGGCCAGCGAGGTCGCCATGATCGTGGTGAACATTCCGGCGCAGCCGGCGGCCAGTTCCTCGCTGATGATGGCGATATCCAGCTCATTCAGCCCCCCGCCGTCATACTCCTGCGGGATATTGCAGGTCATGAATCCGGCCTCGAAAGCCTTCTTCATGATCTCTTCCGGGAATTCGCCTCCCTTGTCGTACCTGGCGGCGTTCGGCCGCATTTCCTTGAGAGCAAACTCCCGGGCCATGCTCTGAAGGGCCTGCTGTTCTTCGCTCAAGTTGAAATCGATCACGGTGTCCTCCTCGTCAATTTTTCGAAAATTTCGCCCCCTTTATATATTGGAAAAGGAGGCAAAGTCAATTTGGCCCCGGGTCCGTCGGTGCTTCCCCAGCCTCCGAGACAATAAATCCCTCTCGGGTCAGCCGGAAGGACGCGTTCTTGAGGCCGAAGACTTCCCCGATGACATCCTGCGGCCGAAGGCCGCGCCGGGACAGATGCGGGAACTCAAAGACGAGCCGGTCTCTTTCTTCATCCAGCCGGAATGCGGCCGGGAAATCCGGATGCCTGGCCAGGAATGCGCTCATTTCCCGGCGGATAAACCCCAGTTCGCTCTGCGCCTCTGCCCCGGCCGACCTTGTCCGGGCTTCCAAGTGCGGGCGAACATGATCATCGCGCAGGTCCAGCCAATAGACCATTCCTTTGATCCGCTCCCCGAGGGTGGGTTCGCTTTCGCCGACCGCCCGCACCCGAAGGAAGCGGATGCCCGGACGCACGGACTTGTTGAGACGCCGGAGCAGTGCCCGTTCCTGGAAACGGTAACGGGACTTGAATTCAAAACGCTCCCCTTTCGCTTCCATCCCCAGGGGAAGCGCAGGCCCATAAGACACGAGCATCTTGGGGTGAAAGCCCTCCGAATGGGCGACGCTGATTCCCGCCCGGCGCAGGGACCGTTGCAGGTGATTGATGAGGTCGCGGTGGGAGAGGAACCGCGCCAGTCCGGACTTCTCGTAGATGACCTCGTAGCGTTGGAGTTTCTCCGTCCTCCGGCCAAAGGACCGGGGCTTCATGGCCGGAACCGCATGGGGGGGCCTGAACTTTTTCCCGATCCGGAGCCGGGGATCGCATCCTTGGCACTGCCGGCAGTCGCTCGCCCAGCAGGACGCCGTCCTTTCCTCTCGACCCGCTTTCCTGAGCTCGGCCAGGAGGAATTCTTTTTTTATCCCCGTATCGATGTGGTCCCAGGGAAGGACGGTCTGGTGATCCAGAGCGCCGAGATAAACGCCATAGTCTTGTATTTCCGCGGCCAGCGCCTCCTCCCAAATAGAGAAGTCGAAGTGATCCCTCCAGCTATCGAAGCGGGCGCCATTTTCCCAGGCCCGGACAAGGACTCGACCCAGCCGCCTGTCCCCCCGGGAAAAGATGCCCTCCAGGAGAGAGCTCTGCGCTGGATGGGCCTTGACCGTCACGGACCGGAAGCGGCTCAGCCCTGAGCGGATGAACCACTGTTTCTCCAAGAGCGCCGACGCTTCCTCCATGGGAAGCCATTGGAACGGTGTGTGCGGCTTGGGAATGAAAGAGGACAAGCTGAGATTGATGCGGGGCGCCTTCTGGAGCCGGTCTCTGCCGCATCGCCAGATCTCCTCGACGAGATGAACAATCCCCTCCAGATCCTCCTCCCTCTCGGTAGGCAGTCCGACCATGAAGTAGAGCTTGAGGAGTTGCCAGCCGCGGCTG
>JBAUIH010000003.1:0-3352 GCA_049682755.1 Candidatus Aminicenantales bacterium | reverse complement strand
CTTCACAATGGGGCTCCATCCCAAGACGGGGCAGAAAGACGGTTGGCTCCGCTACGGCGCCCTGAAGGGGTACATCGACGGCATCATGGGGACCCACGGGGCGCTCTTTTTCGAGCCGTACTCGGACGAGCCGCAGAACTATGGTCACTGGCGCCGCCACACCTCCGATGACCCCGAGCTCAAGGTCGGCAACATGGACAAAATGTACAGTCTGATCAAGGCGGGGCTCGAGGCCGGTTTCGTCCCCAACGTCCATGCCATCGGCGACCGCGGCGTCGCCGAGATGCTCAATCTTTATGAAAAGCTCAAAAGCGAGCTGGACATCGACCTCCATGGTTTCCGGGTGATCCACGCCCAGGTCATTCGGGCCCAGGATTTTCCCCGTTTCCGGGCGCTCGGCGTCATTGCCGAGGTGAATCCCTACCACATCTCGGATGACATGCGCTGGATGGAAGAACGGATCGGCCACGAGCGCTGCCGGGGCGCCTACGCCTTCCGCTCGCTTCTGGACAACGGCGCCACCCTGAGCTTCGGATCGGATTGGCCCGGAACGAGCGCCGCCTATTATCACATGCATCCCAAATACCTGATCTACGCGGCGGTCACCCGCAAAACCCTCAAGGGCACACCGCCGGAGGGCTGGTTCCCGGACGAGCGGATCTCCGTCGAAGAGGCCATCCGCGCCTATACGATTGACAACGCTAAAGCCTGCTTCGAGGGAGATGCCCGGGGTTCGCTCGAGGTCGGGAAACTGGCGGACATCACCGTCTTCGACCGCGACCTTCTGACCATCCCGGCCGATGAAATCCTCCAGGCCGAGGTCGTTTATACCATCGTCGATGGCCGGATCATTTACGAGAAAGGAGCGGGGCCCCGAACTTAAGACTTGCAGAAAACCCGGAATTGCCAAATAATATAGGGGAAGACAGCGAGGGCAAGATTGGCCAAAATATTGCTGGTCGAAGATGACAGCATCCAGATCGAGCTGATCAAGAAATACCTTGAGCCGCAGGGGCATATCGTCGTCGTGGCCAAGAACGGGCAGGAGGGGATTAAACTCGCCCGGGAGGACAGGCCGGAATTGATCCTGATGGACATGATCATGCCGGGCATGCACGGCCTGGAGGCGACCATCAAGTTGAAGGAAGACCCCCTGACCGTTGGTATTCCGATCATGGCCCTGACCATCATGAGCTCTCCGAAGTTCGTCCAGGAGTGCTATCGGGCGGGTGTCATCGGCTACATCAAGAAACCGTTTAATCCCAACGTGCTCCTGGAGAGCGTGGAGAGGATCGTCGGAAAGCCGGAACGAAGGGTCGCCAGGATTATGCTGATCGCCGGCGCCTCCCGGCTGGCGACGATGATCGAGATGAGGCTGGTCCGGCAGGGCTATCAGGTCAACTCCTTCGCTGGCGCTAAAAGCGCAGTGGAAAGCTTAACCGAGCAGAAACCCGATGCCGTCTTCCTGGACATCTCGCTTCCGGAAAAGCACGTGGCCACGGTCTTTGGCGAACTCGTCAGGTTGGAGGCGACCAGGGAAGTTCCGGTCATCGTTTTCTCATCCCACTTGAATAAGGAAGTCCTTGAATCAGCCGTTGCCCGCTGGGGCGCGCATGGCTTTCTCACCTCGGCCTCGGAGATCGGCGACGCCCTGCGCAGAATCAAAGAGACGGCCGGAGGCTGACCGCCGTTCACGTCACAGCATCACCACGCGGATCCTTCCCGAAATGGCTAGCGTGATTCTGCATCTTCCCGCAGCGTTTGATATGGTGATTGTCGCCAGGTTGGAGACGGTTCCGACTGGGTGAAAGGTTGGAGTGTTGTTGGCTTCGATGGTGACTCCCTCGCACGAGCCGCCGGCTTCCGGGAGCCAGACATTGAGCGCGCTGTTGAATTTTTCGACCGTGTATCCGGTCGGCCGGAACCTGATCCGGACCGGGCGGTTTTCGAAGATCGCTTTGTAGCGGGCATAGTTCAGCCGCGTCTGTATCTCCCAGGCCGCTTTCTTGAGTTGATATCCTTCCGAGCGCCCCAGGAAAATGCCTGAGGCTCCATATATGACCAGAGAGGCCAGGGCCAGCGCGATGACCGCTTCGAGCAGAGAATAGCCGCGGTCCATTCAGAACTCCCGCCAGGCGGCGGCGCTGAACTGGAAGATAAAAAGAACGGGCTGCGCGGTTTTCGGTCCGTCGATCGGCAGACCATCTCCATCCGCTCCCGGAAGCCACGGCGTCAAATTCAGCCGGCGTCCGGCGAAAGCGTAATCCATTGTCTGGATACTCCCTAAGAGCTGAAGCGCCGCGTCTTCTCCCTCGAGCCTGAGCCCTCCTCCGCCGGCGGTCAGACTGGCTTGGACTTTGAGGTCTTGGGGGGCGCTCCGGGAAATGACGATGCCTCCCTCCCGGGCGTCTTCCCCCCAGAGGTCCCGGCCCGTGGAGAAGATGACCAACTGCGTCTGGTCGCTCTTCACGTAAGGAATGCCGTCCTGCCAGGTGATGCCCTGCTGGAGGAGGTGAGAGGTGATGGTGATCTCTCCCGAGGTGACCAGCGTGAGGTTGATTCCCGGGAGAAGGGAAGGAGCCTCCTGATCTTCAAGGAGGCGGATTTCTCCTCCCTCATCGATATATCCGCCTCCCAGAGACATGACCTCACCGTCGATAATGATGATGCCCATAGGGATGAGGTCGTACATCTCTTCGCCCTCCGGAGAGCGGAAAACCGTCTGGCTCTGTGACGGGCTGTATTTCAGAATCCAAACGCCGCTCTCCATCCGAAACGATAACACCTGAAAACTTCCTTCAATGGCCGCGACGATCTCCTCGGCATCTCCCTGGACATAGACTCCGCCGAGGCCGAGGTCGTTCCTGATGAGATAAACGCCTTCGGGAACAGGGTCCTGCGACTCCTCCAGGCCAAGGACCGAGCGAAGTTGGGCGGCCGAGATATCCTGGGGCCGGAAGATTTCGATGTCGAGGGCCTTTTCAAGCAGGGGAGTGGCGTCCCGGGGGATGAGTGAAGCGTCCGAGAAACTCACCCGCGGCGGGAGGATCTCGGCAGGGGAAGGGAGGAGCGCGATGCCGTTTTCTTCCTTAAAATCGTCCCGCTCTTCCGGAGGAAGATCCTTGTCAAGGAGAAAAGGAATCGTGAAGAGAGGGACATGGCCGGCCAGAACCTCGGCTTTGACATCGAGGGAGGACGGCCGGCTGAAGGTCAGGTTCTTGAGCCGTCCTTCCGATAGGATCGGGAGGACGAACCGGGCCAGGATAAATCCTTCTTGCTCGACAACGTCCTGGCTTTGACAATCCGTGCGGCTCTTCCAGATCATCCTTTCTTCCTGCGCCTGGTGCTGAAT
>JBAUIH010000002.1:0-2090 GCA_049682755.1 Candidatus Aminicenantales bacterium | reverse complement strand
GACTCTTGGCGACCCGGCTCCTGGCAAACCCACGTCAGGAAATCATCTTCGGAGGCTCCCTTCTTGGAAACCAGTGAGATCTTGTCCATCCCCTCGATCTTCCCCTGGAAGTTTTTCAAGGCATTATTGAGGCCCTTGACCAGCCCGGCGTACTTGATCTCGACGTCACGGTTGCCTTGGCCCGCCTTCTCGAAAAAGGCGATAATGTCCTGGAACAGGCCAATCCTCCGCTCCAGAATATCTCTGTCGGATTGGACCTCGGACTTGGTATAGTTGCGGTACGTTCGACCGGGATAGCCCATGACGAACGTGAAATCGCCCGGCTTGACCCCTTCCAGGGAAATTTTTAACATCGATTTGGGTTTGTAAGGAACATTTTCCGGGCTGTGATCGACACCCAAGCCGTCCTTGGAGACGTAGGCTCGAAGGAAAGAGAAGTCGCAGGTGTGCCGGGGCCACATCCAGTTGTCGATGTCGCCTCCGAAGTTCCCAAGGTCCTGGGGAGGCGCGTAAACCAGGCGGATATCCTTAAGGCGCTTGTAGCGGAAGAGATAATACTGGTTGCCGCTGTATATGCTGGCCACCGTGCACCGGATGTCCGGCCCTTCCTTTTCGGCCGCGGCGATCAGTTCCTTCTGGGCTTTCTCAATAGCGTAATAGATTTCAAGAGAGGTCAGACCGGGTTTGATGTTCCGGACAATCTTCTCCGTGACTTCGTCGTAGCCGAGCAGGACATCGGCTGTATAGCCCTGGGCCGGAATCTCCTCGCTGCGGGCGAGAGCGAGAAAGCCCTTCTCGATGTAATCTTTTTCCTTGGTCGCCGCCCTCTGGATGGCGCCGAAGGCGACATGATGGTTGGTCAGAATCAGTCCCTCCGGCGAGACGAACTCACCCGTCCCACCGGCCAGGTTGACGACGGCACTCATGAGTCCGGTTCCGTCCTTTTTGTAAAGGTCGTCCGGGTTCATCTGAAGTCCAAGTTTCTGGAGGTCGAGGACCCTCATCTGATGAGGCATCCACATGCCCTCATCGGCCCAGGCGATGAAGGCGGCCGCCAGGATCAAGCCAAAAACCCAGGTCCGGCGCAACAATCTCATTTTTCGACTCCTCTGATACGATTTCTTTCCATTTTTATTCTGCCCTGAACAGAGGATAGAGTCAACCCGAGAGAGTGCAGGATTGCCGGGCCGGATGGCGTCTGGCATAATACGAATAGAAGAAGGAAGACCTCATGGAACTTCCCGTCGCCAGTTGGTATGAAGCTGTCTTTCAGCGCCATTCCCGCCGCACCTTCACGTCGCGCCCTCCTGAAGAAGAAAAATTGGCGCGCCTGGACCGGGTCTGCCGCGAGTTCCGGCCTTTTCCCGAAGCGCGCTCGGTTTTAGTCCATGACTCCCCTGAAACGGTCTTCAAGGGCCTCCTCGGGAACTATGGCCGCGTCAAAGGCGCCGTCCTTTATATCGCTTTTATCGGATGGATGGATTCTCCATGGGTCCAGGAAGCCGCCGGCTATACCGGAGAAGGAATCATTCTGGAGGCGACTTCGCTGGGACTCGCCACCTGTTGGGTGGGCGGATTTTTCAGTCCTGAGGCCGTGCGGAAGCAAATCGAAATCCAGGATGGGGAAAAAGTGCTCTCGGTCACTCCGGTCGGCCATTCGCCGGAGTGGAAGGAAAAAAGGGAAGAGTTTATGTCCGCAGTGGTCGGGTCTCGCCGCAGAAGGGCCCTCTCTGGACTTATCGACCTGGACACAATTCCGCCCCGGCTGGAGAAGGCCTTCGCCGCGGCCAGGCTCGCTCCCTCCGCTCAGAACCGGCAGCCCTGGAGGTTCCGGATCGAACAGAATGCCGTCATTATCTCGACCGGCCGGGCCCCGACTATGTCTTCCATATCAAAGCGCCTCGATTGCGGGATCGCGATGCTCCATTTCGAGCTCGGCGCGCGGGCGGCGGGAGTCGCCGGCCGCTGGGAGTTGCTTCCCTCTCCCGACGTCGCCCGGTTCATCTTCTGAGGAAGGCCTGTTTAAGCTTTGTCAAGATGTCCCCTCAACTGCCAAGCTAAAATGTCCCCCGGGGTTGGGGGCGGGGGTT
>JBAUIH010000001.1:0-1584 GCA_049682755.1 Candidatus Aminicenantales bacterium | reverse complement strand
AACCCGAACAACCGCATGCAGATCAAACGCAAACATCATCGCATACTGCCTATTGTCCAAACAGGGTTATTAATATTCTCAAAAGGGGAGAGGAGGTGATTCGGCGCCAAGCCAGATTCCCTTTCAGTACCCGGAGGAGGTTGTTCCCGCCAACGAACTTCACAACCACTTCGCAGTCGAACGGAAAAGCGGTGGCGGCGTGCGCCGCAACCCTTTGAAATTTCTGGCGCGCTCCATCTGAAAGAATTCGAACCGCCTTTGAGATCCCCATTGAGATGGACCTGACGGACGAAGATGCGATCCCGAATTACATGAAGATATCCGACAAGGTCCTGGATCTCCGCAGGTTGGGCATGACCTATACCAACATCGCGGAACACCTTGGGTTCAACCCGTGGATGGCGAAGAAAGCGGCCCGGTGGGGCAAACTCCATCATGCATGAAGGTTAACCCCGGTACATCTTACTACCTGTTACTGCCTGCCCTTCGTTCTTGCCTGAAATGTCAACTTGACACTAATTGACATTTCATTGATCATTTCAGGCATGAAACATCAATTTGACGTAAATTGACATTACATTGACTTCGAACACGGAGCGCCGGCATGCACGAAATTCGGCGAGGTGACACGTGAAACTTCCTGAACCCACACCTAATTGGCGTGAAGTTTTTGCTCGCAATCCTCGAAAATTGGTTTCTTTGCTGACTTCCCAGGAAGCACGCCAATGCGTCGAAAAGGCCAATCTTGATTATCTTCATTGGGAAAAAGCGAAATACCTGAAACTCCCGACAACGATATCCCCGGGGGAATTTTGGTTTCTCATCAAAATCTCTCGCACGCAAAACATAAAACAGATCCCACTGATTGATCCTCACGGGGGACACTTCGGATTCTGGCTTCCCGATTCGGTCCTCAAGGAACTGCATTTCATCGATCAGAATGCCGGTGGCAGCATCCTGGTGGACAATCCGGAACTATCTCCCGAAGCCAGAGAGCGATATCTGATCAGTTCCCTGATGGAAGAAGCCATCGCATCCAGCCAGATCGAGGGTGCATCCACATCGCGGAAAGTCGCCAAGGAAATGCTGCGCGAGGGGCGACCACCGAAAAACAAAGCCGAGAAGATGATCCTGAACAACTATCATACCTTCCGGAAAATAAAATCGTTCATCGGACAACCTCTCTCGATCGACCTTCTCCACGCACTTCATGAATCTTTAACCGAAGGGACGTTGGACGATCCCGCCGCCGCGGGGCGGTTTCGGACCGAGAAGGATTCTATCGTCGTATTGGACGATAGTGACGGCCAAACCCTGCACGTCCCGCCACAGGCCCGGATGCTGCCCGAGCGAATTGAAAAATTTCTGGCGTTTGCCAACGACAAGAGCAGCGAGCCTTTTATTCATCCGGTGATCAGGGCCGTCCTGCTGCATTTCTGGCTTGCCTATGAACATCCTTATGTTGACGGCAACGGAAGAACAGCCAGGGCGGTATTTTATTGGTACATGCTTACCCATAACTACTGGTTGTTCGAGTACCTCAGTATTTCGAGAATCATACTGAAATCGGTCAGACAGTACGAA